>CAZOMJ010000037.1:0-3908 GCA_964581055.1 uncultured Candidatus Kuenenia sp.
CCTGGGGTACCGACCCCCGGCTCCTGAGGCGCGGCAGCCCTGTGCGGTCGCCTCGGCTACGCCTCGGCAACCGCACAGGGCTGGTCTGCTGGAGGGCAAAACCCTAACTTAAAAACTGGCGTCATTCATGGGGGCAGGTCACTGGTCGGGGTCGAGCAGGTGGCAGAAGCCGCCGTCGGCGGTGAGGTCGAGGAACGTCCGCTCGAGCTTTCCAGAGAGCGAGAAGATCGCCCACGACTCATACTGCGAGCCGGCCTTCGTCTGCCATTCGTAATACCGCAGCTTCGGCCGGTAGAGGGCGGCAGTGCCGGCCTTGCGGGTGAACGTGTCGCCGTTGCCGACGCGTTGCCGCTGGTCGCTGTGGATGACGTCGAGCACCCATCCCGGCCACCGCGACGGCACCCAGCGGGTCTTCAGGAACGGCGTGAGGCCGTCGTTCGCCGACATCAAGACGGCTTCGAGCCGCTGATCCTGCGAAGTGAGGTGGCCGCCGAGTCGCATGGTGCGCGGGAAGATCAGGTGCAGAAAATGATATGCCCGGCCGCAGGATATGCTATTACCGGCCATAAAGCGACCGGCGATCATGAGGAATATGCCAAACACACCGCATGCCGCCGGCACGTTCATCCCCTTAGGAACCCTCTCGCGGTCTCGTTGCGGCAGGATTTGATATGCCCGGCAGCAGGTTTTGCCATTCCCGCGGCCACCGTGACGCACGCATGCTCATCGGGATGAGAAACCCTTCACAAATCCTGCTGCTCCCGCTGGCAGTCGCAAGCATCCTGTTTGTCACGCCCGCCACGCGAGCCGACGTCGTCGAGATCCGGCCGGTCGTTGTTCGCGCGGGCGACCCAGCGAGCGAAGCCGTCGGCATCGAATACCGCTCCGGCGATACGCTCGTCGCTCGGTCTACCCCGGCCGCTCCGGCGGGCGTCGCCTTGAAGCTGCCCGGCGGCGAGTGGCAGCCGGTTTCGTTTCGTACGCAGTCGGAGCAGGGCAGGGCGATCATCCTGGGCCCGGAGAAAGTCGGCCCGCTGACGTGCCGCTGGTCGCTCGAGCAGAAGACGCCGTCGCTTGTCGAACGGGTTCTCGAGGTCACGGCCGCCGCCGCAGAGCCCGCCGCCGCCGACCACCCATCGCCAGCTCCGCACCGCTTCACCGTCGCCTTTCCGCTCGACTTCACGATCGAGGGCGAGCAGGCATCGTTTTCCGGCCCAGAGGCAGGCCCGATCGTTTATGACGCCGGCGACCGCAAGAAAAAACACCAGACCTTCCCGGTCGCGATGCTGAAAACGGCCGACCGGGTGTTTGGCCTCGCGCCGGACTCTCCCGGCCTCTGGGAAAACCGCTGCCAGGTGGGCTTCGATCCGCCGGCCCACCGCCTCGAGATCACAACCGGCGACGGCTGCGAGCCCTACACGATGATCGTCGGGCCGGGAGAGGACGCACGCGACATCTATCAATATCAGATGGACGGCTGGCAGCGGATCGCCCCGGGGCAGCCGCTGCGATTCACGACGTGGGTGTTCGCCAGCCCGGCCCGCACCCATTACGACGCCCAGGTCGCGGCCCACCTCGCCGTCGCCAACGCCAAGGGCTGGAACCGTTCGGCCGTCGAGGCGATTCTCCGCAACACGTCGCTCTATCTCCTGCGACGCAATCTCGCCCGCGACGCCGCCGACCAGCCGCGGGACGGCCGCTACATCTTTATCTCCGGCCTCTCCTACGGTTGGAAGCAGTGGGTGACCGACGGCTTCTACACGGCCATGGGCCTCGACGATCCCGAGAAGACCGTCGAATCCAACCGGGCCGTCTTCTGGACGCGGATGGATTACGAGGACAACGCCCAGTATTACCTGATCTGGGCCGTGCTCATGAAACGGGCTGGTGGCACCGTCAACGCCGACCTCGTGAAGCGGGCCTACGACTTCATCCGCACCCACGAGAAGGACGGCCTCTTCGTGCCCGCACCGCTTGTGGGCGTGCCCAAGAATGGCGGCTGGAAGACCTACCACGACGTGCTGCCCTATGACGACGACGACTCGCCGACGAGCAACCAGGGTTTTCATTGCGGGGCCCTGCTGGCGGCGCAGGAACTGGGCCTCGGCGTCACGACTGAGGAGATCGACCGGGCGATCGCCGCCTACCGCTCGCTCTTCAACGCGAAGCTGGGGTTCATGCCCACCAGCCGCAAGAAGCCCGACACGCTCGGCCAGGACACGCTCTACGGCGCGACGCTCACGTATGCCGTCTTCGGCCGCAAGCTGCTCACCGACGAGCAGGTGCTCACGCATTTCCGGACCAGCGAAAAGGTGAAGTCGCCCTACGGCCTGCGGGTGATCTCCACGGCCGACGGCTCACTGCTCCCCGGCCACAGCGGCGTCTATTGCTATGGCGGCTCGTGGTTTCTTAACGACGCCGCCAACTACCTGCTCGCCGAGGTGCACGGGGCCGACCCCGCCGAGATCGACCGGCTGCTCGCCGAGCGGATCGAACGCGAGATCGCGCATGTGCCCGCCTTCAACGAATCGATCAGCACCGTCAACGGCCAGCCACACGGCAACATCCTCTATTCGTGGAACTCTGGGTTCTGGTGGCTGCGGAAGGAGATCCGCCGCCGGCTCGGCCAGACCGGCCCCGATCCGGTCGATGCCGCGGTCGACGCGAAGCTCGGCGTGGTCCGCGACGGCGGCTTCTTGCGGCTCGAGCCGACGTCGGCCAAGGCCGCCCCATGAAAAACGTCGCGCTGCTCGTGCTGGCCAACCTCATCTGGGCGGCCCAGCCGACCGCCGTCAAATACATTCCGGGCGACGTGCTCGGGCCGTTCGCGATCGCGTTTCTCCCGTTCTTCGTGATCACGCCGCTGCTCCTGCCGTTGCTCTGGTGGCAGCGGCCGGGAGAGCCCGCTGCGGCGAGGCCCACCGCGCGAGATTGGCTGCAGTTTGCGATCGCGGGCGTGGGAGGGCAGCTTGTCGCGCAGCTGGGCATGACCTGGGGCTCGGTTATCGGGCAGGCCTCGAGCTGTGCGATCCTCTACCTTTTGATCCCAGTCATCACGGCGGTGCTCGCGTCGCTCCTGCTCGGCGAGCGGGTGACGAGGCTGCGGTTGGCTTGCCTCGCGATCGGCCTGGCGGGCGTGCTGCTCATGTCGGCCAAGGACCTTGGTAACCTCTCGCTGCTCGGCCACAGCTACCTGCTCGGCAACATCCTCTTTCTCGGCGGCTGCCTCGGGGCCTCCTTTTACAACGTCTACTGCAAGGGGCTGATGGGGCGGTTTCCCGATCGCGACATTCTCATCTATAGCTACGTCACCGCGACGATCGGCAGCCTGCCGTTTCTGCTCTGGCGCGAGCCCGGCTGTTTTCAGAGCCTCTTCCGGCTCGACGCCGTCGGCTGGCTCGCCTTCGGGTTTCTCACGCTCTTCGTCTACGGCCTCTCGATGCTGATGCTCTTTCACGTGCTGCACGAGCTGCCCGTGACGGTGGTGCTGGCATCGACCTATCTCGTGCCGGTGTTCGGAGTCGTGATCGCGATGCTGCTCCTCGGTGAGCGGCTCGACCCGCTCACGGCGATCGGCGCGGCCGTCGTCCTGGCCGCCACGATCCTCATCATGCGGTATGACACGGAAAACGGTGCCAGCCACCAAAACTAGGCAAGCTGCAAATTACCCAGATTTGGTGGCTGGCACCATTTATCTGCCGAAGTGCCATTGGCCGACCTATCCTTTGCCGCACGGGGATGGATCGCACATTCCTCTCGGCTTGCGTCGCGGGCGTGCGTCGTGAATGGTGTGTTTTATCCCGCGGGTGCAAGACCCGCACCTGGAGGTGGTTGTCCGCCAGGAAGCAGTCGAAGTCGATAGGGAGGTAACGAACTGTCGAGAGCCTTTGACGTCAACGGGCCGCCTT
>CAZOMJ010000038.1:0-7058 GCA_964581055.1 uncultured Candidatus Kuenenia sp.
ATTGGCGAACGGATGCGGGACCACGGCTTCAAGGACGGCCTGGTGGACGACTTCCGTGTGTTCGGCCGGCGCCTCTCGAACCTGGAGGTCCGCGACCTCTTCCAGCCCGGTGCGATGAAGCATGCCGTGGCAACGAAGCAGGATGGCGAACTGATCGGCGGCTATTTCGCTGCTGCCTTCGACGAGATGGCCACAGCGAAGCGCGCCGCGGTTGCAGCCGCACGTAGGCTCCGCGACGACCTCGCCGAGAAGCCACAGGAAATCATGGTGATGCGGGAGTTGTCGCAGCCGAAGCCGGCCTACGTGCTCAACCGTGGCGACTACGACAAGCGGGGCGAACCGGTCGAGCCAGGCACGCCGGAAGTGCTTCCCCCCTTCCCTGCCAATCAGCCGAAGAACCGGCTGGGGCTGGCACGGTGGCTCACGGATCCGGATCATCCCCTTTTGTCGCGTGTGACCGTCAACCGGATCTGGCAGTCGCTCTTCGGACTCGGCCTTGTGAAGAGCCCCGAGGATCTGGGGAGCCAGTCGACGCGGCCCGAATATCCAGAGCTGCTCGATTGGCTGGCGTGGGAGTTTTCGCACGGCTTTGATTCGTATGGCCTCCATGACTCTGGCCCGGCCGGCGCTGCCTGGGACATGAAGCGGCTCCTCAAGACGATCATGTTGTCGCAGACCTACCGACAGCGGAGCATCGCCGACACCCAGGTGATGGCCGACGATCCGCTCAATCTCTGGCTGGCCCGCGGGCCTCGCCACCGGCTGCCGGCGGAGATGATCCGTGACGGTCTGCTGGCCTCATGCGGGCTCTTGATAGACAAGACCGGCGGCCCACCGGTGAACACCTACGACCTGCCGGAGTCATTCAAGCCAGCCGCGGCCGGCAAAGGAGAAGCCCTCTACCGGCGGAGCCTGTATACGTTTTGGCGGCGGACCGGCCCCGCCCCCGTGCTCGAGAGCTTCGATGTGCCGAAGCGGGTGGTCTGCGTGGCGAAACGCGACGCAACCAATACCCCACTCCACGCCTTCGTGCTGATGAACGGTCCGCAGTTCGTCGAGGCCTCACGGGTGCTGGCCGAGAAGCTGCTGGTGGAATATTCGGGCCAGGCGGACGACGTGCTCGCCCGTGGGTTTGAACTGTTGTCGAGCCGTCGCCCGGACGATGAAGAACTGGCGATTATGCGACGGATGCATGCCGAGCAATTGTCATGGTATCGGGCCCACCCCGAAGACGCCGGCAAGCTGGTCGCGATCGGCGACACGAAGCCCAACTCTGCCCTGCCGGCCGTCGACGTGGCGGCCGCCGCCGGTGTGATCAATGCGCTCATGAACTACGACGGCTGCGTCGTGAAGAGGTGATCCGATGCACGCATATCCGATGAACCGGCGGGACTGGCTCAACTCGTTTGGCATGGGGCTCGGCGGCATGGCGCTGGCCGACATGCTTGGGCGGGCGGCTGCCGCCGAGGGAACGGCTGCGGAAGGCGCTGGTGGCGTGCTGGGCGGATTTCATTTTCCGCCGAAGGCGAAGCGGGTGATCTACCTCTTTCAGTCGGGTGGGCCTTCACAGCTCGACCTCTACGACCACAAGCCGTTGCTCGTTGAGAAGAGCGGTGAGCAGCTTCCCGATAGCGTTCGCGGCGGCCAGCGGCTGACCGGCATGTCGGGCAACCAGAGCTCGATCCCGCTCGTCGGTTCTCCTTTCAAGTTCGCCCAGTATGGCGACTCCGGTGCCTGGCTGAGCGAACTGCTTCCCCACACGGCGAAGATCGCCGACAAGCTCTGCTTCATCCGCACGATGTATACCGAGAGCATCAACCACGGGCCGGGCGTGACGTTCATGCAGAGCGGCTCGCAGATTCCGGGGCGGCCGAGCATCGGCGCCTGGCTCGACTACGGCCTCGGCAACGCCCACGACGACCTGCCCTCGTTCGTGGTGCTGGTCACGAAAGACAAGGGCGGCCAGCCGCTGATGTCGCATCTCTGGGGCGCGGGCTTCCTGCCGACCAAGCACCAGGCGGTCCGGTTCCGTTCCGGCGGCGACCCCGTGCTCTACGTCAACAACCCGGCGGGCGTGTCGCCGGAGAATCGCCGGCAGCTCCTCGATGGCTTGCGGCAGCTGCACGAACATCAGTTCAAGGGTACGCCCGACGCCGAGATCACGGCGCGGATCGCCAACTACGAGATGGCCTTCCGCATGCAGTCGAGCGTGCCGGAGGTGACTGACTTTTCAGACGAGCCGGCCCACGTGCTGGAACAATACGGCCCCGATGCGAAGGACCCCGGCACGTTCGCCGCCAACTGCGTGCTGGCCCGGCGGCTGGCGGAACGTGGAGTCCGCTTCATCCAGCTCTACCATCAGGACTGGGACCATCACGGCGGGCTCAAGGGCGGCATCAAGCGGGAGTGCCAGCAGACCGACCAGCCTGCCGCCGCACTCGTTGCGGATCTCGCGGCCCGCGGGATGCTCGACGACACGCTCGTGATCTGGGGCGGTGAGTTTGGCCGCACGAACTACTGTCAGGGGCTCTACAAGCCGGGGAATGATTTCGGCCGCGACCACCATCCGCGCTGCTTCACGACGTGGATGGCCGGCGGCGGCATCAAGCCCGGAACGACCTACGGCGAGACCTGCGAATACGGCTACAACATCGTGAAGGACGGCGTGCACGTGCACGATTTCCACGCGACGCTCCTGCACCTGCTCGGCATCGACCACGAGCGGCTCACCTACAAGTTCCAGGGCCGCCGGTATCGGCTCACCGACGTGCACGGCAAGATCGTGAAGGGCATCCTGGCCTGACGGCCATTGCCTCGCTGGGTTCTTGTTGATTCGTGACGAGCCGCCGGCGATCGTCCACCTTCGCGACTTCGGTCTCGGCGGGTTCACGACCGGCTGCGGGTGAGTCGTATGCCTCGACTTGGGCAAGTTGAAAACGTGCTCCCACGAGTCAAAGCACCAACGCTCCCCCACGGTTCGAAGCAGAACGCTAGTCGTGCGACCAGAAGTCGACCACGCAGACTTTGTCGACGTGTGGTCCCACGATCGCGACGAACTCCTTGTGGGCCGGGTGCGGCAGGTAGGCGTCGCGGTCGGCCTCCGACTTGAAGGTCACGAGGAAGCAGTGCGTGAGCCCCTGCGATTTGCCCTCGGGCGACACGTCGGTGCCCCACTCGAAACCGGCGATCTCCTTGATCTTCGCCGGCAGGTCGCGGAAGGCGACCACTATTCGCGCGACGTCGGTCTCGGTCGATGTGTCCTTGAACTTGAAGAGCACGACGTGCCGGAGCGTGCGGGCCTTCTCCGCGGCCGGTTCAGCGGCAGGCGACTGGCCGGCGGCAAGGATCATGATCACGAACGAACCGAGCAGCGTCGCAAGCAGGCGTGACATCGTGGCACTCTTTGTGGTGTGAGATGGTATAGGAGTACGCGGTGTGTCTCGTAGGCGGCAGTGTAGCAACCTCCCGACCAGATCGAAGACGGAGCCGGAATCGGCTGATGCGGAGGAGCCTCAGGGGTATCCTCGCCGTAGCGACGGAGTATCGGCCGTTCCGGCGGGGCCGTGCTTTGGCAGGCAACCTCGCGCGTTCGGCACG
Organism: uncultured Candidatus Kuenenia sp.; assembly: GCA_964581055.1. Taxonomy (GTDB): domain Bacteria; phylum Planctomycetota; class Planctomycetia; order Pirellulales; family UBA1268; genus CAMCQY01. The sequence goes on from CAZOMJ010000038.1 coordinate 3,598, forward strand.
TTGAAAACGTGCCGCCACAGAGCGGATGGGCGTGGCGGGCTACGAAAGGTCGATGACATAGAGCGTGATCGCGGCGGTCATCAGCAGGGCCGCGGCCAGTCTCCGCAGAAGCGTGGCCCGATCGATCCGCTGCTCCAGTTCGTGCCAGCCCAGGTGAGCAAGCACCGCTCCGAGTGCGACCGACATCACGCCCCGCGTCGATTGCAGGATGTTGCCGAACACGACGCCCACCAGGCCGAAGCAGCAGTAGAGACCGACCATCGACAAGAGCCACGCGGAGGCATACTGCGCCGCGGCCACCCAGTCGGCCCGCGCATGCGGCCGCATCATGATCGCCAGGGGTGCGAAGAGCACTCCGCAGAGGCCGTAGGTGAGCGTCAAGGCGAGACCACCCGCATGCAGACGGCTGATCGTGCCGCCAGACACCATGGACCCGGACTGCAGACCGTCGATGAGCCGGAGGATCCAGAGGTCGGCGATCGCGAAGCAGAGGCAACTCGACAGCACGAAGCCGAACGCCCGCGACGGCACCGCCCCCGTGCCTATCTGCAGCATCGCCGCCGCCACCACGCTCAGCGTGACCGCCAGCCACTGCCGCGCGTCGAGCTCGTGCCCTAGGACGAACGACACGATGGCCGCCAACATCACGATCTTCAGGCCGAGCAGCGGCGCGATCCGCGACGCCTCCGCCCGTTTGAGGGCGGCGAAGAGGGCCGACTGCCCGAGCAGGTAGAAGCCGACCGATGCTGCGAGCGGGAAAAGGAACAGCTTCACGGAGGGCGGCGTGGCGGGCCACGCGGCCCACGTGAGCGGGATGCATACGGCCGCCATGAGCAGGTGCGAGACCGCGAGCAGCCGCAGCGTCACGCCCGGCCGCCCCAGAGCCCGCTGGGCCAGACCATAGTGGCGGGACACGAGATAGGAGACCGCGCTGAAGAGCGCGGCGGCCAGACCGAAGGCAACGCCGAGGCCTACGTCGGTCATCCATGGATTGGTCATTGACAGGGTGCTCGCTCACGGTGTTCGGCCGCGGCAATCTACGACGCCGGCAGATTTCCTGCATCCGCCACAACCGTCAGGGCCGTCACGGCTGGGACGTGCCCGGTCCGCGGGCGTCGCCGCCGTGCCCCAAACCGGCCTGTAGAGTTTGAATGGATCTCGCGCGTTTGGAAGGAAAGGACTCCCAGATGGCCTTTGTCGATCGGTCTCTCGCCTCCGCGACTGCGGCCCGCCATTCGGCGGCGGTGCCTACCCCGTTCCCCGGCAAGTTTGGCGGTGCGGCCCGGTCCAACGCCGCTCCCGCGGCGAGGCCCGCTGAAGCGTTTGACGAACCCACCATCCTTCCACGCGACCGTTTTCGCGATCTGACGGCACTGGCGCTGTTGGCCGGCTGCCTCTTCGTGATCGCGGCTCTTGCCACGTTCGACCCGGCCGACCCGCCCGTGTCCTATGGATTTCCACCGCATGCGCGGGCGACGAACGCTTGCGGCTTCCTGGGGGCCACCGCGGCTTCCGGACTCTTCGAATGGTTTGGCCTCGGAGCGTGGCTGGCAGTCGCCGCTGTCGCCAGCCTCGACCTGATGCTGCTTCGACGCCGGGCCATGCCCGATCTGCCGCTCCGCGCGGCGGGAGCCATCGTGGCCGTGGTCGGTGTCTGCACGCTCCTGTCGATGTTCCTGCCCGATTGGGTAGCGAGGCCCATCTGGGGACCTGGCGGCCATGCGGGCGCCATGGGACGGCACTTTTCGGAGGTGTATTTCGCCAAGACGGGCGCTGCCATCGTTGTGACCGCGATCACCGGGGCAGGCTTGTTTCTCGCCTGCGACGCGCTCGTTCTGCGGGCCATCGCCGCGGCGACCGCGGCCATTGGTGGCATGGCCGTCGCCTTGATCGCCGGTCTGGCTCATCTCGGCACCAGGATCGCCTCCCGCACCCGCAAGGAGGCCACTGCCGACGAAATGATGGGTGACGTTGCCTCGGCGTTCCCCGGTCTGCGGCTCCGCACCGCTGGCGTGAATGACGAGAGCGAGGACGTCGACGAGGAGGAGAGTGACGCCGCCGGCGACGATGGCTCGGAGCCCGCGATTCGCGTCCGCCGCCGCGAGAAGCCGGCCGTGTTGGAGGGCGATGTCGCCCTGGACGAGGACGAGGCAGGTTCGCTCGACGAGTCCGCTGCCGACACGGAAGAAGACGCGGGCGACGACGAACAGGAAGCCGCACAGGAGACACGACCTGCGGTGCCGATCAGATCGTTGGCCAGCCGCCGCCGCAAGCCGGAGGCGATCCAGATGGCCCCCGATCCGACAGCCACCTACGAACTGCCGTCGCTCGAACTGCTGCTGCCGGCCGAACAGCTGCAGCTCGACGAGCAGGAGCAGGAGGTCCGCGACCGGGCCCGTGTGCTCGAGAAGACGTTCGCCGACTTCGGCTTCAAGGTGCGCGTGGTCGAGATCGAGACCGGCCCGGTCATCTCGCAGTATGAGATCGAGCTGGAGGCGGGGCTCCGCCTGGCGAAGATCGCCAACCTCGCCGACGACCTCGCCATCGCGCTACGGGTGCCGAGCGTTCGCATCGTGGCCCCGATCCCGGGCAAGAACTCGGTGGGCATCGAGGTGCCGAACACGACCCGCCAGATGGTCCGCCTCCGCGAGGTGATCGAGGAGACGCAGTCGAAGAGCCGCACGATGAAGATCCCGCTCTACTTCGGCAAGGACGTGGCGGGCAACCCGATGGTCTTCGACATGGCGAGCCTGCCCCACCTGCTCATCGCCGGCCGCACCGGCACGGGCAAGAGCGTGTGCTTGAACTCCATCATCGTGTCGATGCTGATGACGCGGCGGCCCGACGAGGTGCGGATGCTGATGATCGACCCGAAGATGGTCGAGCTGACGCCCTACAAGGCGCTGCCGCATCTCATGCACCCGGTCGTGACCGACATGAAGAAGGCGGAGGCGATCCTCGCCTGGGCCGTCGACAAGATGGAGGAGCGGTATGCGATGCTCGCGAAGGTGGGCGTGCGGCATCTGTCGCAATACAACCAACTCGGCCGCGAGGAGCTGCTGAAGCGGTTCAATCCGGAGACCGACGAAGAAGCGGCCGCCATCCCGACGACCATGCCCTACATCGTCATGATCGCCGACGAGATCGCCGACATGATGATGACCGCCGGAAAGGAAATCGAGCAGCACATCATCCGGCTGGCCCAGAAGAGCCGGGCGGTGGGCATCCACCTGATCCTCGCCACCCAGAAGCCGACGGTCGACGTGATCACGGGCTTGATCAAGAGCAACCTGCCGGCCCGAATCGCTTTCCAGGTGGCGAGCCGCACCGACAGCCGCGTCGTGCTCGACGAGTGCGGTGCGGAACGGCTGCTCGGCAACGGCGACATGCTCTTCCTCTCCCCCGGCACCAGCCAGATCCTGCGCGGCCAGGGCACGTACCTCTCCGACGAGGAGATCGGC
>CAZOMJ010000039.1:0-73324 GCA_964581055.1 uncultured Candidatus Kuenenia sp.
CCGACTACCGCGACCGCGGCTGATGCTGGACAGCAGCTGTCGCCATCTTCGTGGCCAGCCCTCCGCCCGCCCAGACCGCGGCTCCCGCGAGCGCCCCGGCGATCACGCCGCCCGGCCCGGCGGGAAGACCGGCGAGGCCGCATGCCGCAGCGGATGTGGCGAGTCCTGCGGCCTCGCCCGCCCGGCGGCTGTCGGCGGCGGAGCGGCCGGCATGGTGGGCCGTCCACTCGGCGGCAAGCGCCGCGGCCTCGCCGGCGATGGCGGCGGGTACAAGCGTCCGCAGCCCGAGTCGGACGGTCGTGCCCAGTGCCGTCCGTACGGCGATCCTCTCGGCGGCACCGACCGCCGCGTTTGCGAAGAGCCTGCGGGCTGAGACCACTGCCGCCACCCGCGCCGCCGCACCGCTGATCCTCGCCAGCACGATGTCGACCTGACGGCTCGCTCGCTCGCCCGTCGCACACCAGGTGGCGAAGTGTTCGCAGTTGTCGACCACCGGGCAGTAGCCCTCTCGCCCGACATGGTCGAGCGCCCGCGTGGCGACCTCGTCGGGCGGATACGCAGCGGGCGGTTCCGTCGTCACGAGCACCGCGCCGCCCCCGGCAAAGTCCGCCAGGCTCGTCCGTTCCACCCGGCCGCCCGCCAGCGGGCTTCGGAAGTCGTCGGGCCGCGCATGCACGACCGTGCCGTCACCGACGTCGATGCCGTGGTGCATGTACGCCACGCTCGCGCCGGCCAGCCGTCGTTCCACCCGCAGGCGATCGCCACGTGCCATCTGTCGGAGGTCTCCCTTTTCCCGCTGCAGTGTCGCCGCGGCTCCTTCCCGCTGCTACGGGGCTGGATCCACGCTGGTTCGCCGCACGGCTGTCCGGCCGCTCACATTATGAGAATTCTATGCAAGTCCTGCTGCTGCTTGTATCGGGCAGTGGTCCCCCGTAGCTTCACGCATGGTTTTGGATCCCGCCAGGCAGCGTTGCAGGAAGCGTTCGTTCATGGAAGTTTTCGAGGCGTTCAACACGCTTGGCACGGGGCAACTCTTCCTGCTGCTGGTCGCTCTGGCGATCGCTTTCGGTTTCGAGGTCATCAACGGGTTTCATGACACCGCCAACGCCGTGGCCACGGTCATCTACACCAAGTCGATGAAGCCGACGCCCGCCGTGGTCTGGTCGGGGATCTGGAACTTCATCGGCGTGCATGCCGGCGGCATCGGCGTCGCCTTCAGCATCGTGCACCTGCTGCCGGTCGATCTCCTCGTCAACATCAAGACGGGCCGCGGCCTGGCGATGGTGCTCTCCCTCCTGGGGGCGGCGATCATCTGGAATTTCGCCACCTGGTACCGCGGGCTGCCGGCCTCCAGTTCCCACTCGCTCATCGGCTCGATCATGGGGGTGGGGATGATGAACGCGCTCATGGAGCATGGCTCGATGGCCCGCGGCATCAACTGGCACAAGGCCTCCGAGGTAGGCATGGCCCTGCTGCTCTCGCCAGCCATCGGCTTCGGCCTGGCGGCATTGCTCCTGCTCATCAGCAAGAAGCTGATCCCGGCCAAGGAGCTCTACGAACCGCCCCACGGCGACCGGCCGCCGCCCTGGTGGATTCGCGCCCTCTTGATCGGCACCTGCACCGGCGTCAGCTTCGCGCACGGTTCCAACGACGGCCAGAAGGGGATGGGGCTGATCATGCTGGTCTTGATCGGCATCGTGCCGGCGTCCTACGCCCTCAACCTGAACACTTCGACGGCGGATCTGACCGCCACAGTGGCGGCGGCCCGGCAGTTGGAGGTCGAACTGTCCGATCCGCAGGTGGCAAACCTGATGGACGCGCTCAAGGACAGGCATCTCGCCGAATCCCGGGTCGAGCGGCTCTCGCGGAGCGACGTCGTATCGGCCACCGAAGTGGTCGAGGCGGCGCTCGTGGATGACGTGATCAATCCCTATCCGGCGAACGACGTCGTGCTCGCCACGCTCGATCCGCTGCCGCTGGTGCAGGGCGTGCTGACGAGCCTGGATGGCCGCGCGAGCTTCAACGACCTGCATCCCGACGAACGCTGGCAGCTGCGCACCAACCTTGTCGAACTGGGCGCCTCGGTTCGCACGCTGTTGCGGCAGTTTGGCGACTCGCTGGCCGAGGACCGCCGCAAGGTGCTCAAGAGCCTGGCCGGGCAGCTGGCCAAGCCGGTGGAATACGTGCCGGAGTGGGTGGTGATGGGCGTGGCGCTCTGCCTCGGGATCGGCACGATGTTCGGCTGGGAGCGGATCGTGAAGACGGTGGGCGAGAAAATCGGCAAGACGCATCTCACCTACGCGCAGGGCGGCGCGGCTGAACTGGTCGCCGCCACGACGATCGCGATGGCCGACCGCCTCGGCATGCCGGTGAGCACGACGCACGTGCTCTCCAGCGGCGTGGCGGGCACGATGTGGGCCAACAAGTCGGGGATCCAGGCGGAGACGGTCCGCGAGATCGCGCTGGCCTGGATCCTCACGCTCCCGGTGGCGATGGCCCTCTCGGGCGGCCTCTACTGGCTGGCGACCTGGTTCGTGGGCTAGGTCACGCTTTACGGAGCGGCCAGGGTGTCGCTGTGCCGCATTGGTTCGCCGGCTGCGGCATGCTCGTCGCCGGCGGACTTTGCCGTCGCATGCTCGTTGGAGATGGTGTGTCGTGGGTTGCAGGCAAAGTTCACCGACTCCTGCGCGTGCCTCCGACCGGCTCCTCATGCGCAACCTGAGGAGTCTTCGCAACGAGGCGGGGAATTCGTGAGGGGCTGCCCATGTCCCGAGAGCCGCCATCGAGTGAGCGGAGGCCAGGATGGCCGAAGCGAACGTCCGGCGACGGGGCATGGGCAGCCCCGAACCGCGTGGCCAACTCACGCTCTGCTGCGTTGGCGGAAATACTTGAGGCCAGGCACGAAGAAACAGGCACCGCTCACGATGCCGAAGAGGATGTGCGACACATCACGGGCCACGCACATCAGGAGCGCCGTGGCAAAGAGCACGGCGGCCTGGATGTAGAAGGCGCCGGAGAGAATCCCCGCCTTGGCGAAGAAGACGAGGCCGGCCAACAGGGCAAGCACCGGCGAGAGCGTGAGCACCGGCAGGCCGAGCAACGCCTCGACCCAGAAGAGCATCACGCTGGCGATCACGCTGCCCCCCCAGACGTGCGCGATCTGTCGTTCCACCGCCGTCACGGGTCCGGTGCGATGCCGCAGCGCCCAGAAGATCGGTGCCCACAGCGCCAGGCCGCCTGCCCAGAGGATGAGATAGGGCCAGCGGGTGGTCACGCCCTGCCAGGCCAGCACGTCGGTCGTCACGCAGAGCGCGAGGATCACGACAGAGTGCCACATCCAGAGCAGCCCCCAATTCTCCAGGACCACGGCATGGTGGGTTTCCCGGAACAGACGGGCGACGATGTCGGCGAACCCGCCGTGTCGCGCGGCCACGGGTTCGCCGGCGAGAAAGGCCCGCAGATCGGCAGCCAGTTCGGCCGCGGACTCGTAGCGGAGTTCCTGCGGCTTCTGTAGCGACTTCAGCGCGATCATCTCGAGATCGCGGTCCACCTGCCGGTCGATCGACCGCGGCACGGGTGGATCCGACTCGAGCACCGCGAGGAGCGTGTCCATCGGACTCGAGGCCTGGAACGGCGGCCGGCCGGTGAGCATCTGGTAGAGGATCGCGCCCAGGCTCCAGACATCGCTCGTCGGTCCGACGTCGCCGCGGCTGCCGGCCGCCTGTTCGGGCGACATGTAGCAGGGCGTGCCGAGAATGGCCCCGGTGTGGGTCACCGACTCATCCGCCTCCAGCCGCTTGGCCAGGCCGAAGTCGGAGACATGCGGCTCGCCAGTGCCGTCGATGAGGATGTTCGAGGGCTTGAGATCGCGATGGAGCACTCCCCGCGCGTGGGCCGCGTGCACGGCATCGGCCACCTTCGCCAGCAGGCTCGCGGCTTCGCGGGTAGGCATCGGACCCTGCCGCAGCCGCTTGGCGAGCGTCGTACCCTCCACGAACTGCATGCTATAGAAGGGGTGTCCGTCGCACTCGCCGACCTCGAAGATCGACACGATTCCCGGATGGTCGAGCTGCGCGGCCGCTTCGGCCTCGCTGCGAAATCGCGACAGGTCGGCGGGCGTCGCCAGATCTCGCCGCAGGAGCATCTTGATCGCCACCGTGCGGCCCAGGCTTTTCTGCAGGGCTCGGTAGACCACCCCCATGCCCCCCCGGCCGATCTCCTCGAGCAGTTCATAGTCGCCGAAGGCGGCCGGCAGCGGCGTGACGCCCGGCAGCAGGCCGGTGCCTCCTGTCGGCCAGGATACGGATGGCGACGACCCACTCACGCTGCTGCGGTCGTCCCCGCGGCCATCGGGAGAAAAGATCGTCGACTGCTCGGCGACCGCGTCGGTCACCATCATGGCCGCGAACAGTTCGCGGAGCTGTCCGGCAAGTCGCGGGTGGTCGGCGGCCAGCTGCTCGAGTGCCGCCTGGGACGCGGGCCCCCGGAGTTCGGAAAGCTCCTCGACCAACGTCGCCAGCAGCTCCTCGTCACCGGGAGGGAGCGGCGTGTCGACGGCGCGGGTGCGGAATGCGGTGATGGGAGTCATGACGGGCCTCTCGGGCATGATAGGCCGCTGGGCCGGGCGGGGAACCCGGGGTGCGACGAACCGTTCAAGGGCCGATCCGGGCCTGCTCGATCGCCATCGAATCGAACCCGCCGTCGAGCAGGATCCTCAGCCGCCGCATCGCCCGCAGATACCGCATGCCCGCCGCGGGCTTCGACAGTCCTAGCGCTTCGGCGGCCTCCGCGGTGGAGAGGTGTTCGAAGTGCCGCAGCAGTACGATCTTCCGGTCGTCCTCATCAAGCTGTTCCACCGCGGCGGCAAACCGCCTCTCCAGCTCGTGCCAGGTCGCGGCCGCGGCCGGAGTGAGCTCCCGGTCGGCCAGTTGGCCCATCAGGTCGGCCTGCGAATGATCCTGCCCCGCGGCGACGGTGAGCGACACCTCGCGGTCGAGGCTGCGGTTGGCGGCGACGCGATGCCGGCGGTGGGCGTCGATGAGGCGATCCCGGGCCATGTGCCGCAGCCAGAGCTGGAACGGCATGGTCGGGTTGGCCAGATAGTCGCCGAGGCGGCGGTTCGCTTCGATCATCACGTCCTGCACGATATCGCTGGCATCCACGCGCCGCTGCACGACCCGATCCATCCGCTGGTCGATCATCCGGCGGATGGCCGCGCGATGCCGGGCGAGCAGGCCGTTGATCGCCGTGCCGTCTCCCTGCCGCGCGCGGTCGAGCAGCACCAGCGTCGGCTGCGGATCGGATGTGGCCGCATGCGCCGGGGCCGTTGGGTGGCCGGGGGAGTCTGCCGCCTGCGCGGCCGGGGAGGCTGCGGGAGTGCCGCTAGTTTCGGTCGTGCGGGTCGTGTGGGCCATGCGTATGCCGGAGCGCCTCTTGTGCAGAGCTCCATCGTACCAAGGTGTCGCCTGGGTGTGTCGCCGAGACCGCGGATGAGGGTTGCCATCGGCTTTCCGTGGCCGCTTCGGCCGGGGGAAAAAATCCACGGCGTGCCGGGCCGCGATTTTTTTGACCGGCGTCTGAACGTGATCCATAATCGCGAGCGGTCAACGGAGAGACCGCATGCCTGCCGCGTCTGTGTGCGGCCTTGCGAATGGATTGCCGTCAGTGACCGTCGTCATCCCCTCGACGTGTGGCCATGCCCGGGTTCGCCCGGCCGCATCTCTTGTCCACCCGGGTCGGTTCCGCACGGTCCTGACAGCTTGGCTGGCGGCCAGCGTCTCCGGCCGGATGGTCTCCCCGCTCGTGGTCGCGATCGGCCTCGCGCTCGCCGGCGGCGGCGTCCAGGCGGCGGAATCCGCGGCACGGCATCCAGCTGAGACGGCTCGCGTCCCGGAGATCGTCGGGGTGCAGGACGATCTCGTGGCCCGGTCCACCGTGCTCGAGCGGGAGCGTCGGTGGGCCGACGTGGTGGCCCTCTGCGAGACGGCGGCCCGCAAGGGCGCCCTCGCCCCCGAGGTGCAGCAGCGGTATGACCTGGCCAAGATCCATTGCGATCTGGCCCGGCGGCACTGCGAACACGCCTTCCGAACCCAGCTGGGCAAACTCGCCGAGACCGACGCCCGCCGGCTCTATGCGGAGGTGCTCGGACGCATCGGCTCCCACCACGTCGAAGCCCCGCAATTCGCCCGGCTCGTTTCGAGGGGCTGCCTGACGATGGACGTGGCGATCGACGACCCGACGTTCGTCTCGCTCTATGCCACGCAGGCCACCCCCGAGCGGCGGGCACTGTACCGGGATCAGGTGTCGCGGATCACGGCTGGACGAACCATCACGTCGCCGGTCGAGGCGGAGACATTGGCCGCCTGGGTGGCGCGGGCGGGGCACGCGACGCTCGGCATCCCGCCGGCCGTGACGCTGATGGAGATGACCGCCGCCGCGGTCGGCGGGCTCGACGAGTATTCGGCCTTCCTCACCAATGGCCAGCTCGACGATCTCTACGCCCAGATCGAGGGCAACTTCGTGGGGCTCGGGGTGGAACTCAAAAGCGCCGACGACGGGCTGCTGGTGGTGCACGTGATTCCCGCGAGCCCTGCCGAGCGGTCGGGCATTCGGGCCGGCGATCACCTGGTGGCCGTGGGCGGTCGCCCCCTGGGCGGTATGAACGTCGACGAGGCTGCCCAACTCCTCCAGGGAGCCGAAGGCTCGGTCGTGACGCTCGCGGTGCTGCGGGCCCCGGCCCCGGCCCGGGCCATCACGGTCCGCCGCGAGCATGTCGAGGTGCCGAGCATCGAGAACGTGCGGATGCTCGATCCGGCGACCGGCGTCGGCTACCTGAAAATCTCCTCCTTCCAGAAAACCACCGCCGCCGACCTGGAGGCCGCCCTGCGTCGGCTCGACGTCGCCGGGATGCGGTCGCTGGTCATCGATCTGCGGGGCAACCCCGGCGGCCTGTTGTCGTCGGCGGTCGATGTGTCCGACCTGTTCCTCGAACGGGGCCTCGTCGTGGCCACACGGGGCCGCAGCCCTGAGGAGGATTTTAATTACTCGGCCAGCCGTCCCGGCACGTGGCGGATGCCGCTGGTCGTGGTCATCGACGGCGAGTCGGCCAGCTCGAGCGAGATTTTTGCCGGGGCGATGCGGGATCATGGCCGGGCCACGCTCGTCGGCACCCGCAGCTACGGAAAGGGTTCTATCCAGGGCATCTTCCCGCTGGATGTGGGTGGCGTCGGCATGCGTCTGACGACCGCGAAGTTCTTTTCGCCGAAGGGCCTGCCCTATAGCCGTGTGGGCGTCGAGCCGGACCTGCAGGTGCAGTCGGTGGCCCGGCCCGCCGCGGGTGTGTTCGTGGCCCAGGCCGGCGACCCGTTCCTGGATGCGGCGCTCGAGGTGGCACGGCGGTCGGTGGCCGCACGCCCCGTCGCGAAGCCAGTCAGCCGCACCACGGCGTCGCGGTAGCCGCGTCAGCGACCGTGCCGGCCCCAGCTACTTGAACTGGTCCGGCAGCGCCGCTAGTCTGCGAATGTTTCGCGAAGATCAGCGGGCCGTTGAATACTTCTTCTGGCGGCGGTCCGCGTGGTTTTCAACCAGCATCCACCCTTTCCTTGCGCGTCCTGTGCGCATTCTTCAAGAAGAAGGACCTTGCCATGACCAGTGCCCGTGCCAGTGCCATCTCCGCCATCAACAGCTACAAGTCCAACGGTCAGGCGTGGAACTTCCGCGAGACGCCCACCAGCGAGATCTTCGGCGCCAATGTGTTCGGCGACTCCGCGATGAAGGATCGGCTGCCGAAGAGCGTCTACAAGGCGCTGCAGGCGACCATCAAGCAGGGCAAGCCGCTCGACCCGGGCATTGCCGACGCGGTGGCGCTCGCGATGAAGGACTGGGCGATCGAGAAGGGCGCCACCCACTACGCTCACGTGTTCTACCCGCTCACCGGGATCACCGCCGAGAAGCACGACAGCTTCCTCTCCCCGACCGGCGACGGCCATGCGATGGCCGAGTTCTCCGGCAAGGAACTGATCCAGGGCGAGCCGGATGCCTCGAGCTTCCCGTCCGGCGGCCTCCGCGCCACCTTCGAAGCCCGTGGCTACACCGCGTGGGATCCGACCAGCCCGGCCTACATCCTCGACAATCCCAACGGCACCACGCTCTGTATTCCGACGGCCTTCTGTTCGTGGACGGGCGAGGCGCTCGACAAGAAGACGCCGCTGCTGCGTTCCATGCAGGCCATCGACAAGCAGGCCCGCCGCGTGCTCGCCCTGTTTGGCCACAAGGACATCGGCCAGGTGACGGCGTCGGCCGGCCCGGAGCAGGAATACTTCCTCATCGATCGGAATTTCTACTTTGCCCGCCCAGACCTGGTGGTCACCGGCCGGACGCTCTTCGGCGCCAGGCCGCCGAAGGGTCAGGAGTTCGAGGACCAGTATTTCGGCGCGATCCCCGAGCGGGTGCTCGCGTGCATGCTCGAAGGTGAGCGGGAGCTCTTCAAGCTCGGCGTGCCTGTGAAGACGCGGCACAACGAGGTCGCGCCGTCGCAATACGAGATCGCGCCCATGTACGAAAACGCCAACATCGCCACCGATCACCAGCAGACGATCATGCAGACGCTGCTGCGGGTGGCTCAGAAGTACGGCATGGCCTGCCTGCTGCACGAAAAGCCCTTCGCGGGCATCAATGGCTCGGGCAAGCACGTCAACTGGTCGATCGGCTGCAGGCTGGGCAACCTGCTCGAGCCGGGCGAGACGCCCCATGCCAACATGCAGTTCCTCGTGTTCTGTGCGGCGGTGATCCGGGCCGTCCACCTGCACGGTGACCTCCTGCGGTCGGTCGTGGCCGCCAGCGGCAACGACCACCGCCTGGGCGCCAACGAGGCGCCGCCGGCGATCATCTCGATCTTCCTCGGCGAACAACTCGCCGACGTGTTCGAACAGATCGAAAAGGGGAAGGCCACCAGCAGCAAGTCGAGCGGCACCCTCACCGTGGGAGTTGACACGCTGCCGCAACTGCCGAAGCATGCCGGCGACCGCAACCGCACCAGCCCCTTCGCCTTCACGGGCAACAAGTTCGAGTTCCGTGCGGTGGGGGCCAGCCAGTCGATCGCCGGGCCTCTCGTGGCCCTCAACACGATCGTGGCCGAGAGCCTCGATTACATCGCCAACGAGTTGGAGAAGGCGACGGGCGGAGACGTCTCCAAGCTCAACGGTGCGATCGAGAAGCTGCTGCAGAAGATCGTCGCCGACCACAAGGCGGTGATCTTCAACGGCAACGGCTACTCGGCGGAGTGGCAGGAAGAGGCCAAGCGTCGTGGGCTGCCCAATTTGAAGGCGACGCCCGAGGCGCTCGACGTGCTCGTGTCGCCGAAGAATATCGCCCTGTTCGAAAAGTACGGCGTGCTCTCGGAGCGGGAGATGCGCAGCCGCTACGAGATTTACATGGAGCGGTATTGCAAGGACATCAACGCCGAGGCGAATTCGGCCGTGCAGATCGCCAAGACGATGATCCTGCCCGCCGGTTATCGCTACCAGGGTGAACTGGTCGATACGGCTTCGAAGCTGAAGTCCCTGGGGCAGACGGTGCACATGGGCACGCTCGACAAGCTCACGAAGCTGGTCGGCACCTTCGAGCAGCGGATCGAGGCCTTGGAGCAGACGCTCGCCCACGGAGGCCACGACCTGCGCGCGGAAGTCAAGCACTTCCACGACGACGTGATCCCGGCCATGCTGGCGCTGCGGGAGACGGCGGATCAGATCGAGACGATCCTGCCGGACGATCTCTGGCCGCTGCCGACCTACCGCGAGATGCTGTTCATCAAGTGACGCAGCAGCAACCGGCCCACGCAGACCTTGCCGCCGCGGTCGCCGCAGAATGCGAGCGGCTCGGTCTGACCGTATCACCCGACGCCGTGCAGAGGCTCGCCGCGTATGCGGCGAGCCTCTGGTCTTGGAATGAGCGGCTCAATCTCACCCGGCACACCGACGTGGAGAAGTTCGTCTCCCGCGACGTGGCCGACGCCGTGGCCATCGCTCCACACCTCGCCGTCGGCGAGCATCTGCTCGACGTCGGCACCGGCGGCGGTGTTCCTGGCGTGCTGCTGGCGATCCTGCGGCCGGACCTGCGGGTCGAACTCTGCGACAGCGTGGGCAAGCGGGCCCGGGCCGTCCGCGAGATCGTCGCGGAGATCGGCCTGACGCTTCCGGTGCACGAGGGGGCCGCACAGCCCCTGGTCGCTGCGGCGGCAGAGGCGGGCGGCAAGGGCGGCAAGCCGGGGCGGTTCGACGTGCTCGTGGTGCGGGCGGTGGCGCCGCTGCTCAAACTGCTCGGCTGGTTCGAGCCGCTGTGTGATGCCTATGGACGGATGCTCGTCGTCAAGGGGCCGCGGTGGGAGGAGGAGAAGGGTGAGGCCCGGCACCGCGGCTTCGTCAAGAAGGTGGGCGTCCGGCGGATCGCGGCCTGGCCGATCCGCGGCAGCGACAACGAGAGCGTGCTCCTCGAAATCAAACGCCGCGAGCAGGCGTAGCCGCGGTGGGGGCGAGTTTGTAACGTGCCCTGCGGATCATGCCGGTGCTGATGGGCCACATTGGTTCGCCGGCTGCGGCATGCTCGTCGCCGGCGGATTTTGACGTCGCATGCTCAACGGGTATGGTGCGTCAACTCGCGCAGTCAAAATTCACCGGCTCCTGCGCGTGCCTCCGACCGGCTCCTCAGCATCTGGAGTCGAGGCGCCTGCCCTCGTTGGTTTGCATGGCAGGATGCCATGTTTCGCGTGAAGCCAGCACCCTACAGGTTCATTCCGAGGAAGCCACCGCTGGCGTCGCTGGCCGCCTGCTCGCGGGTCAGGCGTTCCTGGGCGCGGGCCAGGTCGCCCGCGGCAATGTAGCGGTCGAACTCCGTCTCCATGGCGTGCTTGACCGTGAGCGCGAGCCACTGCACCGCCGGCTGCGTCAGCCAGTCGCAGGTTTCCTTGTCCAGTCGGATGGCGAGGTCGCTGCCGACCGTCTTGGTGTCGGCCTCGTCGGTGAGCACCGTGCCCTCGACCACGAACCGCACCCACCCCACGGCGGGATCGTTTGTAAACTGAAAGGTGCAGGAACCATTCGTGAGGTAGTACGTGTTCCGCGTGCCGTGCTGGCCGATCGCCCGTTGGACTCGCTCGAGCCGGCCGCGGTAGGCGGGCGAGGCGTCGGGCGGGATGGCAATCTCCCGCACGCTCCGCAAGGGAGTGCAGTCGAAGGTGATGGCCACGATCGGACGGGAAGGTGTGTCGCTCATGACAACGGGATTCTATCGCGCGTGGGCCCGCCACGCAGCCCTGGCCGTCGGAACGGTGGTCCGTGGGGCTGCAGTGGTGGCGGTCTGCGTGGCGTGCGGCCGGCCGGCGGGGGGAAGTCCTCCAGGCGATGCCGCCGCGGTCCGCGTGTGCCAGACGCAGCGGCTCATGGGCGTGCCGTGGACGATCACGGTCCATGCGGAATCGGCGGCTGCCGGCCGCGCGGCGATCGCGGCCGGGTTCGCGGAGGTGGCGCGGCTCGAGCGGATTCTCTCGGACTACGATCCCGAGAGCGAACTCTCCCGGCTGTCGGCCCAGAGCCCGACGGCGGCTCCCAAGCCTGTGAGCGACGACCTGTGGCAGGTGCTCGAGCGGGCCGTCGAGATCCGCGACGCCACCGGCGGCGCGTTCGATCCCACGGTCGGACCACTGACGAGCCTCTGGCGCCAGGCCCGCCGGGCGGGCCGGCTGCCGCTGCCTGAGAAACTCGCCGCGGCCCGCGAGGCAGTCGGTCCCCACGCCCTGCGGCTGGTGCCCGACGACCGCGGGGTGGTGCTCACGCGGCCGGCCATGCGGCTGGACCTCGGGGGCATCGGCATGGGCTATGCGGTCGATCGGGCCGTGGCGGTGCTGAAGAGGCACGGCATCACGGCGGCGATGGTCGACGCATCGGGTGACATTGCCGTGACCGGGGCCCCGCGTGGCACCGCGGGCTGGAAGATCGCCGTGGCGCCACTCCGGCCTGCTGCCGGCACTGGCACTGGCACGGCGGCCGGCGACACGGGCGATCATCTGCTTCTCTCCCATGCTGCGGTGACGACCTCGGGCGACGCCTTTCAGGCAGTGGAGATCGAGGGTCGGCGGTATAGCCACATCGTTGACCCGCGAACCGGCGTGGGTGTGGCGGGGCCGGCGGCGGTGACGGTCATCGCACCCGACTGCACAACGGCCGATGCGCTGGCCACGGCAGCCAGCGTCCTCGGGCCGACGCAGGCCGCCGCGTTCATCGCCGGCTCGCCAGGCTGTGCGGCGCGGTTCGTATCGATGGAAGATGGGCAACTCCGGCACTCGCAGACCGACCGCTGGCCTTCCCAGGCTTCCCAGAGCCCCCACTAAAGCCCCGGATTACCGGACGGTCCGTGCGGGTTGCGCGGAATGTAACGGTTCCTCCAAGTTTGCCGGCCTGTCGGGCCGATATCTCCAGAGCCGTCGCTGCGCCTTGGCGCACCAGTTGCGGGTACGGAGTCGGGGGGCACCGTGCCGGGCAGGGTCGCACAGAGCGTGTGGCCCCACCCCTTGGGCGCAGCGGCGGCGATTTGAACAGCGTTCGATCCAGCCTGAACCGCCTTGCGAACTCCCCCGTGCCGCGACTTGCCAGACACCTCTGGGTTGCCCTGACGAGCATCTCGCTCCTCGCGAGCGGCTGTGCACCGCAGCAGCCGTTCTACTTTTTCGAGGACGGCGACCTGTCGCACTACGTCGGCGCGATCCAGAAGCTCGAATTTCCAGACAGCTGCGAGCAGCCGCTCGACGAGGCGTCCGGCACGACCGAGCCGCTCACGCTCTCCAACGCCCGCTTCGACCAGATCTGGGAGCTGTCGCTTGAGGAGGCGATCCGCACGTCGCTGGAAAATGGCAAGGTGCTTCGCAACCTGGGCGGCCGGTTCCAGAGCTTCGGCGGGCCCCGACCGCAGACCGGCGAGCCTGCCGTTTCGCTGCTCACGGCTCCTACGGCAACGCCGACGATCTACGACCCAGCGATCGCCGAGACCGATCCCTTCCGAGGCGTGGAAAGTGCGCTGTCGCTCTTCGACGCGCAGCTCTCCAGTTCGCTCACGTGGGACCGGATCAACCGGCCGCAGAACTTCCAGACATTCGTCGGCGCCCTGTTCCCGCAGAACCTCCAGGGCGACACCGGCAATTGGACGACCGGGATCCAGAAGCGGACCGCGACCGGTGCGACGTTCGGCGTCGCCAATTCCACGATTTACGACAACAACAACGTCGGCTCCCGCGAAGTGCCCTCCACGTGGACGACGAACTACGACTTCACGTTCAGCCAGCCGCTGCTGCAGGGAGCCGGTGTCACCTACAATCGTATCGCCGGCCCCGACCCGTTCGACAACATCTTCGGGCGGCCCCTGTTCCGCGGTGTGCTGCTCGCCCGGATCAACGCCGACATCTCCCTCGCCGAGTTCGAGGCGGGCGTCCGGAATCTCATCAGCGACGCGGAACAGTCCTACTGGGAGCTCTATTTCGCCTACCGCAACCTCGAGGCCCGCAAGGCCGGCCGTGACAGTTCGCTGGAGGCATGGCGGAAGGTGCACGCCCTCTACGTGGAGCAGTCCCGCGGCGGCGAGGCCGACAAGGAGGCCCAGGCCCGCGAGCAGTATTTCTTCTTCCGCAGCGAGGTCGAGCAGGCGCTCACCGATGTGTATCGCTGCGAGAACCGGCTGCGGTTCATGATGGGCATCAGTGCCAGCGACGGCCGGCTGATCCGGCCGTCCGACGAACCCACCACCGCGAGGATTTCCTTCGACTGGCAGCAGTCATTGGTCGAAGCCCTGTCGCGGTCGGCGGAGCTCCGCAGGCAGAAGTGGGTGATCAAGCAGAAGGAGCTGGAGCTGACCGCCGCCAAGAACCTGATCCTGCCGCGGCTCGACCTCGTGGGACGCTGGCGGTTTCTCGGCATGGGCCAGGAACTCATCAACCAGAACTACAATCCGTACGAGTCGAACAATACCGATCCGCTGCGGGGGACCGACTCCTACTCCACGCTGTTCAGCGGGCAGTTCCAGGAGTGGCAGGCGGGCGGACAGTTCCTGATGCCGCTGGGCTTCCGCCGCGAACTCGCCACGGTCAGGAACTACCAGCTGCAGCTGGCCCGAGAGCGGGCCCGCCTGCAGGACGAGGAGCTCGAGGCGTCGCACGCGCTGGTCGAGGCCGTGCGGAACGTCGACACGAATTTCGCGCTCGCCCAGACGAACTTCAACCGCCGCGTCGCCGCGGAGCGGCAGGTCGAGGCGGTGCAGGCCGCCTACGACGCCGGCACCGTGACGCTCGATCAGCTGCTCGACGCCCAGCGGCGGCGGGCCGAGGCGGAGAGTTCCTACGCCCGCGCGGTCGTCGACTACACGCGGTCGATCTCGCAGCTCCATTATCGCAAGGGGTCGCTTCTCGAATACAACGGCGTCTTCCTCGCGGAGGGCCCGTGGCCGGGCAAGGCCTACTTCGACGCCCACCGTCGGGCGCGGCAGCGGGACGCCAGCCTCTATCTCGACTACGGCCATTCCCGTCCGGGCGTCTTTAGCCGCGGGGCGATCACGCAGAACTTCGAGTCGATCGGGGCCGATGCCCGGGCGACACAGCTACCGCCGCGGGATCCCGCCACGAAGGAAGACTACGACGAGCAGAACGCCCCGCCTGCCCCGGGCACGACGCCGCGGTCGGAGAGCCGTCCCGGCGTCCCCGAACTGCTGCCGTCGCCCCAGGGTTGAGATGACGTTCGGAGGATGAGCGGGCCGAGCATGCGGACCCGTGGCCACCCGGTGCCCTCGTAGCTGCAAGTTCTCACGTAGCTGCAAGTTCTCACGTGGCTGCAAGTTCTCACGTAGCTGCAAGTTCTCACGTAGCTGCAAGTTCTCACGTAGCTGCAAGTTCTCACGTAGCTGCAAGTTCTCACGTGGCTGCAAGTTCTCACGTGGCTGCAAGTTCTCACGTGGCTGCAAGTTCTCACGTGGCTGCAAGTTTTTAACTTGCAGAATCCGGTGGCGGCTCACCGACAAGATGCAATCTTGTCGCCACGAGGGATGGCGGCTCACCGACAAGATGCAATCTTGTCGCCACAGGGGGATGGCGGCTCACCGACAAGATGCAATCTTGTCGCCACGAGGGATGGCGGCTCACCGACACGAGAAAATCGTGTCGCCGCGGGGCTCAGCGGCCCACCGGGAGGGCCGCGGCGTCGAGGGCCTGCTGCAGCAGGACCGGGTTTTGCGCACGAAGGCGTTCGAGTTCCGCTTTCGCGACGGGGAGTGGGCAGACGGTGAGGTAGCCGGCCACAGCGCGGCGGACGACCGGGTCGTCGCTGCCGAGCGTGTCCCAGAGCCGCGAGACCTCGGCCACGGCATCCCAGGCCCGATACCGTGCCAGATCGACCGTGGCCTCGGCCGCCATGGCCGGACTGGCCAGGAGGGCCGCCGTGGCGGCGACGATCCGCCCACGCGGGATCGTGGCGGCCAGGCTCTCCTCGGCAAACCGCACAGCAGCCAGCAGATGCCGCTGATCGAGGACCCGCGCCTGGCGGCCGAACAGGCCGCGGGTCTTGAGGTAATCGAGCCCGGCCTCTCCTTCCGCCACGAGCACGCCCGCCAAGATGCCGTCAAAGCCGCTGCGGAAATCGTCGGCGGGTGCCTCGACGGCCTCGTGCAGCGTGGCGATGCAACCGCCTGACACGGCGGGATCATCGGCCGCGGCAGCGACGACACCCAGCAGCAGGCCGTAGAGACCACGGCGGCGGGCGTCGATGCCCGGCTCGCTCACCCAGGCCTGCAGGCGGGCTGGGGCGATCGCCTGGGCTGCAGCACGCACTGCCGTGAACGGCGCCAGGCCAAACTCGGTGAAGGCGTCGGCCGCGATTGCGGGATCGGGGTGTTCCAGCCGGGCGGCGAACCACCGCAGACGCTCCGCCGCCGGCAGCGTGATGGCCGGCGCGGCGCTCACGTAGCCCAGGAGCGACTCGTCGGCGGCGACCGCCGACCAGGAGCAGCCGGTATCAGCAGCCCCCGGGGCTGACGCCGTGACCGTGCCGAAGAGCATCGCCGTGCCTGTAACCGGCCCGGCCACGCGCGCCGGCACGGTCTCGCCGGCGACGGCCGCGTTGGCCGTGTCGCGGAGCACCTGATCGACGCGGAATCGCTGCGTGAGCAAACCGTTCCTGTCGGCCGCCGCCGTGCCCTCCGCCTCGGCAACAGCCACGACTGCTGCTTCATCGCGCCGCTGCGCCAGCGACTGCCCGACCGTGCCGCAGAACGGGCAGGCCCATGCCGTCGTCGCGGCGCATGCTGCCATCACCAGCACGAGCAGTCGAAGCGATCTCCCCGATCGCCGCGGCCGGCGTGAAACCACCAGCGGCCTCATTCGGACGACCAACGCGAGCGTTCCATCTGCATCCGCGCCCGCCAGTAGGGAACCGTGCAGAGCAGCAGCCGGCCCGTGCCCTCGTAGACGTAGGCCCGCTTCTGACCCGACAGCCAGTAGCTGATGAGGTTCTTGGCCGGCCGCTTGACCCGCATGGAGATCCCCTGCGTCCGTGCGATCACGAATGGCCCGTCGGTGACGAGCCTGTCATGATCGAGCTCGACCTCCTGCACCGGCCCCGGCACCGAAAGCACGGCCTGCCCGTGCCCCTTGAGGGCCGTCTTGTACCAAAACAGTCCCTCGTCGGCCCAAAGCGAGGTGAGCATCCGCTCGCGGTGGATCGAGAGCTTGACCTCGCCGTCGCTCGCCCAGAAGCACCGTGTGTCGAGCACCCACCGCTCGCCCGGCTTCACCTGCAACAGGTGGTAGCCGCCGAGGCTGGAATCGAGGTAGACGCTGCCGGTGCCGCTGTAGCGTGGCCGCAGGAGCGACTCGTCGGAAAAGAGCGACACCCACCAGGCCTTGAGCGAAGGCCAGGGCACGTCCATCGTGATCGCGCCATGCATATGGTTGAGCGCCCCCCGCTCGGTCCGGACGTCGTCGTCGTCGAGCGTGACCTTCACCCACCGCATCCCCTCGGAATGCTCGACCTTAAATGTCGCCATCGATCGAGACCTCCGGGCCGCGGGTGATGCCCCCCTTCGTCCAATCGCAGCTCCAGCCCGGGAAGGCGATCTGCGGGTAGGGATCGGGTTCGAGCGGAGCCTCCGAGGCATGCACGATGTCGAACTGCCGGTCGGGGCGGATTCGCCCCACCCGGAAATACTTCGTGCAGTGCTGGGTCTTGGGGTCGAGACGGACCGGGCCCCCCGGGCCCGCGAATTCGAGGCCGTCCCGAAACGCCTGCCGCACGGCGTCGGTCTCGAACGTCCCCGCTTTTTCCACGGCCGCCTTCCAGAGATGCACGAGGCACCAGTCGGGCTCCATCGGATCGCCCGTGACGCGGTCGTGGCCGAATTCGCTGCGGAACCCGGCGACCCACTGGCGGTTGGACGGGCTGTCGAGACTCTGGAAATAGGAGGAGACGGCGAAGTGGCCCTGCACCTGTTCCGGCAGCAGGCTCCGCAGTTCGTCCTCGGCGATGCTGGTGGAGACGACGGGCAGTTTCGCGGGATCGATCTTCGCGTCGGCCAGCGACTGAAAGAGGCCGAGATTGCTGTCGCCGTTGACGGTGTTGAGCACGCAGTCGGCGCCCGAGAAGAGGATCTGCTGCACGGCCGCCGAGAAATTGTCATGTCCGAGCGGCAGATACACCTCCCCGGCGGGCCGGAGGTCCTTCGAGGCCAGATACTTCTTGGCGATGAAGTTGGCCGTGCGCGGAAACACGTAGTCGGAGCCGAGCAGGAAGATCTTCTTTTTCGAGCCGCCATCGGGGCTCAGCAGCCAGTCGATGGCCGGCATGATCTGCTGATTGGGCACGCTGCCGCCGTAGACGCAATACGGCGACGACTCGTTCCCCTCGTACTGCACGGAATACAAGAGCAGCTTCTTGTATTCCTCGAACAGGGGCAGCACCGCCTTGCGGCTGGTGCTCGTCCAGCACCCGAATACGGCCACCGCACCATCGTCCAGCAGTTGTCGTGCCCGTTTGGCGAACATCTCCGGCCGCGACCGCGGGTCGGGCGCCCGTGTCTCGAGGTGGCAGCCGAGCAGGCCGCCGGCGGCGTTGATCTGTTCGAAGGCATGCAGTTCGATGTCACGCAGCGACGTCGCACTGATCGCCATCGTGCCGGTCTGGGAATGGAGCAGGCCCACGGGCACCGTCTTCGCCCGCGGCGGGATGCCGAGCGAGCAGCCGACGAACAGACCGGGAGCGAGGCCGCGCGCCGCGGCGAGCGTCAGCGCCGCCTGGGTGAGCGCACGCCGGCGCGAGACGACAGGGCGAGGTGTTGCATGCTGGTCTTCGGCGGCCATCGTCATTCCTCGTTCATGCGACGGTAGAGCGTCTCGAACGCCTCGGCCGTAATGCTCACGTCGCCGCGAAACGGCTGGTTCATGTCGATGATGAGGTACATCATCGTGCCCAGGTATGCGGAGAGGATGCCGCCCAGCATGAGATGCGTGATGAATTTCATGTCGAACAGCCAGCACATCGCGATCGTGAGGAACGCTCCCAGGATCATCACGTACCACATCGAGGCGGGCAGGGCCGACTTCACCGAAAACAGCCGCATCCGCCGGCACTCGAGGAAATGATTGAGTTGCCGGAGGGCCTCGGCGTGGAGGATTTCCTGCGCGGGCGTGGTCGGTTGGAAGTCGAGAAGCTTGTCGTGGAAGGCTTCGGCGCGGATCGTGCCCTCTTCCGGCACGATGCCCCGCTGCTGCAGCGGCCACGCATACTTGATCACATACCGCGTGTAGTCCCGCAGCAGCCACCGCAGGTTCTGGCCATGGGGCTCGGGATATCGTGAGACGTCCTCGTAGAGCGCCGAAAGGGCCGCGGCCTCACGGGTGACGTTCGAGCCCGCCTCGGAGACGTTCTGGTAGGCGGTCACGGCGATGAGGCCGAGCAGCAGTCCGTAGAAGACGCAGAAACAGGAGAGGATGTAGCCGACGATGTCGTTGGCGCCCGGCGTGTTCTTCACGAACTGCCGGAGGATCGGCCGGACGAAGATCAACCCAAGCCAGTAGAACCCGACGAACAACCCGATCGAGAGCAGGGCCAGCCTGCCTGGCGGGATGTCGTAGATCCAGAACAAGTCGGTGTTCATGGTCGATTGCCCGCCGAGGGGTTGCGACAGTAAAAAAAGCGTCCGACGACGGCAGCCGCGCTCGGCCGCACCACGGCTGCGATCGTACCAACGACCGGCGATCACTGCACATCTTCGCCGTCGAGCGAGTAGATCGCGAGATGTTTGCCGTCCGGCCCCCGCAGTTCCTCCACCCGGAACGTGCCCGTCACGGCCACTGGCCGGATCGAGAACGCGGCCGTTTTTCCCGGGATCATCCGGACCACGACGCAGTCGTGGAGCAGGGCGCCGGGCCCGAAACAGCACTCCATGTTGTCCCGAACCAGCACGAACTGGGTCAGGCCGGTCTGCTGGAAGCTCGGCAGGATGTAGCCACGGATGCGGATTCTGGTTGTTTCCAGGGCCGTCACCCGGGCGGGCAGCAGATCGCGGGAGAAGGGATCCCCCTTCTGCATATCGAGTTTGATGTCGTCGAACGAGATGTCGCGCGGGGCGGCGGGGCGGCCCCGCGCGGCCACGCCGTTGGCTGGCGGCCTCGTTGGCGTCTCGGTGGCCGGTCGGCTGGCCGGCGCGGCGGCAGGCACCGGCCGCACCTCGGCCGGTGCTCCGCACCCGAGCAGGCAGCAGGCCATCACGGCACGGCAGGGCCAACGGTGCCGCAGCGCAGGTACGACGGCGAGGCTATCTCGCAAAGGCATCCTCGAGGTGGTAGAGCACGCCGCCGTCCAGGCCGGGCGCGCCCATGGGGCGGATGGCAAACCTGCCGGCGATCTTGGCGAGCCGCGGCGAGAAATCGATTCCGCTGGGATGGTTGGGGTCCTTCAACTGCACGAGCACCCGATCGGTGATCTTGGGATTGCCGCCGAAGCAGCAGTCGCCCTGGTCGCGTACGAGCAGGAACTGCGTGATGCCGCGCTGCTGCTTGCCCGGATACATGTATCCCTTCAGCAGAACGTTGCGTCCGTCCAGGCTGCGGGCGGTGTCGGGCACCGTGCCCGACGGATCGCCATCGAGTGGCTGGAGCATTCCGTACGTGAGCCGTTCGTATCCCTCCGGCAGTTCGGCGGCGTAGGCCCGCGACAGGGTGACCAGTCCGGCGACGAGCGATATCGCCGACACCACGATCGCGCCGACGGCCAGCGGCCGCCCGGTGAACTCGTCGGGCCGCTGGGAAATCGTGCGGTAGGCCAGGGCGCCGAGCACGACGCCCAGGATCGGCACGAC
The DNA here is from genome assembly GCA_964581055.1 of uncultured Candidatus Kuenenia sp. Lineage (GTDB taxonomy): Bacteria > Planctomycetota > Planctomycetia > Pirellulales > UBA1268 > CAMCQY01. The sequence goes on from CAZOMJ010000039.1 coordinate 20,380, forward strand.
CGCCAGCGACCAGTCGAGAAACGCCAGCGGCGACAGGGCGGCTGTGATTGCGGCGGCGATCGCGGTGCCGGCGACGGCGCGGTAGCGTCCCTCCGCGTCCTTTCCATCGGTGCGGTCGAGTGGTTCCTGTCCGGCGGTATCGAAGAGGCCTGCTGGCATGGGCTGTGTGCTGTTAGCGAACGGTCGGCCCGGCTCCGCCGGCCTTGAGCCGCGACCGCGAGAAGAGGGCGATCATGAGCACGACGGCCGCCCAGATGGCCCATTTCACGCTCTTGGAACCGGCGTCGGCCGGCAGGCGAGCGGCGGCAGGGGAACCGGTGGGGCTGGCGGCCTCGGGCTTCGAGGGATCGATGCCGGGGGCGTCGTCGGTGGCCTCCTCGTCGGCGAGCACGGCGGGAATCCGCGTCGCGATGGCCGCGGCATCCTCGGCAGCCGGGGCTGCTGGGAGGGCTGGCGCGGACGTGCGTGTGGGAGAAGCCGCCGGCTCCCGAGCCATGGTCGGATCGCCCGGATCACCATCCTGGTCACCGTTCGGACCGCCGCCGGACGTCTGGCTAGACGTCTGGGAGTTCGTCGTGCTGCCGGGCTTGGCTCCGATCGCGCCGGCAAAAGCCGCCAGCGTGGCGGCTCGGCGGACCGCCTCTGGATCGATCTTCTCGAGCCTGGCGATGGCGTCGGCCGCCTGCGGCAGCGGGCAGGCCCGCAGGTAGTTCACGACCGGTTCGCGGACGAAGATGTTGTCGGCCTCGGCCTTTTCGAAGAGTTCCACGAGCCGGTCGATCACCGACCAATCCTGCCAGCGGGCCAGATCGGCGATCACGAGATCGGCGAGCTTCGGCTCCGCCAAGAGCAGTCGCAGCGAGCTGACGACGCGGTCTCGCGGCACGCTCTGCGACTCCTCGCCGAGAAACCGCAGTGCCATCACAGCGGCGTAGGTTTCGGTGAAGGGGATCTCACGGCCGCGACGGTTCAGGAACAGTTCGTCGATCAGATCGAGCCCTTCGGGTCCCCGCAGGGTCACGTAGCAAGCGATCAGGGCATCCAGACCGCTGCGGACATCCGCCTTCTCAGGTCCGAGTTCCTGATTGGCGAGGATCGCGCCGATGCGATCGGCGTCGGCCTTGGTGCCGCAGACGCCGAGCATGGTGGCATACAGCCGGCGCCGGTTGGCCTGCACCTTGGGATTTTCGATCCACGTCAGGAGTTGCGTGGGATCCATCCGATCGGCGAGGCCACGGACGTCGGCATAGGGCGCGACGGCGAACTCGTCGTACGCATCGCGGGCCAGCGTCTCGTCGGGGTCTTCCAGGTGTTGCTGAAAGAAGGCCAGGCGGTCGGGGCCCTTCTCGGGGAGCGTGGATATTTTCCGCAGATACTGGACGGCCCGCTCGCTGACCGGGATCGGGCTCGACCAGACCAGCTTCGGTGGCTCGATGCCCATCAGCAGAAAGAGCGTGCCAACCGGCTTCTCCTCCAGCAGGATCGTTTCGACCGGTATGCCGTCGGCACCGCCGTGCCCGGCCTCCGCGACGAGGTCGGCGCCTTTGAGCACCTCGACGACGCTGAACTTGCCCTTGGGCAGCGGCCCCTCGGCGCGGGGCGAAAGGGCTCCAGCCGGCGGCGGCTCCACGAGCTTGACGATCGAGGCCACCTGGCTCTGCGCGATTTCCTGCGCGAAGGTGAGGGACACGGCCGAACAGAACGGGCAGGCTGCCGCAGGCTGTGCCTGTCCAACGAGGAGCCCGAGTCCGATCAGGGCGACGATCCACTGCCGGCATGTCGTGGGCGCAGGAGTTTGCATGGCCACAGTCTACCGGAAAATAGCACGGCGCCGCACCGCCGGCCTACCCGCCCTGGAGCCACTTGGCGACGTCGGTGCGGTAGGCGGCCATGGCGGGGAGGAGGGCCGCCAGGATGGCCAGCACCACGAGGAACGGCACGAGCAGCAGTTCCGCCCCCGGGGCCGCCGAGAAGATGCTCGCCGAGACGCCGGCGTTGGTCGTGATCAGCGGGGCGATGGCCCCCACGAGCAGGTGCCCGAGCATCCAGCCGGCCAGGCCGCCGCCGACGGCCAGCAGCACCGCCTCGATGAGCACGACGCAGAGCACGTGCGCCCGCCGGGCGCCCAACGCCCGCATGATCGCGACATCGCGGCTGCGTTCCAGCGACGAGCCCACCATGCTCACGAGGATCCCGATCGCCGAAACGATCACGACGAGCGCCGTCACCAGCAGCAGCAGGAGTTCCAGCGGCCGCACGAAGAGATCGAGCAGTTGGCGGATCTCGGCGATCGGCAGGGCGGCCTGTCCGTCGCGTCCTTCGTTGATCGCGGTCCGCAGCCCCATCGCGGTCAGTTCCGGCGGCAATCCCGGCAGGGAGGCGGTGTCGAGCAACAGTGCCGTCACCTCGCGCTGCGCGAAGGGCAGCGGCGTTGGCGTGGTGTTTCCGTCCGCCGCGGGTTCCGCTTGCGGCTCTCCGCTTTCCGTCCCCTCGACCGGCTTCGCATGTCCGTCCTGGAGATAAAAGCCCTCCATGTTGACGAACACGCCCCGGTCGACGGGCGTGTCGGTGCGGGCCAGAATGCCGGTCACGGTGAACGGGTCGTGCACCTTGCCGTCGTCGGCGCCGTGCGTGGGGGCGAAGGGGTCGCCCACCCGCAGCCCGAGATTGGCGGCCACGGTCGCGCCCAGCACGCCGCCAAAGAACTCGGCGGCGCGGAAGTTCCGTCCGTCCGCGAAGGCAAACGGCCGTCCATCGCCCACCGTGAGCCGGTCGAAATAGGCCGTGTTCGTGCCGATCACGCGAAACCCGCGGTAGTAGTCCCCCATGCAGATCGGCACGCAGGTCTTCGTGCTGGCGGCGAACGTGCCGTCCACGCCGTCGGGCCGCTCGGCCGCGGGCAGGAACTGCTGGTAGAAGTCCCAGGAGATGTTCTCGATCGGCTTGCTGATGAGGTAGACGCTGTTGAGCACCAGCTGCAGCGGACTTCCCTTGGCGCCGACGATCATGTTGTAGCCCAGGCCTGAGCCCGACTCGAACGCCTGCTTGACGATCCCGCCGGTCACGAGCGTGGCCACCACCAGCGCCACGCCGAGCGCCAGGGAGAGCGCGGTAAGCAGGCTGGTGAGCAGCCGCTGCCGGATGTTGCGCCAGGCGATGCCGAGGAGGGTCATGAGCGATGCCCCGACGCTGCGCGGTTGAAGTCTTCCAGGCGGACGCGGCGGGGGAACTGCCCGGCGACGTCGGCGGCGTGCGTCACGACCAACAGCGCCACCCCCTGCTCGGTGCAGGTGGTCCGCAGGAGGTCGATCACCTGCTGCTGGTGGGCGGGGTCGATGCTGGCCGTCGGTTCGTCGGCGAGCACGGCCCGGGGCCGGTTGGCAAGCGCCCGTGCCACCGCCACCCGCTGCTGCTGCCCGACGCTCAGTTCGGCCGGCTTATGGTCGAGCCTGTGCCCGAGGCCCACCGCGTCGAGCAGTCGCCCCGCCCGCTCGCGGTCGGGGCGGCCCGAACCGAACGACATCGCCACGAGCACGTTCTCCAGCGCCGTGAATCCGGGGAGCAGGTTGAACTGTTGGAAGACCAGACCGAGCTTGTCGGCCCGCACGCGGTCGCGGCGAGCCTCGTCGAGCCGGGCGATGTCGATGCCGTCGATGATCACCCGACCGGCATCGGGCCGCATGATCCCGGAGATCACGTTGAGCAGCGTCGACTTCCCGGAGCCGCTGCGGCCCTCGAGGGCGCAGTGATCGTCCGCGGCGAGTTGGAACGAGTCGATGTCGAGGATGTTCACCTGCTCGCCACCCGGCATCGTGAACGACTTGCGGACGTCGATGAGTTCGAGAACGGGTCTGGCCATGCGACGTATCGTATCCGCTGGGGGCGGTCGGCGGTCAAAAACCGGCATTTTCGCGGGCGGATTGAGTGCCTGTGCCACGGCGGTGTATATTCCGCCGCCCCCATCGGTGGCCGTCCGTCCGCAGCGTCGCGGGGCGGCAGCGTTCGTTCGACGTCCCACCTCAGGAGATTCGCCGTGTCCATTCGCGTCGGCATCAATGGTTTCGGCCGCATCGGTCGCCTCACCTACCGGGCCATTTACGAGAAATACGGCCTCAACGGCGACGTTCAGGTCGTGGCCCTCAACGACCTCACCGACGCCAAGACCAACGCCCATCTGCTCGAGTTCGACTCCAACTACGGCCCGTTCAAGGGGCAGGTCAGCTACGAGGGGAACGATCTGGTCGTCGACGGCCACAAGATCAAGGTCTTCGCGGAGAAGGATCCCGGGTCGATTCCGTGGGGCTCGCAGGACGTGCAGATCGTCGTGGAAAGCACCGGCTTCTTCACCGACGCCACGAAGGCCGTTGCCCACAAGCGCGACAGCGTGAAGAAGGTGGTGATCTCGGCACCGGCCAAGAATGAAGACCTCACGATCGTGCTGGGCGTCAACGACAAGGCCTATGACCCGAAGAAGCACCACGTGATCTCGAACGCCTCCTGCACGACCAACGGCCTCGCGCCGGTGGCCAAGGTGCTGCACGAGACCTTCGGCATCGACCGTGGCCTGCTGACCACCGTCCACGCCTACACCAATTCGCAGAAGACGGTCGATACGGCTGCCAAGGATCTTCGTGATGCCCGGGCCGCGGCCCTCAATATCGTGCCCTCGAGCACCGGCGCCGCGAGGGCCGTGGGCCTGGTGATTCCCGAACTGCAGGGCAAGTTCACCGGCATGGCGTTCCGCGTGCCGGTCGCCACGGTGAGCGTCGTCGACTTCACGGCGTTGCTCGGCAAGGAGGCCTCGCCTGCCGACATCAATGCCGCGATGAAGAAGGCGGCGGAGGGACCGCTCAAGGGGATCCTGCGGTACACCGACAAGGAGTTGGTCTCGACCGACCTGAAGGGCGATCCCCACAGTTCGATCTTCTCGGCGGTCGACACGATTGGCCTGGGCAACTTCGTGAAGGTGGTCAGCTGGTACGACAACGAGTGGGGTTACTCCAACCGTGTCGCGGACCTGCTGAACTTCCTCGAGGACAAGGGGCTCTAAACAAGGGGCTCTAAAACAAGGGGCTCTAAAACAAGGGGCTTTAGGCCACCGGCCTCGAACGACACCGGGCTCGAACGAGAGCCTCCGAGGAAGGTGACCAGCCGGCTTGCGGGCTTACGGTGCTTCGGCGGCCTGCCGCTGTGGCTTCACGGCCACGGTGCAGTCGGTCTGGAAGGCCGCGGCTTCGAAGGTGGTGAGGGCGACCTGCACCCGCATGTGATCCCCCTGGGGTGGTGAACCTGGCCAACGGAGCACGAAGTGCAGGCCGCGGTTCCGCGTCGTGCGTCGAAAATGCCCGATCGCCTCCCGGGCCGGAATGTCCCAGTGGGCTACCGGAGACGCGCCGGTGGGACCGCCCGGGTCGAAGACGGTGATCGACACATCGCCGGCTGCGGTGACGAGTCGCTCATCACCATCCCGCGGTTCGATGACGATGGCCAGGCCATCACTGACACCGTCGCCGTCGCCGTCGAAGCAGGCGGTTCGTGCCGGGTTGACGATCACGTGCGTGATGCGGCCGGCATCGGCGAGGCTCTCCTCGTGGGACAGCCGCCGGCCTGTCGGCGGGTCGGCGGCCGGATCGCTCCACGGAGCGATGGGCTGTGCCGCGGCATCGATTGCCAGCGGCGAGGGGACTGCGACGGTCGGATCGCCAGCGGCTGCCACCGCGGTCGACGCGGGCGCCGCTGACGATGTGCCCGGGGCCGCGGCGCCGGGAAACCGTGGTTCGGCCGGCAACGGCGGGATGCCCTCGAGTTTCGGAGGGCCAATCGCTCCGGGCCCCTGCGGGCTGCCGGAAGGCGGCGGCGCCGGCCCACCGGCCGGTGGGCGGACGCCCGGCACGTCGATCGTCGGCGGGGCGAGGAGTGGCTGGCCCAGTCCTGGTTTGGGGGACGGCGCCGGCAGGATGGACCGTCGAGCGGGGGCCGGGGCATCACCCTCCGCGAAGCCCAACTGACGCCTCAGGCTCGTGTTCTCTCCGGCCGCGCGGTCGAGGCGGGCGGATTTGTCGTGCAGTTCGTCCTGGAGCTGGTAGATCTGGTCCTCCTGCATCCTCAGCTCGCGTTCCAGCAGCTGCTGGCTCAGATCGCTTTTGCAGCCGAGGCATGCAAGCAGGGCGACCGCCACGGCGCAGCCGAGGTGGGTTCGCGGAACGAACGCCGCGGACATGAGTGCGATCAAGCCTCTGAGCCGTGTCATGATGCGCCTCCTTGCGCCTCATCGGGTTGCGCCTCATCGCGGCCCTTCAGAGGCCGCCACCATCCGATCAGCCTTCCGTCACGTACCGGTCTTCTCGGTCGGCATGCGGTCGATCACCTCGTCGATCAGCTTGTATTCGAGCGCCTCCTGCGCCGACATGAAGCGGTCGCGATCCGTGTCCTGCTCGATCTTTTCCAGGGGGTGCCCTGTGTGCTTGAGCAGGATGGCGTTGAGCTTGTGCTTGATGTTCTTGAACTCCTTCGCATGGATCATGATTTCCTCGGCCGTGCCCTCCATGCCCGCCAGCGGCTGGTGGATCATGATCCGCGCGTTGGGCAGGGCCCGCCGCTTTCCCTTCGCGCCGGCCGTGAGCAGCACCGCACCCATCGACGCGCACTGTCCGATGCAGTACGTGGCGACGTCGCAGGTCACGAACTGCATCGTGTCGTAGATCGCCAGGCCTGCTGTGACGCTGCCGCCGGGAGAGTTGATGTAGAGGTGGATGTCAGACTTGGGATCGTCGGACTGCAGGAACAGCAGCTGGGCGACGATGGCGTTGGCCACCTCGTCGTTGACCTGCGAGCCCAGAAAGACGATGCGATCCTTGAGCAGGCGGCTGTAGATGTCCATCGCCCGCTCTTCGCGGCCACTCTTTTCGATGACGAACGGGATCAGGGGCATGGGCAGCTTCTCGGCGGGGGCTGGAACGGGAAGTGGTGCGGTACGTCTCGAGCCTGATGCGGATGGATTCTTGGACGGAGAAGGTGAACGGGGGTCAGTCCTTGCCTTCTTCTTCTGCCGCGACCGGCGGCTTGGTGAGCACGTCGTCGACCAGTCCATACTCCTTGGCTTCGGTGGCCGTGAGATAGCGGTCGCGGTCGGTGTCCTTGGCGATGCGGTCGATCGGCTGGCCTGTGTGCTGGGCCAGGATGTCATTGAGAATCGATCTGGTCTTGATGATCTCGTCGGCCTGGATTTCGATGTCGCTCACCTGCCCCCCGACCTGGCCGTAGGGTTGGTGGATCATCACCTTGGCATGAGGCAGGGCGAAACGCTTGCCCTTCGCGCCACCGGCGAGCAGGACGGCGCCGCCGCTGGCGGCGAGCCCCACGCAGTAGGTCGCAACCGCGCAGGAGAGGATCTGCATCGTGTCGTAGATCGCCATCGTGGCCGTGACGCTGCCACCGGGCGAGTTGATGTAGAAGTGGATGTCCTTGCGGCGATTCTCGCTCTGCAGGTAGAGCAGCTTCATCACCAGTTCGTTGGCGTTGCCGTCGTAGATCTCTCCCTGCAACAGGATGATCCTGTTCTCCAGCAAAAGGTCGCCCAGCGTCATCTGCCGCTGCCGCTGGTAGTCGCGCGAGGCGCTCGAGGACTGCGGAACAAGGGGCCGCGGAACGAAGGAACGATCGTGCATGTCAGGTCTCGGTTGGGCTGGGAAATCGGCGGTGGTTGAGAACGCGTTGCCGGGATGACACGGTGCTTGACGGCACGGGGTGGATGCAGGAATCCTGTCAGCCGCTCACGACCGCCGCGGGCTGCCAGGCTCCGACTGCGTGGCCGTCGGAATTTCCTCCTCGCCGACGACGCTGCCGCAGACCGCATGGTCCACCGCCTCGGCGTCGCGTTTTTGGAACTCGAACGGGGTGTCTGTGAACTTCGCGTGCGACGTGATCAGGTCGATGGTCTTCCGCTCGATGATCTGGTTACGGAGCACGTCCATCAGGCCACGCTTTTCAAGGTTCGCCCGCACGCGCCGGGGGGACTCGCCCGACTGCGCGGCGATGGCACGGATCTCCTCGTCATAGTCGGCCGCGGTGTCGGCGATCGACTGATCCTCGGCGATGCGTTCGAGGATGAAGTGTTCCTTGAGGGCTGCGGCCGTGCTGCCCATGACCGACTGCCGCAGTTCGTTGACGTGGCGACGGATGGAATCGTCGTCGAAGCCGCTTCGCCGCAGTTCGAGGATCGCCCGCTCCAGTTCCCGAAGGCTTTGGCGCCGCAGCAGATCCGGGGGCAGATCCCAACTGGCCGATGCCGTCAGGGCGCTCGACACCTGCTGACGCACCTGCCGACGGCGGTGCCACTCGAGTTGGTTTTCCAGCTGCTTCCGCACCGCCGCCCGGAGGGCGTCGGGCGATTCGAAAGGCCCGATTTCATCGAGCAGTTCGGCGGTCAGTTCCGGCAGTTCCAGTTGTTTGACGTCTACGACGGTCAGTTCGAGCGTCACCTCCTTGCCGCGGAGGGACTCGACGGCCGCCTCGTCCGATACCTTGATCGTGGCGGTGACCGGGGTGCCGATGCGGGCCTTGGCGACGAGCGCGTCGAAGTCGGCCAATTCGGCGTCGGCGAAGGAGAGCTTGGGCCGGACGATCAACTCCAGATCAGCAGCCTCCGACAGCACCGTGTCGCCGTCGAGAAACCGCAGGTTGGCCACGATGAGGTCGCCATGCTTCGCCGGGCCCGCGTGCGGCACGAACCGGGCCCGCTCCCGCAGCAGGTTGGTGAGCGCCTCTTCCACATCGTCGTCGGAGATCGTGCGGGAGGGCCTTCGGATCGCCAGCCCCTTCCAATCGGGCAGGTCGAATTCCGGACGCACCTCGATTTTGAACTCGAACGTCATCGGCCCGTCAGCCGGCACCATGACGGCGTTCACGTCGAGTTCGGGCTCGCTGATGGGAGAGAGTTTTTCCTGCTCCGACACCTGCGTCATCGCGTCGGCCAGCAGCTTGCTGCGGATCTGGTCGGAGAGCTCCGACTTGAAACGGCTGCTCACGAGTCGCCGCGGTGCGCGTCCGGGCCGGAATCCCGGCAGCATGGCGGCGGGCATCATTTCGCCAATCGCATCGTCACGGTAACGGTCGATGTCTTCCCGCGGGATCGACACCCGCACCCGTCGTTCGCAGGCCGAGAGTTTGTCGATGGCAATCTCGAGCTTCAGCGGCTGAAGGGCTGCGTCGTCACTCCCGGAAGCAGGGGATGCCAGGGCGGTCGCGGACGGATCACTGGAAGAAGACATGACTGTTTCCGACGGGAGCGGGAGAGCTTTGCAACACACGGGCGAACGACGGTCGCTCGCAGAAGATTTCGACCGACCCCTCACCGACATGTGGAGGAGGTCGAACAGAGACAGTGCCGACCGAACGGACGGCTGAAACGGTAAAAATCGAAAAGCGGGTGATGAGATTCGAACTCACGACAACCACGTTGGCAACGTGGTGCTCTACCAACTGAGCTACACCCGCAGGGCCGTTCCTCGACAGCCGTGTGCCGGCCCAAAACGGGACGGACACGAACTGCCCAGGAACGCGGGATTATAAGGGGCCCGGGGGTGGCCGCAAGGTCATCCTCTGGGGAAACGGGGTTTCCTAGGGGGGATGGGAGGACAGGTTTGGAAACCGCCGCCGTCCGATTACCATTATTCCTAGAAGCCAGCCTTATGCCGGGAACGGTCGAGCCGCCACCGCAGCGGCATTCCGTTCTCGCTCCCGCCACGTGCTCCACCACCATGGTCGTTCGCTTTCACGTCGTCGCGCCTGCCGCGAAACAGCGGACGTTTTCCGTTCGCCTGCCGATTCTGCTCGGCCGCGGCGAGGAGGCGAAGTTGCGAATCCAGCACGATCTGGTCAGCCGCAGGCACTGCGAGTTTTTCGAGCGGCAGGGCCAGGTGTATGTCCGTGATCTGGGGTCGACCAACGGCACGTTCCTCAACGACGAACAGGTGCCCGTGAGCACCAAAACCGCCGTTCCGCCCGGAGGACTCGTGCGGGTGGGGGGACTGTCGTTCACGGTGGAGTACGAACGGCCGTCGGGTGGTGATTCGACAGCCTCCATCGATGGGCAGGGAGACCGGGACGCACTCGCGGGCGGTGAGAGCCGAGTGGAGACAGGCAGCGTCGCAATCAACCCGCTGGAGGAGCAACCCGACTTCAAGATTGAGCACTCACAACAGTTCGACGAAGGCCCAGCGGGCGTGATGGTCTCCGACGCCATGGCCTCCGCGGATGTGGCGGCCCCGGCCGCAGATGTGCCGGTGTTCCCGGTGGGTGAAGAGGCCGCTGGCTCGCTCCCGCCGGCTGAATCCTCCGGGAAGGAACCGGCCGCAGCCGACGTGGCGGCGGAGACGCCGGCCTCTGGGTCGGACCATTCGGCTGGCTTTGCCTTTCTCGCGGGGGGCGAGGGGGCCAGCCCGCCTGCGGAAACGCCGCAGTGGCCATCCCCGGACGCGGCCGCCCCCGCAGACGATGCCCCGGACGACGATCAGCTCAATGCCTTTTTCAAGGGATTCAAGTAAGCGGGACTCCGCATCGGTCGATTGCTTCGCGTTCCAACCCCAGCCTGCCGACGACCCGCCATGTCCGATCTCATCCGCCGTGTAACCGTTCTCGATCTCGCGGCTGCCAAACGCGACCGCCGTCCATGCACGATGGTCACGGCGTACGACTGGCCGACCGGCCAGCTGGCCGATGCCGCCGGTGTGGATTGCGTGCTCGTGGGCGACAGCGTGGCGATGGTCGTCGCCGGTCGATCCTCCACTCTTCCTGCCACGCTCGAGCAGATGATCTACCACGGCGAGATCGTCTCCCGTGCCGTGTCACGGGCCATGGTCGTCGTCGACCTGCCGTTCCCCCTGCAGCACCTAGGCGTGCGTACGGCGGTCGAGTCGTGCGCCAGGATTCTCAAGGAGACAGGCTGTCAGGCAGTGAAACTCGAGGGCACCGCCGGTCAGGCGGACGTGATCTCGGGGATCGCGGCCGCGGGCATTCCGGTGATGGGGCACGTCGGCCTCCGCCCGCAGGCCGTGCATCAACTCGGCGGCTATCGGATGCAGCGGGACCTTGACCGGCTCATGGCCGATGCCGAGTCCGCGGCGCATGCCGGTGCGTGTGCCGTCATCCTGGAATGTGTTCCGCAGGAGGTGGCCGCGACGATCACGCGGTCGCTCGGCGTGCCCACCATCGGCATCGGGGCGGGCCCGCACTGCGATGGGCAGGTGCTCGTGATGCACGATCTCGTCGGTCTTTCCGGCGGCCGGGTGCCCCGCTTCGTGAGAGCCTACGCCGACGTGAAGGGGTCGATCGGTGATGCGCTCGCCCGTTGGCGGAACGATGTCGAGCAACGCCGTTTTCCAGGCCCCGGAGAGACGCTCGGCTGAAGCCCGCGGCGCCTCCCTACGGCAGGACGACCTCATCCGAGATGACCACTGGGCGGCTGCTGGTCACCGATGCCGGAGTGGGCATCCCGGCACTCGGCCCCGGCGAGCCTCCCGGTCCAACCGGCAGTGGTCCGACGCCGGCCGGCGTGCCCGGCGACACGATCGTGCCGGAGTGCACGCCACCCGCGACGACTCCACCCTGGCACTGATCGCAATTGCCGCCCGCCATGGGCGAACCGACCACATGCTCGCCGCCACCACAGGGCGCCTCCTGGCACGGCGCCGCCTGGCCGCAGGGCCGCATGGCCGCAGCCGCCGGCGGCATGGCGCCTGGCGGCACGAATCCCGGTGGCAGATGCCCGAAGAGTTTCTCGTACTTCCAGACCTCCAGGGCGATGTATTTCTCGGTGAGCGACTTGCAGCCGGAAAGGCTGGCCGCCGCTACCACCATCACCACTGGCAGGCATCGCGCCGCTGCACGGCACCATGAATTCGCACGCATCGAGGGCATCTCCTTGCCGGGGCAGTCGCCTCGCGACGTTTCTTCGTCGCGAGGCCTAGCAAAACTACCCCATGCCCGAGGCGCGGCAAGGAAACCCGAAAGCGATCCGGGCGGATCGGATCACGCCGACGTGAAGCTGTGCCGGTCATGCCGAAACGCATGACACGAAGCCGCATTTCGCGGGCAGACCGCCCTCATGCCATCAGCCCTTGCGATGGCGGATGCGGGCTCGCATACGTCGTTTCTTTTGTCCCAGCTTGCGGCGGCCCTTGCCCGTTTTCTTAACTCCCATGCTTTCCTCCAGGTGGTGACTGCTCCAGAATGCTTGGGAAGGTTGTAAGATGGGTTTCCTAGTGATTGCAAGCACCAACCCGCATCACGCTTGGCAGCGGCACGGCTCCCGGCCGTGGAACTGGAGGCTGCGCCCAGATCGCGGTCCGGCCGCATGATCGTTTTTTTCCCCACCTACGCGCGGCGTCTTCCCGGTGAAAAGCGGTGGCAGGCCACCGTTGCCGGCATGATCTCCCGCCCATTGCCCCCGAAGAGCCATCGCCGCACCCTGGCCGTAGGGGTGATCAGGCGGCTGCTGGAGCTCGATGAAACCCAGCTGCAGTCGGAGGTGTTTCAGCGGCGGGCCGACGCCTTTCTGTTTCAGCGCGTGGCGGGGGAGCGGGTGAGCATCACCCTGGGCGGGCGACGGATCGATGCGGGGCAGTCTGACCGAGTCGGGCATTTTCAGCAGGTGATCGATCTGGACGAGGCCGATGTCGATGCTCTGGCCGAAGCCAGCGGCTTCGCCGCACAGGGCGACCGGTGTCGTTGGCTCTCCTACGCCGCGGCGATGGCAGCCGATGAGGATCGTGGCGACGGACTGCCGGCACCGGCCACGCCGGCGGCCGGCTGGATCCAGGTGATCGACGACGAAGGGCTGTCGGTGATCTCCGATATCGACGACACCGTGAAAGTCACGAACGTCGGCAACCGTCGGGAACTCCTCGCGAACACGCTGTTACGCGAATTTTATGCCGTGCCCGGCATGGCGGAGGTCTACCGCCACTGGCAGGCGTCGGGGACTGCCTTCCACTATGTGTCGGCGAGCCCATGGCAGTTGGCCAACTGCCTGGGCGGATTCCTCCGTGACGCAGGCCTCCCCTCGGGATCGATGCACCTCAAACTCTTCCGGCTCAAGGATTCCACGCCGCTGGGCCGGCTGCCGACCCGCAAGCGTTCGAAGCGGCGGATCATCGAGCACATCATGGCGGATTTTCCGCGGCGGAAGTTCCTGCTTGTGGGCGACTCCGGCGAACGCGATCCGGAGGTCTACGCCGAGGTGGCGCGACGTCATCCCGAGCAGGTGGCGGGCGTGGCGATTCGACAGGTGGAGGGGAAGCTGACCCGGGACAAGATGCAGTCACGGCTCGATCGGCTCGCCCGCCGGGTGCCCCGCGGCCGCTGGCATGTGTTTTCCGATGCCGCGGACCTCGCCGCCGTCGCTCCCCGCGGGTAAGGCCGCCCGTTCTCTCGGGCTCTCATTCGCTGGAAAAAGCGTTCTCCACGACCGTTTCCACGGGCTCTGAGTTCCATCTTGGTCGTCGGAGGGGCTTCTGCTACCGTCCCGGCCCCGTTCGCCGCAGAGGGCCCACGGGAACCCCAGGGTTGAACGTCCATGCAGACCGCCGCCTTGCGAGCCGTGCCGCCCCCGCACGTGGTGCGGCTGTTGCTGTCGTGTTGCCTGCTGGCCGTCTGCACGGCGCCGCCAGCATCGGCCGCCGAGGAACGCGGGTTTCGCGTCGAGAGCGAGGTTTTTGTCAACGGCGGGGAGGAGCCGATCGCGCGGAGCCTGACGCTCTTTCGCGATGGGATCGCCTGGGACTTTCTCGAGCCATCCACGGCCAAAGGGGGGGGCGAGTTGGCCGGCGAGATCGTCCTCCACGATCCCGCCCGCGAACGGGTCGTGCTCGTCGATCCGCTGCGCAATCTGAAGACACAGATCGATTCGATCCGGCTCGAACGGCTGAGCGTGTCGCTCGCGTCCTGGGCCAGAAAGTCGGACGACCGGCTGGTGCGGTGGGCTGGCGGCCCCGACTTCGGCGAGGGCATGACGGAGTCGGACGACCGCATCGAACTGGTCGGCCCGCGGGTTCGCTATGCGATCGAGTTCGCCACACCGCCGACGGCGGAGGCGGCCGGCATCTACCGGCGGTTCGCCGACACGGCGATCCTGCTCAAGGCGCTAGTGCGTCCCGGCGGCCTGCCACCGTTTCCGCGGTTGGCCATCAATCGCCGCGTGGCGGCGGCAGGCGGAATCCCGACGGCTGTGTCGCTCGAGATCGACTCCCGCGCGGCCATGGTCACCGGTCGCGCCGACACGCTGCGGTGCGTGCACAAGTTTCATCCCCGACTGCTCGCCGGCGATCTCTCGCGGATCGAGGAGGCGGAGAGCCGTGTGGCCATCGCCACGCAGGTTGAACTTGCCGACTTCGCGGCGGCACCGCCATCGGCCGCGGAGTAAGCCGCCGGCGATCAAACCCGGGCGATCAAACCCGGGCGATCAGACGCCGGTGCGACCGCGTCGGTTCTTGAATCGGCTTTCGCAGGCTGCGGAACCGTTCCCCTGCGAGCATGCCGCACCATAGGCCGGCGCCGCACAAAACATCCAGTCGGTGTCCGCTGGCGTGCAGCCAAGAAAGTCTGCCTGATCGGACGATGTTTCCTGTGTCGCAAAGTTTACCTGTTCGCCTCCCGCCCTGCGGGAGGCACGGTTGGTCAGGACGCCGTGCAGCAGCGGATCGCGATCTGGAACAGGTTGACATTTGTATAGCATATCCAGTACATTCATGTCCACACATCCATTTGGAACGGAGGCCCTCGATGCTGGTGCTGTCCCGCAAGCAGAACGAACGAATTCGGGTTGGGGATTCGGTGGTGGTCACGGTCGTTCGCGTCAGCGGCGACAAAGTCCGGATCGGGATCGAGGCGCCGCCGAATGTGCGGGTGCTGAGGGATGAGTTGGAGCAGGACCTGCTCGGGGACGTGACGCTGGAGACGACCGCGGAACTGCCGATCCCCCGGTTATTGGGCCTGACGGGCTAGCAGCGGTTTCAAAACCCGGGGGGAACGGCTCCAATCTACGGAGTTCGTGGAGCGACTGGTGCCGGTCCCCCCGTTGCCGGCAGGGTTGGTGCCGCAGGTTTTGAAATGCGGTTTTGCATGTGTGGCCTACTGTCGTGAAGCAATCATCGTGGCGGCGGCTGTGCAGAACCGTCCTGGCCTGTCTGAGTGGCCTGGCACTGGCGGTCATCGTGGTCGCGGCGCTGTTGAAATACGAGCCGGTCTTCTACCGGCAACTCGAGATCCCCACCGCCTCGCTCTCCGGGAATTCCGGAATCGGGAATGCCGGGAGTGGGAGCAACGCCGAGGATGTCGGGGCGGTTGATGTCGAGGCTTTGGCGCGGCGGGCGGTGACGAAGGCGTCGGCATGGCACGCCTCCATCTCGCGGCCGGGCGGCTGGGAGCTGGCGGTGACCGCCGACGAGCTCAATGCCTGGCTGGCGGTTGACCTGCCGCGCAACCATCCCCGCTGGCTGCCGCAGGGCGTCTCCGGGCCGCGGTTGGTGTTCCGGCCCAGGCATGTCGTGCTGGGAACGCGGGTGGGCTATGGGCCGCTGACGGCCGTGGCGTGGCTCGACTGCGAAGTCGTCCTGCGGGATGTCAACCATCTGATGATCGTGCTGGAGCAAGCGTGGCTGGGCGCGATTCCCGTTCCACGGGCGCCGATCCTGCGGGAGCTCTCCAGCCGGATCAGTAAACTGGGCATGGTCACCGACCTCCGCATGCTGGACGGACGGATGGTGCTCATGGTCTATATCCCATCCACGCACGATGCGGGAGCCACGAGCTACCGGCTGGAGTCGCTGGCGATCGGCGACAGCGAACTGCTCATGGCAGGCGAGACACGCTCGTCTGCCGACAGCCGCGAGCGTCCAACCCCGCCATCGTCCTGACCCATTGCTGCCTGACCAACTGCTGGATCATCACAAGGAGTTCCCATCCATGGACGCAGAGCAAAAAGCCCCCCGCACCGCAGCCGGCATCACGTTTCTCGGCGCGGCGGGCATGGTGTCGGGTTCGCGGCATCTGCTGGAGGTGGGCGGCTCGCGTGTGCTGGTCGATTGCGGCCTGTTTCAGGGGGAGAAGAGCCTGCGCGAGCGGAATTGGGACCGGTTTGCCGTGCCGCCCGACACAATCGATGCGGTCGTGCTTACGCACGGCCACATCGACCATTCGGGCTGGCTGCCGCGGCTGGTCCGGGAGGGATTTCAGGGACCGATCCTCACCTCCCCGGCCACGGCCGACCTGCTCGGGCTGTTGCTTTACGATTCAGCCAAGTGCCAGGACGAGGACGCGGCGTATGCCAACCGCAAGGGCTATTCAAAACACCGTCCGGCGCTGCCGCTTTACGACGAGCGGGATGTCGATCGCGCGTTGCGGCTGGTGAAGGCGGTCGCCCGTGACACGTGGTTCGAGCCGGCTCCCGGGATCCGCTGTCGCTTTCACGATGCCGGGCACATGCTTGGCAGTTCGTTTATCGAAGTCGAGGTGGCCGTGGCCGGCGGCCTGCGGAGAGTCATCTTTTCCGGGGATGTCGGCCGCTACGACGCGCCGCTCTACCACGATCCCGTGCCTGCTCCGGCCTGCGACTACCTCGTCTGCGAGAGCACCTATGGCGACCGCGATCATCCGGCCAGTCGACCGCTCGACGAACTGGAGGCTGTGACGAAGGAGTCGCTCGCACGGGGCGGCATGATGCTCGTGGCGTCGTTTGCGGTCGGCCGCTGCCAGCAACTCGTCTATCTGCTCCGCACGCTGATGGCCGCCGGGCGACTGCCCGAGGTGCCCGTCTGGATCGATTCACCGATGGCGGTCGAGGCGACCGAGGTGTTTCGCCGGCACGTCGCCGAGCACGATTTCACGGAGGCCAAGATGGCCGGCGTGGCCGAGGCGCTCGCCTCGCCGTTCGTGCGCATGGCGAAGACGTCTGCCGAGTCGAAGGCGATCAACGCCCACGAGGGGCCGGGAATCGTGATCGCCTCCAGCGGCATGATGAACGGCGGCCGCATCCTCCACCATCTTGCCCAGCGGTTGCCCGACCCGAAGACGACGGTGCTGGTCGCGGGCTTCCAGGCGATCGGCACGCGGGGCCGGAGCCTGATCGACGGGGCGAAGTTCCTGCGGATCCATGGGCGGGACATTCCGGTCAAGGCGGCCGTGCGGCGGGTCGACGCCCTCTCCGGCCACGCCGACCGCCGTGAGCTCAGCCGCTGGCTCGCCGGCATGCCCGCGCCCCGGAAAACCTTCCTCGTGCATGGAGAGCCGCCGGCTGCCCGTGGCCTGGCAGATTTCCTGCGGGAGACCCGCGGGTGGGACGTGGAGATTCCCTCCATCGGCACCACCGCACGGCTGGATTCCTGAGCCGTTTCAACGAGAATCGACCGACACCAACCGACGGCAGGGAGATCGCCATGGCCAAGACGCCAAAGACGCCAAAGACACGCACGTCCGCCGGATCGAAACCCACCGCAGCCAATGGCACGGCTGAGACGGCCTCGTTCCGCCCCAAGGCCTGCAGCATCCTGCCCGACACCACGCTCGGCGATGACGTGGCCCTCGTCGCGGAGAACATGGAGGCCATTCTCTCCTCGCCCAGCTACAGCCTCGCGCAGGATGACCGGCACCTGCTGGATCGCTCCGAGATGCGCGGCGTGCGGATGCTGCTCGAACTGGGCAAGCCGGAACTGGCCCTCCAGGAAGACAGCATCACCTCCACGGTGATCGTGTTCGGCGGCACGCAGATCGTGGAACGCCCCGCGGCCGAGCGACGGCTGTCGGAAGCCCGCCGCGGCATGGCGCGGGCACAGGCCTCGGCCGCAGCCGCCGTCCCCGCGTCGGCGATGGACAGTGCCGCCCGCGAGTTGAAGCGGGCCGAACACCTGCTCGCGTATTGCCGCTACTACGACGCGGCCCGCGAGTTTGCCCGCCTCGTGTCGATCGATAACCAGTGCGACGACCAGCGAGACTACGTGGTCATCACCGGCGGCGGGCCCGGCATCATGGAAGCGGCCAACCGTGGGGCGTTCGACGTCGGCTGCAAGTCGATCGGCCTCAACATCAAACTGCCGAGCGAACAGCAGCCCAATCCGTTCATCACGCCGGAGCTCTGCTTTCAATTCAAGTATTTCGCCCTGCGGAAGTTTCACTTCATCCTGCGGGCCGCCGCCGTCGTGCTGTTTCCGGGCGGCTTCGGCACGCTCGACGAGATGTTCGAGACGCTCACGCTCCGGCAGACGCACCGCATGCAGCCGGTGCCGATCATCCTCTTCGGCCGCGACTACTGGTCGAAGGTCATCGACTTTCAGTTCCTCGCCGACAGTGGCGTGATCGCGGATGAACACCTGAAACTCTTCACCTATGCCGAAACCCCCGAGGAGGCCTGGCAGCAGATCCTCGACTTTCACGAGGCCATGAAGACGCAGGGCCAGGCGACGAAGACACCGTGATGAACGGCTGGTGCTGCCCTGCCCCGCTTCGCGGAGAACGTCCATGCTCGAACCGATTGCCTTCATCCCCGGGTCCGCGGCACAGACAGGCCGCGTGGCGCTCGTCACCGGCGGCGAACGAGGCGTGGGAGCGGCGGTCGTGCGGGCGTTGGCCTCGCGCGGCTATGCCGTGGCGATCCACGCCCAGGGGTCGCTGCAGGAAGCCCGCGACCTGGCGGAGCAACTCACGGCGGTCGGCGTGCCGGCCATGGCCGTCACGGCGAACCTCCGCGACGAGGGACCGGTGCGGGCCATGGTGCAACGCGTGGCCGATCACTTCGGTCGCATCGACGCGGTCGTCACCTGCGCCGGGATCCGGCATTCTGGTGTGCTGGAAGACGTGACGGCCGACGACCTGCGGACCCATTTCGACATCAACTGCGTGGGCGCGTTCGTGGCGGCCCAGGAGGCGGGCGCCTTCATGGTCCGCCAGCCCGACGGCGGAGGCATCGTCACGATGGGCGACTCGGCTGTGGACCACCCGTCGACCGGCTTGGCCTCCTTCTTTCCGAGCCAGGGGGCGATCCCCGCGATGACGCGAAGCCTGGCCGTCGAGTTCGCCGCCCGGAATCCCAGGGTGCGGGTCAACTGCGTGCTGGCCGGCATGCTCGAGCATCGCCAGGGGACACCCGAGCACGTGGCCCATGCCGTGCTGTTTCTTCTCGAAAACGAGTTCGTCACCGGGGTCTGCCTGCCGCTGGAAGGCGGCCGCACGATCGCGTGATTCACGGCAGGCGGATCGTGAACGTGCTGCCCACGCCCGGTTCGCTCTCCACCGCCACCGTGCCGCCGTGGGCCTGCACGATGTGCTTCACGATCGACAGTCCCAGGCCCGTGCCGCCGAGCTTGCGGCTGCGAGCCTTGTCGACGCGGTAGAACCGCTCGAAGAGCCGCGGCAGGTGCTCGGCCTCGATGCCGCAGCCCTCGTCGCGGACCGTGATGACCACGGCCGCAGCACGGTCGGCCGCCTCCGGCTCGAAGGCGACCGTGATCCAGACCGTGCGTCCCGGATCGCTGTACTTGATGGCGTTGTCGACGAGGTTGATCAGTGCCTGCTCCAGGAGCGGCGCGTTGACCTCCGCCTCGATGCTCTCGTCGCAGGTGACGTCGAGCCGGATGGAACGGTCTCCTGCCCGGGGCAGGCAGTCGACGGTGACGGCGGAGAGGAGGTCGGCCATCCGCACGGGCTCCCGGGGCAGGTTGCCCGTGCCTTCGCTCTGCTCGATCCGGGAGAGGGCCAGCAGATCCTCGATGATCGACGCGAGCCTGTCGGCCTGCCTGGCGATGATGCCGAGAAACCGGCGCTGGTCGGCCGGGTCGTCGCCCGCCCCGTCGAGAAGCGTCTCGACGAAGCCCTTGATCGACGCGATCGGCGTCTTGAGTTCGTGCGACACGTTGGCGACGAAATCGCGGCGGATGTTCTCCAGTCGCTCCATGGCGGTCACGTCGTTCAAGACGATCACCGCCCCGCCCTCGCCCGACACGTCCCGCAGGGCCGTGCCCCGCAGGCGGATCGTGCGGTCACGGGCTCCGCGGAGCAGGAGATCATCCTCGACGGGCTCACGGCAGTCGATCGCCCGCAGGGCGAAGCGCCGCAGATCGGGGTTCCGCACCACCTCCTGCAGCGGGCGGCGGATGGCTCGATCCGGGTCGACGCCGAGGAGCTCGGCCGCCGCGCGGTTGATGCCCACGACCCGCTGCCGGGCGTCGATGGCGAGCACGCCCTCGATCATGCTGCCGAGCACTGCCTCCTGCTGGGTGCCCTGCCTGCCGATCGTGAGCCCGCGTTCCACGAGCTGTTCGCGGAGCGAGGCAATCGCGTCGGCGAGGTCGGCGAGCTCCGCCGATTCCGCCGCCGGAATGGGAGCGCTTGTATCGCCGTCCGCCAGCCGGGCCGCGGCCAGCGACAGGTCGGCGACCGGTCTGGCCAGCCGGCTGGCCACCGCACGGCCGGCGACGAGGCCGGCGGCGGCCCATGCCAGGAAGCCGACCAGGAGCCACCGCTGGGATCGCGCCAACTCGGCGTCGGAGTCGACCGTGTCCGCCGTGACACGGACGATGCCCGTGGGCCGGCCGGCCGGGCCCACGGGAGCGGCCACCACGAGGATGCGTTTGCCGGCGGCGGCGTCGTAGCGGCTGGCTCGGGCGATCCGCCCCGCGCGGGCCTCCTCGACGATCGCATCAGCGGTGGGCGACCGCTCCCCCACGATGCCGCCCGGGGCCGACGTGGCCAGCACGGTTCCGTCGGGGGAGAGAAGATCCACCCGGGCCCGCGTGCTGCCGATCAGCCGACGCGTGGCCTCGGTGAACGCGGCAGGATCGATCGCTTCGGCCCGCTCGGGGAAGAGCGCGGTCAGTCCCGTCGCCACGTCGGCGACCCGCTGCAGTTGGGAGGCATCGGCGAGCCGGGCCAGCTGCACGCTCGCCAACCAGAAGCAGCCGACCAAGCCCGCTGCGACCAGCGCGCAGAAGCCCGCGAACACATGCAAGACGAACCGCGAGCGGGCCATGGGAGATAGAGTGTGCCGGACGGCGAGGATGCGGGAGGAGAACGCTCGTCACGCCCGGAACCGGTAGCCCACGCCACGGACAGTTTCGATGTAGGATCCAAACGCGCCGAGTTTTTTGCGCAGGCCGGCGACTTGCACGTCCACCGAGCGCTCCGTCACAGGATAATCCTCCCCCTTCACCGCGTCGACAATCTGCGTGCGGGTGTAGGCCCAGCCGGGCCGCTTGGCCAGGAATTGCAGCAGGGCGAACTCGGTGTAGGTGAGTTCGACCGGCGCGCCGGCCAGGGTCACCTCGTGCCGGCCGGGATGGATCGACAGTTCGTGGACGTCGATCGTCGTCTCCTGTTCCGCCTTGGCGTCGGCCTCCTTGCGTCGCAGGAGCGCCTTGACGCGGGCTGAGAGCACCCGCGGGCTGAACGGCTTGGCGATGTAGTCGTCGGCGCCGCGCTCGAGGCCCGCCACCATGTCGCTCTCCTCGCTCTTGGCGGTGAGCATGATGATCGGAATGTCCCGCGTCTTCGGATCGCTCTTGAGCCGCCGGCAGACCTCGAGGCCGTCCACCGCCGGCAGCATCCAATCGAGCACGATCAGGTCGGGCGGCTGCTTCCGCGCGGTTTTCAGCGCGTCTTCGCCGGTGCCCACGCACTGCACGCGGTAGCCCTCCTTGGAGAGCTTGTAGCTCACCAACTCCAGCAGATCCTCCTCGTCGTCGACCACAAGGATCTGTTGTCCGGCCATCGGGGCGATCACTTTCTGTTTCCCTGGGGGAGGCGTGAGCGTGACTTCCGAACCTCAGTGGTAGTCAAGAGCCGTTAGGGTTTCGTGAGGCGTGTCGAGCGGCCGGCTGGCGTGTCGTCACGAGAGCAGCATCTCGACATCCTCGGCCGTGAGGCTCGAGACCATGCTTTCGTCGGCGCGGACGATCGACTCGGCCAGTTCCCGCTTGCGATCCTGCAGCGCGACGATCTTCTCCTCGACCGTGTCCCGCGCGATCAGCCGGTAGGCGAAGACGCGACGGGTCTGGCCGATGCGATGGGCCCGGTCTACCGCCTGGGCCTCGACCGCCGGATTCCACCATGGGTCGAGGATGTAGATGTAGTCGGCCGCCGTGAGGTTGAGACCCTGGCCGCCCGCCTTCAGGCTCACCAGGAACAGCCGGCAGTCGGCGTCCTCCTGGAACCGCTGCACGCGTGCCTGGCGGTCGGTCGTCTTGCCGTCGAGGTATTCGTAGGTGACGGCCTGGGCGTCGAGGCGGCGGCGCACGATCGAGAGAAAACTGGTGAACTGGCTGAACACCAGCACCTTGTGGCCCTCGTCGATCACCTCCGACAGCTGCTCGAGGAGCGTGTCGAGCTTGGCTGCCGGCTCGTCGATGCGTGTCGGGTCGACGAGGCCGGGGTGGCAGGCGGTCTGCCGCAGCCGCAGGAGCGCCTCGAGCACCGCGATCCGCGACCGCCCGATGCCCATGCGGCCGATCCGGCCCGACAGTTCCAGGCGGTAGTGCTCCCGCAACTCGTCGTAGGCCTTCCGCTGATCCTCGCCCAGTTCGCAGAACAGGGTCTGCTCGGTCTTCTCCGGCAGGTCGGAGAGCACCTGCGTCTTGGTGCGCCGCAGCAGGTAGGGCCGGACGGCGCGGGCCACCACGTCGGAGCTCGTACGGCCGCCGGCGAGAAACCGCTTGAGTCGCGTGGCGCTGCCGAGCTGGCCGGGATTGAGAAACTCGAAGATGCTCCAGAGTTCACCGATGTGGTTTTCCACCGGCGTGCCCGTGAGGGCCAGGCGATGGCGGGCCCGCAGAAGACGGCAGGCCTTCGCCGCCTGGCTGGCGGCGTTCTTGATCGACTGTGCCTCGTCGAGCACCACGTAGTCGAATTCGAGCTCACGGTGGTTGATGATGTCGCGGCGGAGCGTGCCGTAGGTGGTCAGCACGATATCGTGATCCGCCAGGGATCCCGCCTCGTCGAGCCGAGCGTTGCCGGTGTAGTTGAGCACGCGCAGCGACGGCGCGAACTTGCGGGCCTCCTCGATCCAGTTGAACACGAGGCTCTTCGGCACGATGACCAGTGACGGGCGATGCGCGATGCCGCCGGCGGTGAGCAGCGTCTGCCGCCGGACGAACATCGCCAGCACCTGGATCGTCTTGCCGAGACCCATGTCGTCGGCGAGGCAGCCGCCCAGGCCCATGCGTTCGAGGAACGAGAGCCAGCCGAGGCCCTCCCGCTGGTAGTGGCGGAGCGTTCCCTGGAAGCCCTCCGGCTCGTCTTCGGCCTCGGGCCGTTCGCCGCGGGACAGTTCGTCGCGAATCCGTTCGAAAGCCTCGTCGACGTGCGACTGCGGCTGCCCGGCCAGCAACGCGTCGAGCAGCGCCATCTGGATCCTTCCGTACCGCAGGCGGCCGTCGTGCTTCTGCGCGAGCACCGCCATCGGCTCGATCTGTGCCGCGAGTGACTCAGGCAGGATGCCCAGGGAACCATCCGACAGCTCCACGGAGCGGCTCCCCTTCGCCAACGCCTCGAGCAGGGCGGGCAGATCTGCCGTGATGCCGCCGAAGTCGATCGCCGCCGAGAGTTCGAACCAGTCGATCCCGCTGGTCACGTTCCAGGCCACGCTGCCGGCCGGACGATACCGCCGGCCGGAGACTTCGACCGTCCAGCCCGCCGCGGCCAGCTGTGACACGGAGGCATCGAGCCGGGCGCGGGCGATCTCCACGTGGTGGCCCATGTCGGCGTCATCCGCGTCGCCGGACCGTGGTGGCGTGCCGCCATACCGCGGCAGCATGGCGATCGCATCGCGCTCCGCGGTCCGGTCGCGCCGCACGAGGATCCGTCGCGCGGGGTCGGTCGCGCCGCCCGCAGGCTCATCGGCCGCGACCAGGATGCCGGCATAGTCGAACCAGATCCGTCCGGCGAGTTGCACCCGTGGCGTCGAGCGGCGGCGGGCCGGCCGGGCGGGACGGCCGCCGTCATCGTCGTCAGGAGGCGGCCCGTCGTCGCCGGCATCGAGGCTGACGGTGGGCGAGTCGTCGAGCACGAGCTTGGGCCGGGGCATTCCAGACTCGATCCGCCAGCCGGTCCAACCCGGCAGTTCCAGCCGCGGCAGATCGGCCAGCATCGCCAGCCGATCGATGAGACCGTCCACCTGCGCGCCCGAGAATTCGATCGGCCCCCGACGTTCGAACTGGTCCATCCAGCCGCCCGTCCCGGTGACGGCCAGCCGTGCCAGCCGATCCTCGAAGACGATCAGCCCCGACCGCAGGATGGCCCGGGGAGTCCGTAGATCCTTCCGCTCGCTGCCGCGGACGAGCATGCCGCGGAGCGTCGCCCGGCCCGGCCGCGGCAACGGCTTGCCCTCGGCGGCCATGTCGGCGACGGTCTCGGCGCGGGTGCTGGCGACGTCGTCGGGCTCGAGCACGAGCGCGAATTCCCAGGGACGGCCACCGTCCCAAACCAGCGGCACGACCAGGTCCGGGTTGCGTCGCGGCTCGGGCTGCAGCACGAGCCGGCCGGTCTCGCAGAGCATCGCCAGGTGCGTGGCCGCCGACTGCGAGCTGACCACCACGCGGGCGATCGTCCGCCGCTCGAGCGGCTCGACGATGCCGGTTTCGCCGACGGCCATGGCCCCCACGAGCTGGGCCAGAATCGAGCGTTCCTGGGCATCGAGCTGGTCGAGCTCCACCTGGCCGGGGCCGATCACGATGGGCCGGGGCCGACCGGTGGCGTTGCCCGCCACGTCGAGTTGCATCCGCCCGGGCACGAGCACGGCCGCCCGCGCATCCGCGGAGGCGGCGAGATCGAGCAGAAAGATGATCGCGCCGGCCGACCGGCGGCTGTCGGTGATCGTGACCATGCGGTCGCGGACGGCCGGTTCGACGAGCCGTCGCCGCTCGTCGAGTTCGCTCGCCCAGGCGGGCAGTCGCGTCGATCCCGAGCGGCTGCCGACAATGACCGGGGGTGCCGCTGGGGGGGCTACGGTTCGCGTCGCGGTGCGGGAGGCTGCTGGATCGGCGTCGGAGGCATCGTCCTCAGGACTCGTGTCGTCTGCGTCGGCGGGCTCTTCGTGGTCGTCGGCTGGCACGATGTCGAGCGCCAGCGGCGTGTGGTCGTGCAGGTTCGAAAACAGTCCGCGGCGATCGATCTCGAGCAACACGGCGGCCAGGAGCGGGCACGGCTTGCCGGTCCGTCCCAGCGGGCTCGTGGAGTGGCTTTCGAGCGACATGCCGCCCTTGCGGCGGGCCGAGAGCTCCAGCCGCACCTCCTGGGCCTCGCCGTCTTCACCGACGATGGTCGCATGCACCTGTCCGACTCGCGGGCACCAGACCCGCTTGAGCATGAGCGCCCGCGCCGTGGCGACATCGGCAGGTTCGAACAGGTGGAAGAGGCGTTTTTCCAGGCTCGTCATGCGGCACACACCAGGGGGGAAAGTGGTTGCGCACGACGCAACGGCAGCGGGGCCATTTTGCGCGCAACACGCTGTTGTACCCCGCCGGGGCCAGGCTTGGCGAGGGGGCGGGCCATCTCGGCCGCTATCCGCCCTTCACCGTGGCGATCAGTTCGAGCACGTTTTCCACCGGCGTCTGGGGGAGGATGCCGTGGCCGAGGTTGAAGATGTGCCCCGGGCGGCCGGCGGCCTGGGCCAGCACGTGCTGCGTCTGCCGGCGGACAGTATCACGGTCCGACAGCAACACGACGGGATCGAGGTTGCCCTGGACCGCTCGGTTCTCGCCGACCAGCCGCCAGGCGTCGCCCAGTTCGATTCGCCAGTCGACGCCGATCACGGAGCCGCCCGCCTCGGCCAGTAGCGGCAACAGCGACGGATTGCCGGTGGCGAAGTGGATCACCGGCGCCCGCTGCGCCGCCGCGCTGATCGCCGTGCGGCTGTGGGGCAGCACGTAGCGGGTGTAGTCGTCGGGAGAAAGGCAGCCGACCCAGCTGTCGAACAGCTGCACGAGCTGCGCGCCGGCATCGAGCTGCGCCACGAGATACCGGCTTACGGCGCGGGCGATCCTGCCCATCATGTCGTGCCAGGCGGCCTCGTGGCGGTACATCAGCGTCTTGGTATGGAGCCAGGCCTTGCTCGTGCCCCCCTCGATGCAGTAGCCGGCCAGCGTGAAGGGCGCGCCGGCGAAGCCGATCACCGGAATGGAGTCGTCGAGTCCTTCGCGGGTGGCCCGCACGACGTCCATCACGTAGCCGAGCTGGTCGAGATCCTCGAGCTCGCGGAGCCGTTGCACGTCGGCCGGTTCCCGAAGCGGATTGTGGATCACCGGGCCCTCGCCCACGGCGAACTCCAGATCCATGCCCATGGGCTCGAGAATCGGCAGCAGGTCGCTGAAGATGATCGCCGCGTCGACGCCGAGCCGATCGACCGTGGCGAGCATCACCTCCGCGGCCAGCCGCGGGTTCTTGACCAGCCCCATGAAGTCGACCTGCTCCCGCACCCGGCGGTATTCCGGCAGGTAGCGGCCCGCCTGCCGCATCAGCCACACGGGAGTGCGTTCCACCGGCTCGCGTCGGCAGGCCCGCATGAGCAGGGCCTGGCTGCGGCGATCGGCAGATGAAAGGCTGCCGGTGGAGGCCAGAACCAGCGGGGGACGCACCGGCTGGGATGGGGTGGGATCGGACATCGGGTGCTCGGGGGGGCGATGGAAAAATGGGGACGGGAGCGAATTTCACAAGTCAACAGCGAGTTGTCGGACCCATACAGTAACGAAATTCGCTCCCGTCCCTATTTTTCCGGCAGACTACAATAATCGACGACGCACCGCAGGGATCAGCAATGGTCGAATTCGTATCGCGCATTTCCGTCGTCTGCTTCGCGGCCAGCTACGCCGTGGCGCTGGCCTGTGAGGCCTCGCGGCTGCTGTTCCGCTCCGGCGTGCGGGGGGCTGCCATGATCGCGTTCGCCGCGGCAGGGCTCGTGGCCCACACGCTGTTCCTGGTCTGGCGGGCGGCCCACGAGCCGGCGGTGCCCCTTTCGAGCGCCTTCGATTGGTATCTGCTGGCGGCGTGGCTGCTGGCCGGCGGCTATCTCTGGCTCACGATCGCCAACCCGCGCACCCCCGTCGGGCTCTTCATGCTGCCGGTCGTGCTGGGGCTCATCGGCGCTGCGCAGGTCTCCAGCCGCTCGCCGTTTCCGCAGAGTCCCGCCACGCAGATCTGGGGAGCGATCCACGGGAGCTTCAATCTGGCGGCGAGCGTGGCCGTGGCCATCGGCGCCCTGGCGGGATCCCTGTGGCTGATTCAGGCAGGCAGGCTGGCCCGCAAGCAGCCGCCGCTGCGCAGCTTCCGCCTGCCAAGCCTCGAACGTCTCGCCCACACCACCGATCGCACCCTCGGAATCGCCGCCTGGACAGCCGCGGCCGGCTTCCTCTCGGGGATCGTCCTCAACGCCGTCAATCGCCAGCGGGGACTCCTCGAGACCGTGCCCTGGACCGACCCGGTCGTGCTGCGGATGGCCGGACTGGTCGCGTGGCTGGTGGCCGCGGCTATCGTGGCGCGGATGACCAGCCGCCGCGCCGACGGCCCGCGGACCGCCGCCTGGCTGTCGCTGGTCAGCTTCGGCGTGCTCACCGCGTCGATTCTCTGGGGGCTCTTCGGAACGACGCGGCACGGCGTGCCGCCGGTGCAGCCTGTGGCCGCGGATGCCAGCGAACGGGAGGCCACGCCATGACGCTGGCCTTCGTGGGCGGAACCCATCGCACGGTGCCCTTGGCGCTCCGTGAGCGGCTGGCCTTCTCGGCCGAGCAGGCGGCTGAGGCGCTCGCTCGGTTCCGCGAACTGTTTCCCGGGCGGGAGGGTGTGCTGCTCTCCACGTGCAACCGCGTGGAGTTCTACGCCGCCGGAGCGAAGGCCGACGTGCCGCCGCCGCCGCCCGACCAACTCGTGTCGTTCCTGGCGGAATGCCGTGGCATCGACGCCCGTCTGCTCACTCCCGTGCTCACCGGCGACCGCGACGAGGCGGTGGTCCGCCATCTCTTCAGTGTGGCGGCCGGGCTCGACAGCATGGTGCTCGGCGAGCCGCAGATCGTTGCGCAGGTGAAGCAGGCGTGGAGCCTGGCGCAGGAGAGCCGCACCTCCGGTCCGCTCACGGGCGAGATGTTCCAGGCTGCCCTGCGGACCGCAAAACGCGTCGCCACCGAGACCGCCATCGGCCGCGAGCGGCTGTCGATTCCGAGCGTGGCGGTCGCCGATTTCGCCAGCGGCGTCTTCGAGCGGTTCGACGACAAGCGGGTGCTGCTCATCGGTGCCGGCAAGATGGCGGGCGAGACGCTCCGCTACCTGCGGCAGGCCGGTGCCCGCGACGTCGTCGTCGTCAACCGCACGGCAGGCAGGGCGGGCGAACTGGCGGCGAGGCTCGGCGTTCGGGCGGGCCGGTTCGAGAACCTCTCGGCAGAACTCACCGCGGCCGACCTCGTGGTGAGCACGACGGGAGCGACGGCGCCGGTCGTGTCGGCGGAACTGTTCGCGGAGGTGGAGTCGCAACGCGGCGGACGGCCGCTGGTCGTGCTCGACCTCGCCGTGCCGCGCGACTTCGATCCGCGGATCGGCGAGCGGCCGGGCGTCTGGCTCTACTCGGTCGACGATCTCACCGCGGCCTGCGACGCCAACCGCAAGAGCCGGCAGCGCGAACTGCCGGCGGCGGTCACGATCATCGACGAGGAAACGCAGCGGTTTATGGGTGACCTGCACCATCGTTCGACGGCGCCGGTGATCGAGCGGCTGCGTGCGGGCTGGAGCGAGACCGGCGAGGCGGAGCTCGACCGTCTGTTCCGTCGGCTGCCGGGGCTCGACGATGCCGCGCGGACCGAGATCCGGCAGGCCTTCGACCGCTATGCGGCGAAGCTGCTGCATCCGCCGTTGGCCTCGCTGCGGAGCGAGAGCCGTGCGGGCCCGCCGCACGGCCTGCTCGATGCCCTCAAGCGGCTGTTCGATCTGAAGGATTGAACGTTCCAGGCCGGATCGATCATGCTGCCACGGCAGCCGTGCCCAGAACTTCTCTCCCGGAGCCCCATGTCTTGTCATCCCTTCACGCGGCGTTCGACGGTAGGAGCGGACAGGCGGCGCAGATCGCAACGCCCGGCGTGCTCGTCATCCTGGGCGCGTCGGGTGACCTGACGAAGCGGCTGCTCATGCCGGCGCTCTACAACCTCGCCTGCGACGGCCTCCTGCCCGAGGAGTTCGCCGTGGTGGGCATGGCCCGGCGCGAGATCACGAGCCTCGAGTTTCGCGAGCAACAGCGGCAGGAGATCGCCCGCTTTCAGACGCGGCGGTCGTTCGATGCCGACCGCTGGCAGTGGCTCGAATCGCGGCTGCACTACACGGCGGGGGCGTTCGACGACCCGGCGGCCTACGGGCGGCTGCGGGAGTTGGTGGAGAAGGTCGGCGGGGGCACCGCCGCCGCCGACAACACGCTCCTCTACCTGGCGATCTCGCCCGAGTTTTTCGCGGTGGTCAATCAGCAGCTCGCCGCCGCCGGCTTCACGCGGCTGCCGGGTCAGAAGCGGATCATCGTCGAGAAGCCGTTTGGCAAGGATCTGGACTCCGCCCATGCGCTGAACCAGTCGCTGCTCTCCCTGTGGAGCGAGGACGAGATCTATCGCATCGATCACTACCTCGGCAAGGAGACGGTGCAAAACCTCCTGGCGTTCCGGATGGCCAACGCCATGTTCGCCCCGCTCTGGAATGCCGCGCACATCGACCACATCCAGATCACCGCGACCGAGACCGTCGGCGTGGAAACCCGCGGCGAGTACTACGACAAGACCGGGGTTGTCCGAGACATGCTGCAGAACCACCTGCTGCAGATGATGGCGTATGTCTGCATGGAGCCGCCGGAGTCGCTCGACCCCGGCATCGTTCGCGACGCGAAAGCGCGGCTGCTCGAGGCGGTGCGGCTGCCCGGTCCCGGTGACGTCGCCCACGACTGCGTCCGCGGCCAGTACGGCCCCGGCGTGAAGGCCGACGGCACGCCGGCGGTCGGCTACCGGCAGGAGCCCAACGTCGATCCGCACTCCAACACGCCGACGTTCGCTGCCATCAAGCTCCATCTCGACAACGCCCGCTGGGCCGGCATGCCCGTCTACCTGCGGAGCGGCAAGTCGCTCTGGAAGCGGGGCACCGAGATCATCGTGCAGTTCAAGGGTGAGGCCGCATCGAACCTCTTGATCTTCCATATCCAGCCCCACCAGGGGGTCGAGATCCGCATGCAGGCCAAGCGGCCCGGTCCGGCGTTTCAACTCCAGCGGGCCGGGATGCGGTTCGACTATGCCGAAACGTTCGAGGCATCCCGGGGCACTGGCTACGAGGTGCTGCTCTACAGCGCGCTCAACGGCGATCCGACGCTGTTCTCACGGACCGACTTCGTGGAGGCATCCTGGCGGATCATGCAGCCTGTGCTCGATGCCTGGAGCGCGACACCCGCGCCGGACTTCCCCAACTACGATTCGGGCACCTGGGGGCCACGGGCCGCCACCATGCTGCTCGAGCGGGATGGCCGCCAGTGGCACGAGTGCCTGAGCCGGGAGGTGCTCTCCCGCAGCACGTTCTTTGCCGACGCGCCCGCGGTGCTGCTCAACACGCTCGTGCTGTCGTTTCGGCCGCTCGCGGTCGAGGCGGGGGCGACCATCGTCGAACGCGGCGAGCGTTCGTGTGATCTCTACATCGTCTGCCGCGGTGCCCTGGAGGCGGTGGACGTGGCCGGCGAACGGCTGGGGATCGTCAAGGAAGGAGAATGCTTCGGCGAGATGGCGCTCTTGTTGAGCCAGCCCCGCAGCGCCACCGTCCGCGCGGTTTCTCCCTGCGATCTCCTCGTGCTCGACGCCGAGGATTTCCGCCGCATCATCGCTGATTTCCCGCAGGCCGAAGCCGACCTCCGCCGGATCGCCGCAAGCCGCCGGTAAGGGGATGTCGCGGAGGTCGAGGTTTGTTCCTGTCTCGCAGCCGCCCGCATTGGTTCGCCGGCTGCGGCATGCTCGTCGCCGGCGGATTCTGCTACAGGATGCTTTTGGACGAATCGTGCATCGCTTGTGAGTCGCAGAATGCACCGGCTCCTGCGCGTGCCTCCGACCGGCTCCTCAGCATCTGGAGTGTATGTTCTCCCGGATCACGGATGACTCTCATTGTGCGCTACCGTGCGGCCGGGGGCTTGGGCAGGCAGGAGGCCAGGGCGAGCAGCGCGTAACTGGTGACGAGGTTGGGGTCGCCCTCCATCCACCGCGGGTTCGTGTTCACCCACGAGCCGTCGGGCTGCTGCCGCGCGATGATCGCATCGGCCAATTCACTCCGCCAGGCGTGATTGGTGCCGGCCGAGTCGGTGAACGTCTCTTCGCCGAGGGTGTCGAGGGCCTTGGCCGCCGTCTGGAAGTAGTAGTAGAGTCCGGCATCTCCCATGCCGGGGTTCTCGGCGAACGTGTAGTGCTTCGCCAGCCAGGCCACCGCCGCCTTGACGCGGGGATCGTCTTTGGTGAGGCCGGCGAAGATCATGCTCTTGAGTCCCGCGTAGGTCATCGAGCCGTAGCTGCGCAGCCCGCCCTCGGGCGTGGTGCCGGCGAAACTCTCGCCGCCCGCCGCCGGCGTGTAGTAGAAGCCGCCGTCCGGGTTCTTGGCTGCAAACGGCAGGGTGTTGTGGGAACCTTCGAGATTCTGGGTCCGCGATACGAACACCAGCGCCCGCTGGATTGCCGGATCGTCCGCGGCCGTGCCCACGCTCCGCAGGGCCTCGATCAGGAACGACGTGTTGGAGAGGTCAGGACGGTTCTTGCGGCCGTAGCCAGCGCCGCCGTAGGCCGGGTCGGCCGTGCCCTTCCCCTCGCCGTCGTCCCACTGCAACCCCTTCACGAACGCCTCCGCGGCCTTGATCGGCTCGGCGTAGCGGCCGTCGCGGTTGCAGGCGACCAGCGCCACCAGCGCGATCGATGTCTCGTAGTTGGCGACGAACGAGTCAGGCGGATGGATGCCGCCATCGGCCTGCTTGAAGCGGAGCAGGTAGTCGATCCCCTTCTGCACGGCCGGCGCATCCACGGGCGTGCCGGTCTTCACCAGCGCTGTTACCGCCAGCGCCGTGACGGCCGGTCCGGCCTGCGCGGAGAAACCGCCGTCCGCGGCCTGCCCCTGTTCGATCAGATAGGCCGACGCCTCGCCGATCGCCGCGCGAATCGCCACCAGGTCGGCGGCGCGAGCGGTTGGCAGCAGGAATCCGAGCACGCCGAGGCAGCCGCCCAGGCATTTCCACCAACCATGTCTGCAACGCATGATGCACCTCCGTAGGACGATGGGGACCCAGGGAAGCTTACGGCGGCAGGCAGCCCGGCGGAAACCCCCGGAAATGTCCGAGAAATGTCCTGGAAAGCTGGTCAGACCGGTGCGGTCGGCAGTGCCCGTGGGTAGGGTGGCACGGCCCGCGGCGGCGGATCGCGGCCTTCCTCGAGGCTCCACTGCTCCCGCTCCTCGTCGCTGGCGTAGTAGATCAGCCAGACCGTCGCGTCCTCCGCGTCGGTGGTGCTGCAGTCCCAGTGGAAATAGTTGTCGGGCAGGTCCACACGCTTCACCGTGGCCGGGAGGATGTCGCGGCGGATGAGGGCATAGAGTTCCCGGTCGGGCAGGTGATCGGTGAAGTCGAGCACCACCCGCTGGGAGTAGAGCTTCTCGATCGTCTCCCAGAGGCGTTCCCGGACCTGATCATCGTCGAGCGTGCAGGCGGGCTGCAGGGCAAGCGTGGGCTCGAACCAGCGGGCGATTGGCACCAGCGGCGCCCGCTCCCAGGCCAGCATCGATTCCAGGAACCGATTTTCGACGGCGGTGGGGAGGAGGCGGAAGTCGATCTCCCAGATCGCCTCGTCCACGTAGGGCTCGATTTCATTGCGCAGCTCGCAGTTGCGCAGGAGGCAGTCGACTTCGTCCGGGTCGGGATGGTGTGCGAGAGGCATGCCGTGCGAATTCCCTTGGGTGGCCAGTTGGCGGGCCGGTTGAGGGGCCGTGTGGGGCCGCGGGCCGGGGCACCGACACGCGCCGGTCTGACCCGATCCAGACGTCGACGATACCAACGCCTGCGGCCGGTTCAATGAATTTTCACCTGCTTTTTGGCCGTTTTTCAGGCCGGCGGGCGGCACGATCGCTACGACACGACCACTTTCCGTAGTCACGCGAAACAGCGGCATCCTGCCCCAACGACAGGCGGAAGCCCCTCTTCCCAAATCGCGTGGCGACCGCAGGTCGCTGGCGAGAGGGTCGCCCTCCGGACGGCCGGTGGGAGTGCGAGCGAAGTGCAGCGGCACGCTTTTAACGTGCCGCCACGGGTGTGGGGCCTGCTCAGGACTTCTTGTCAGCCTTGTCGCCGTCGCCGCATTCCAGGGCGGCGATCTTGGCGACCCGGCGGGCGTGGCGGCCTCCCTCGAACGGCGTCTCCAGCCAGGTGCGGATCAGCTTGTCCTGCACCTCGGGCCCGATCATCTCGGCCGACAGGCAGAGCACGTTGAGATCGTTGTGGCGACGGCTCATTTCGGCGGTCACCTCGTCGTGGCAGGTGGCCGCGCGGACCCCTGGCAGCTTGTTGGCGGCGATCGCCATGCCCACGCCGGTGCAGCACAGCAGGATGCCCCTGTCGGCCGTGCCATGGCTGACCCGCCGGGCGACGTCGGCGGCGATGTCGGGATAGTCGACGGCCTCGTCACCGTGGCAGCCGCAGTCGACCACCTCGTTACCTATGCGCTCGAGCAGCCCCATGAGCCGTATCTTCGCCGCCACACCACGATGATCGCTGCCGATGGCAATCCGCATGAAATGCTCCCTGACAAAATCGGTCCATGACCAGGATGACCAGCATGACCAGCATGACCACAACGGTCGGCCATGCGCCCGGCTCACCTGCCGCCGAAAAGCTGGGATGAGAGTGTATCGAGTCTGCGGGCCAAATGCTCGCGGATTTGCTCGGCACATTTCCGGTAGGTCGCCAGCGTGCCGCCGATCGGGTCGATCACGTCGTGCCGATCGGGGGAAAGTATCGCCACGCGGCCGCCCACCTCGGGAAATTGGGCGAGAATGTTCGTCCGATGCGACGCCGTCATGGTCCAGATCACGTCCGCCTGCCGGGCGAGGTTTTCGGTGAGCGGCTGGCTCTCGTGGCCCGACAGGTCGGCCCCCCGCTCCCGCATCGCCTCCAGGGCGCCGGTGCTCGCCTTGCCGCCTCCCCAGGCCGCGATTCCCGCGCTGGCCACCACCACGCCTTGCCGTTCGATCTCGTCGGCTCGGCAGCCGAACCGCTCGGCGACCAGTTCCCGGAACAGGGTCTCGGCCATCGGGCTGCGGCAGGTGTTGCCTGTGCAGACGAAGAGCACCATTAGGCTGGACAGCCGGCGGAGCGTCTCCTCCGAGACGATCCCCGGATGCACAACGCGGAATCCGCTGGCATCGATGGCGATCGTCGAAGCGGGCTGGGCATATCTGGCGCGGCCGTCGTCGATCACCAGACTCACCGTCGCTCCGGCCGCCTCGCAGCGGGCGATCACCTCCGCCGCCGTGACCGGAGCGGAGTCGGTGGCCCCCGCGGGTTCGGCCAGCACCACGGGGCCGGCCAGCATCCGCATGCAGTCGGCGAGCATGGGGTGGCCCGGCACCCGCAGTCGCAGCTTCCCCTCCCCGACGATCAGCTTGCGCACGCCGAGCGGCAGCCTGTGCACGAGACTGTCGGGATGGTCGTCGTCGACGATGATCGTCACCGGTCCGGGCCAGCACCGCCGCGACAGCCGTTGGCCCAGCGGGCTCAGGCGGGGCGCCCAATCGAGGGCTTCGTCGGCGCTTTTGAGCGCCAGCGACAGCCGCGGCTCACCCGGCCGTTCTGCCGCCAGACAGCTGAGCCGCTCTGCGGCCGCCTCGTGGCGGGCGCTGGCGGCGACCACGTAGTCGGTTTCCGTCGGGAAGGCGACAGCCCTGCCCTCGGCCAAGGCCTGAACGGCGCGATGCACGACATCGCGGGCGTCGTCGGTGCGGCGCAGATCAATGACCATGGGCGGCATGGGCAGGGGCCGACGTCTTGGATGCCATGCACCCGGCGAGCCTCGCTCGCGGGAAAACAGAGAAACAGGGCGGAAACGTGAAAAAATACCGGAATTCGCCCGGCACAGTCAAGCATCGGCATCTGGGTAGGACGGGCGAACCGTGGGAATTCACGGCGGTGGCGGATCCGCTGAAAATCGTCTGGAACGGGTGCGGGGCGGTACGGGCGGACACTTTTCGGCTTGTGACGCAGTCCGGGGCTCCGGTATTCCTCCCCGACCCGCTGCCGCCCCTCTCTCATATCGGCACCATTGATGCTCTCGCGCACGCACAGCACTGTCACGCTTTCGCAGCGACCGACCCACGCAGGGGTCACCGTTGCCGGCCAGTTCGCCCCCAGCGGCTGCCGGCGCCGGCTGCCGCTGGCGAGGGCATCGGCTTCGATGGTGTCGGCTTCGGTCTGGATGGCGTGCCTGTGGGTGGCGGCCGCCTACGGCCAACAGCCCCCGATGCCCGCCGGTGTCACCCCCCTGCCGCCGTCCGCGGCTCAGGCGGCTGCTGCCGTCGACGAAACCAACCGCATCGTCGAAGTACGGATCGAAGGCAATCACGCGACGGATGTGTCGAAGCTCCCCAAGCTCGTCACCCGCGCGGGCCAGATCTTCGACACCCAGGCGATCGAGGAGGACGTCCGCTCGCTCCATCGCTGCCGGAAATTCGTCGACGTCCACCCGAAGTACGTCCGCGTCAAGGAAGGCGTGGTCGTGATCTTCCAGGTGGTGGAGCGTCCGATGCTGCGGTATGTCAAATACGTCGGCAACCAGCGCGTGCCGACCCGCACCATCCGGAAGAAGGCTGAGATCGACGTCGGCGACTCGATGGATGCCTACGTGGTCGAAGAGGCCCGCCGCCGGATCGAGTCGTACTACCACGAGAAGGGCTACGACGCCGCGAAGGTGACCACGATCGAGGGGAGCAAGCCGGGCGACAAAG
The DNA here is from genome assembly GCA_964581055.1 of uncultured Candidatus Kuenenia sp. Taxonomy (GTDB): domain Bacteria; phylum Planctomycetota; class Planctomycetia; order Pirellulales; family UBA1268; genus CAMCQY01. The sequence goes on from CAZOMJ010000039.1 coordinate 56,374, forward strand.
GCGCGGTATTCCTCATCGACGAGGGGCGGAGCCGGAAATCGCTGTGGACGGGTTTTGTCGGCAACACGATCGCCAACGATGCCCGTCTGCTCACGCAGATCAAATCGAAGCCCGGTGTGTTCTGGCTGCTGGGCGGCGATCTGGACCGGGCCAAGATCGACGCCGACGTCGAGGCGCTGACGGCCTATTACCGCAGCCTCGGTTTCTTCCAGGCCAAGGTGGGCCGCGAGGTGGAGGTGGTCAACGGCGGCAAGCGCGAGTGGACCATGCTCACGTTCGTGATCAACGAGGGACCGCGCTACTCCGTCCGCAACGTCTCGTTCGTCGGCAACAGCAAGTTCAAGAGCGAATTCATCTCGCGGGAGCTCAAGCTCACCAGCGGCCAGCCGTTCAACCAGTCGAAGATGGATTCTGACCTCGGGATGATCCGCGACATCTACGGCGGCCGCGGCTTCGTCTTTGCCGACATCAGGGCCGATCCGCGGTTCCTGGAGGAGCCTGGCCAACTCGACCTGGTGTACAACATCGAGGAGGGGCAGCGGTATCGTGTGGGCAAGATCAACATCCGCATCCGCGGCGAGCATCCGCACACCCGTCACAGCACCATCCTCAACCGGCTCTCGATCCACCCCGGCGAAGTGATCGACATCCGCAAGCTGCGTGACGACGAGCGGCGGCTGAAATCGAGCAGCCTGTTCCTCTCCGACGCCGCCAAGGGCGAGGGGCCCCGCATCGCCTTCAGCAGGCCCGAGGGAGAAGAGAACAAGCAGATCGCCCGCGATCCCAAGCGTCCCGGGTTCCGCGGGCAGAGCCCCGACGCCGACGACGAGGAAGACGCTGTGCTCGATCTCGTGCTCGAAGGGGAATGGAATCCGGAGGACAGCCAGTCGGAGACGGTCGCGGCAAAGCCCGTGTGGCGCGGCCAGAGTCCGCAGCCGGCGACCCAGCCCGCTCCGCAGGCCTGGGGAGGCGCAGCGCTTGCGCCGACGGGTCCCGAGGCGGTTGATTACTCGCGGACCGTGGCACCCGCCCCGCGGGCCCCCGCCTACGTGGCCCAGGCTCCTGTCGCCCAGGCGTTTCCGGGAGGTGCCGCCCCCGCCGTGCAGCCGGGCATGATGCAGCCGGCGTTCGCGCCAGCCGGCGCCCCGAACGCCGCGCCCATGCAGCCGGTGCAATTCCAGCCGGGCATGATGCAGCCCGGCATGGCCCAACCCGGCATGATGCAACCCGGCATGATGCAACCGGGCATGGTGCAACCGGGCATGATGCAACCGGGCATGATGCAACCGGGCATGATGCCGCCAGGCATGGTCCAGCCTGGCATGGCGCCCAACTTCGGCACTGAACCGCTGCAGGTGTTTCCGGGTCAGGAGCCCTACGTCATCGTCGACGTGGATGCCGAGGAGACGCAGACCGGCCGACTCATGATCGGTGCGGGCGTCAACTCCAACGCCGGCCTCGTCGGCAACATCGTGGTAGACGAGCAGAACTTCGACATCACCCGCCTGCCGCAGAGTTGGGACGACATCCGCAACGGCACCGCCTTCCGCGGAGCGGGCCAGCGGTTCCGGCTCGAGGCCGCGCCGGGCACGCAGCTGCAACGCTACACGGCCACGTTCCAGGAGCCGTATCTCTTCGACACGCGGATCGGCTTGTCCACCAGTGCCTCGTACTACACACGCTATTTCTACGACTGGGCGGAAGGTCGCGTCGGCGGCCGCGTGGGCCTGGGCTACCAGTTCAAGTTCGCCCCTGACCTGTCGGTGAACACCGCGTTCCGCGGCGAGAGCGTCGATGTCTACAACCCGCGGCTCCTGACGCCCGCCATTCAGAACATGCTCGGCACGAACTCCGTCTACGGCTTCAGCGGCGGGCTCGTCCACGACACCCGCGACAGCCCGTTCCTGCCGACGCAGGGCCATCTGGCGACGTTCGAGTTCGAACAGGTGATCGGCACCTTCGTCTACCCGCGCGGCATCCTCGAGGGCAGGCAGTATTTCCTGCTCAACGAGCGGCCCGACGGCTCGGGCCGACACGTGCTCTCGATCGGCTCGGTGCTGGGCATGTCGGGGCCCAACACCCCGGCCTACGACAACTTCTTCGCGGGTGGCTACAACACCCTCCGCGGGTTCACTTTCCGCGGGGCCAGCCCGCGGCAGACGGTCACCGGCGCGTCGCCCGTCAACGCCAATCAGGATGCCGCCATCATCGGCGGTCCCTTCGAGTGGCTCAATACGGTCGAATACATGTTTCCGATCACGGCCAATGACGCGCTTCGCGGCGTTGTCTTCACCGACTTCGGCACCGTCGAATCGAACGTGTCGATCAGCAACATGCGGGTGGCGCCCGGCTTCGGCCTGCGGATCACCCTGCCAGCGATGGGGCCCGCGCCGATCGCGCTCGACTTCGCCTTCCCGGTGGTCTACGCGCCCTACGACAGCAAGCAGCTGTTCAGCTTCTTCGTCGGCTTCGCGCGATAGCGTCCGATGCCGGTTGGAAACGCCACTCATGCCAGCCACGCCTGCACAGCCCGAGCGGATTCTCGTCGTGGGCAACGGGTTCCTCGGCGACACGGTGCTGGGGATTCCCTTCTTCCGCAACCTGCGGAGGCGTTTTCCTCAAGGAATCATCGACGTGCTCATCGAACCGGGAGCGGCCGCGGTGCTGGCCCACTGTCCCTACAAGGACGAACTCATCGCCTGGCCGCGTCCGCCACGGGCGCAGCGGCTCCTGCCCGGCGCGTTGGCGGCCCTGCTCGGCCAGGCGGCGTGGCTGCGGTCGCGCGGGTATTCCCGTGCCTATCTCTTCAAGCGGTCGTTCTCGAGCGCCCTGCTCGTGCGGATGGCCGGCATTCCCTGGCGGGTCGGGCATGGAGCGGAAGGACGGGGCTGGCTGTTGTCGCGGTCTGTGACCGCCCTCCGCGGCCGGCACCAGACGGAGGCCTACCTCGATCTCCTGCGTGGCGACGGGATCGCCGTCGATGACGGCCACAATGAAAACTGGGTTCCCGAACGGGATCGCGCCGCGGTCGACCGGCTGCTCGCGGACGTGCCTGCCGGCCGGCCCCGCGTCTTCCTGGCGATGCGGTCGACCAATTCCGGGAAGCATTGGCCGACCGATCGCTGGGCGGCAGTGGTCGAGTGGCTGGTCGCCGCCCACGGCTGCGAGGTGTTTTTCTGTGGCGGTCCGCTGGATGTCGACATGCACACCGACGTGGTGAGCCGGCTCGACCCGCTCGTCGCCCATCATGTCCACGATCACTCGGCCCGGGTGCCGCTGCGGCAGGTGGGCGGGCTGCTTGCGCGGATGGATCTCTGCGTGGGCGTCGACAGCGGGCTGCCGCACATCGCCGCCTCGCACGGCGTGCCCGTGGTGGCCCTCTTCGGACCGACCGATCCCCGGCAATGGCACCCCTGGAAGACGTCGAACGAAGTCGTGTGCGCGGCGGCCGCCATGGAGGGCGGAGGCTCGATGCTCGCCATCAGCGTCGACCAGGTGCAGGCGGCCGTGGCGAGGCTGCTCGGGCCGCTCGCCAGGCGGCCACCGGCAAAAAGGGGACGCAGCTCTTTTCCGACGTCGACGTCGGAAAAGAGCTGCGTCCCCTTTTAGCTTCCCGCGGCGGCGGTGCCGGCGAGGAAGCCGCTCGCCCAGGCCCACTGAAAGTTGAAGCCGCCGATCCGGCCGTCGACATCGAGCACCTCTCCCGCGAAATAGAGCCCCGGACAGATGCGGCTCTCCATCGTGTCGAGGCGGACCTCCGAGAGCGGCACGCCCCCGGCCGTGGCCTCCGCGAGCGTGAAGCCGCGATCCCCCGTGACCTCCAGCGGTGTGCCGGTGAGGAGTGTCACCAGCCGCTTTCTCGCCTCGCGGGGCAGGTCGCCGGTGGTCGGTGCGGCGGCGAGTTCGCAGAGCCGCCGTGCCAGCCGGTCGGGCAGATGGTCTCGCAACACGGCGAGCGTGCCGCGGCCGTGCGACGCGAGCAACAGTGGCTCGACCGCGGCGGCTGGGATGCCGGGCAGCCAGTTGATCGACAGCTTCACGGCCGCGGCGGCGGCTGTTTCGGCCTGGTGCCGTGCGACGAGCCAGTGGCGGCTGATGTCGAGCACGGCAGGGCCGGAGAGGCCGAAGTGGGTGCAGAGGGTGCTGCCCGTGCATGCCGTGAGCCGCTTGCCGGTGGCCGACGAGAGCGCCAGTTCGGTCGGCAGCGTGAGTCCTGACAACTCCGTGATCCAGTGGCCCGGCGGCAGCACGAGCGGCACGAGCGACGGCACGATCGGAGTCGTGAGCGAGTGGCCAAGGCCCATGGCCAGCGCATGGCCGCCGCCGTCGGAGCCCGACTTGGGCAGGGATCTCCCGCCGGTGCAGAGGATCACGCGGGCCGCGTGGAGTGGCCCGGCAGAGGTCGCGAGAAGAAAGCCGTCGGCCGCGCGGCTGATCGTGTCGACCCGCGCGGGATGCACGAGCGTGGCGCCGGAGCGCGTGGCCTCGCGGATCAGGGCGTCGAGCACGGTCCGCGCCGAGTCGGTGACGGGGAACAGTTTCCCCGTGTCTTCGCGTTTGAGCTCCACTCCCGCCGCCTTGAAGAAGGCGACTGTGTCGTCCGCCGTGAACCGTGCGAGCACCTTGCGGATCGCCGGCGGCGTGCTGCCGGCGAAGTCGGTCTCGGCCACCCGCCAGTGGGTGACGTTGCAGCGTCCGCCGCCGGCCACGAGGATCTTCGCGCCCAGCTTGCGGGCGCCGTCCACGGCCACGATCGCCGGCGAAAGGCCGCGGTCCCGCGCCGTGCGGCCCGCCCAGGCGGCCGCGAAGAGGCCGGCGGCTCCGGCGCCCACGATCGCGATGTCGACCCGCCGGCCGGCGGTGTCCGGCTTCCCTGCAGCGGGTGCGTCACCGGTCAACGGTTCGTTGCCGAGGGGCTGCTGCTGCGGGGCTTGTTTTGCGGGTGTCGTGCGTGTCGGAAGCATTTGTCTGGACCCGGAGACGGCGTGCATCAACAATAACCTGCCGCCTCCGGGGAATTTTCCATGCAGTCCGTGAATGTCTGCCGAATCCTGGCCAAGATCGCCGTCGTGGTGGTGTCTGCCATGCCAGCTGTGCCCGCCGTCGGCGAGGATTGGCCGCAGTGGGGGGGCGGGCAGTACCGCAACCTCGTTTCCCGCGAGGCGGACCTGCCGGCATCGTTCCATCCGGGCCGGAAGAAACGCGACCGGCTCGGATTCGATCCCGCCACGACGAAGAACGTCCGCTGGATGGTCCGCCTCGGCAGCGAAAACTATTCCTGCCCGGTGGTGGCCAACGGCCGCGTCTACATCGGCACCAACGACGAGGATCTCGACGACGAGCGGTTCCAGGTGACCCGTGGCGGCGTGCTCATGTGCCTCGACGAAAAGACCGGCGGCCTGATCTGGCGGCTGGTGGTGCCGCGGCTGGAGATCGACCGCTCGAAGGTGAGCGAGGATTTCGACGACATGAACCTCGGCATCTGCTCGACGGCGACCGTCGACGGCGACCGTGTCTATGTCGTCACCAATCGCTGCGAGGTGGTCTGCCTCGACGTGGCCGGCATGGCCAACGGCAACGATGGTCCGTTCACCGCCGAGGCGAACTTCTCGGTGCCCGAGGGCGCGGCGCCGGTGGAGCCGGGCGATCGCGACGCCGATATCCTCTGGCGGTTCGACATGATCCGCGACCTGCCGGTGTTTCCGCACGATGCCGCCAACTGCTCGGTCCTCGTGGTGGGCGACCATCTCTACGTGGGCACGGCCAACGGCGTCTACGACGGCAAGGTCGTGCTGCCGACGGCGGCGTCGCTGATCGTGCTCGACAAGCGGTCGGGCAAGCTGCTCGCGCGGGACGACGGCCGCATCAGTGCGAACGTCTTCCACGGACAATGGTCGTCACCCACGCTGGCCGACGTGAAGGGCCGCAAGCAGGTCGTGTTCGGCGGTGGCGACGGACTCTGCCACGGCTTCGAGCCGCTGCCGGCCAAGGCCGCGTTGGGTGAGAAGCCGTCGACGCTGAAGGAGGCCTGGTCGTTCGACTGCAATCCTCCCGGCTATCGGGAACGGGGCGGCGCGAAGATCGACTACTGGGCGCTGGTCCGCGGCGGCCCGCGGACGCTCGACGCCGATGGCATGCTCGTCAGCCCCAACGAGGTGATCGGGTCGCCGGTGATCGTGGGCAACCGGGTGTATGTCGGCATCGGCCAGGATCCGGTGCATGGTCCCGGCCGCGGCGCGCTTTCCTGCATCGCGATCGACGGCTCGGGCGACATCACCAAGAGCGGCCGCGTCTGGCAATACACCGGCATCGGGCGGGCGCTCTCCACGGTGGCGGTGGTCGACGGGCTTGTCTATGCGGCGGAGTATGCCGGCAAGGTGCACTGCCTCGACGCGGCCACGGGCCGGCTGCACTGGGTGCACGACACCCGCGAGGAGATCTGGTCGAGCACGCTTGTGGCCGACGGCAAGGTCTGGATCGGCACACGGAAGTCGCTCATCGTGCTGGCGGCCGGGCTCGAGAAGAAGGTGCTGGCTGATATCAAGCTGGGCACGCCGGTCTGGTCGATCCCGTGCGCGGCCAACAAGACGCTTTTCGTGGCCTCGCAGAAGAACCTCTGGGCGGTCGAGAACCAGGGCGAGATGCCGTGAGGAGGCCAGGCTTCGGATTAGACCAACTGCTCCGCCACCGCAGTGCCGAACCGCTCCTGCTGGCGGTGGCGTTGGCCATCTGGTGGTGCGTGGCCGTTGGTTCGACGCTCGGCAAATCGGCCACGTCCGACGAACCGCTTCACATGATCGGTGGGGCATCGTACTGGCGTCTCGACGACTACCGCCTGCAGCCGGAGAATGGCAACCTGCCGCAGCGTTGGTGCGCCATCCCGCTGGTGCTCGCCGGCTGGCCGCTGCCGTCGTTCGAGGATCCCGCCTGGAGCAGGAGTGGCGTGGTGGACCTGTCGCGGGCCTACCTCTTCCAAACCGGCAACCCGTCGCGACGGATGCTCACGTGGGCCAGGTCGTTCGCGGCGGTGTGGGGCGTGCTCATTGCGCTGCTGGTCTATCGTTCCAGCCGTGAACTGTTCGGACCCGCGGGGGCGTGGCTGTCGCTCGCCTTCTGCCTCACCGACACCACGCTGCTCGCGAATGCCCCGCTTGCAACCTCCGATGCCAGTGCCGCCTTTTTCTTCAGCTGGAGCACGCTGGCGATCTGGCGAATGCTCGAGCTGCCGTCGCCCCGGACGGCGGCGGTGGCGTCGGTCGCCGTCGCCGGGCTGTTCATTGCCAAGTTTTCGGCGCCCCTGGAGATCCCGGTGGGCATGATCCTGTTGGCCATCCGCGGACGATACGGTCCCGAGTGGGAGGTGTCCTGGGGGGGGCGGCGCCGTCGCGTTTCGGCTGGCGTCGGCCTGGCGGCGGTGGGAGCGTGCCTCGTGGCTGTCTGCCTCGTGGCGTGGCTTGTCGTCTGGCTGGCCTTTGGCTTCCGCTACGAGGCCATGAACCCGCAGACGGCTCCGGCTGGAGCACTCGCCGGATGGGGCACACTCGACGCCGGCACGCAGGAACTCGGCGGATCCAAGGGCCGGCTGCTGGCCTTTTTGGGCAAGCATCGCGTCCTGCCCGAGGGCTATCTCTATGGCATGACGTACGTGCTGAACATGGTGCGGCGATATAGCTTCTTCTGCGGCGACTATTCGGTGACCGGCTGGTGGGCCTATTTTCCGTTTACATTTCTGGTGAAGACGCCGCTGCCGACACTGGCCGGGCTCGTCCTGTTGCCGGTGCTGGCGGTCGGCCGGATGCAGCCCGCGGCCGCGGAGCCGCGGGAACGGTCCTGGTATCCGCTCGTGCCGCTGCTGACACTCCTGGCGGTGTACTGGACTGCATCGGTCACGACGACGCTCAACATCGGCCATCGGCACCTGCTGCCGGTCTATCCCGCCTCGTTCATCCTGTTGGGTGCCCTGCCGGCGCTTACCCGTGCGAGGGTCGGCCTGCGGTGGCTTCCGTGGGCGTTGGCGGCATGCAGTTGCCTCGTGAGTCTCTGGACGTTTCCGAACTACCTGGCATTCTTCAACGGGATCGTCAGGCGCGACGAGGCGTGGCACTGCCTCGTCGACAGCAATCTCGACTGGGGACAGGAGCACGACACGCTCGAGTCGTTCGTCGCCCGTGAGCGACGGACATACGGCAGCGAGCACCCGATCTACGGCTGCCTCTTCGATTCCACGCCGCAGGGCACTGGCGAAGACACGGTGAAGCTGCTTCCCACGATGTTCAACGACGCGCAACTACCGCCCCTCGAGCCCGGCACATATTGCATCAGCGCCACCCATCTTCAGGGCATCTATCTGCGTCTCTCGGGCCCGTGGACGGCCCGCAGTGAGGAGCGGTTTCAGGATCGCGTGCGGGCACTTGCCCTCTTCATGCCGCTCTCCCCAGAGGAGCGGCAGACGAAGTATGGCATCGCGGCCGACCTCTTCGAACGGATCGTCGAGGATCTGCGCGTGCTCGAGTATTACCGGCTCATCGCTCAGCTCCGGGAACGCACGCCGGACGAGACGCTCAACGGCGCAATCCTCGTCTATCGCCTCGATTCGCCGACCTTTCAGTCGCTGTTGCGTGCGGGTCCACCGGCGCAGGTGGCCAGATTTCCTGGCTCGGAACGGGACGATTGAAGCAGGCGACTGTGGCCGAACACCGGCCACTGAGTCGCTCGTCGAGAACCCCGGCAGTCATTTGTACGGGCAGCATGGTTTTGAGATACTCGCTCGACCGAAAGAGGTCTTGGTTTCGAACGCAGCCCATGGAGCCCATTCCTTGAAACTGAGCGTCGTCATTCCGGTCTATAACGAACGCACGCTCATCCCGCAGATCGTCGAACGTGTCATGGCCGCGCCGCTGCCCAACGGACTGACGATGGAGATCGTCGTCGTGGATGACTGCTCGACGGATGGCACGCGGGAATGGCTCTCGCAGCATGTCGCCTCGCGGTCTGATGTCACGCTCTGCCTGCACGAACGAAACGCAGGCAAAGGGGCGGCGCTACGAACAGGCTTTGCCGCCGCCACGGGCGATCTCGTGCTCGTGCAGGACGCGGATCTCGAATATGACCCGCGGGAGTATCCCCAACTCCTCGCGCCCCTGCTCGACGGCAGGGCTGACGTCGTCTTCGGCACACGGTTTCTCGGGCAGACACACCGCGTGCTTTACTACTGGCATGCGCTTGGCAACTGGCTGCTCACGACCTTGAGCAACATGCTCTCCAACGTGAACCTCTCCGACATGGAGTGCTGCTACAAGGCGTTTCGCCGGGACGTGCTGCGGCGGATCACGCTCGTGGAGAACCGGTTCGGATTCGAGCCTGAGATCACGGCGAAGGTGGCCCGCTTGGGATGCCGCATCTACGAGGTGGCGGTGAGCTATTCCGGCCGGACCTACGCCGATGGGAAAAAAATCGGCTGGCGGGACGGCTTTTCAGCGCTGCGGTGCATCGTGCGATACAACCTGCTGCCGTGAAGGGCCTGCGGTCGCTCGAGGGATCCCCATGCCCGCCGTGTGGGCCGCTCACGGCGGCGTCAGCGTTCGCTCCCGGTTCGGTCGGTGGCCGCAGCCACACCGTCGCGGATCGCCATGAGTTCGCGGGTCCAAGGATGGTCGTCGCCCAGCGTGGCTCGCACGCGTTCGAAGTGTTTGGCGGCGAGGGATTCGGCTTCGGCGGACTTGCCCTGAAGGTTGAGGATCATCACGAGATAGGCCGCCGTGCGAACTGGCAGGAGTTCCCCTTTGGCGATCTCGTCGGCTTGTGTTTCCACCGCATGCCGCAGGTAGCGCTCGGCGCTGGCTGCATCACCCCGGCCAAGCCGGCGCCTGGCGAGGTGCTCGTAGACATCGAGGTCATGGTTGAGTGAAAAAACCTCGTCGGCATATCGCATCGCCGCATCGAACCCATCGTGCATGTCGCAGGCTAGGGCGATGTTCCAATAGGTTCTCGTGCCGGCCCTGCCCTTCTCGATCACGTCGAGCCAGACGCCTCCGGGCGTGGCGTAGACGCGATTGCGCTCCTGCGTGAGGGCGACAAGCACCAGCGCCGCGGCCAGGGTCAGGCCGGCGGCGCCCCCGAACGCCATGGTGCGGGCCGTGCCTGGCGGTGTCCACAGGCGGATTAGCGTGTGGACTCCGAGGACCACCGCGGATGCCACCGCCGCCAGTGCCAGATACATCCGATACTCTTCCGACACCGCTGCCAGGGGCAGAAAGCTCGACGAGGGTGCAAGGGCGAGCAGGAACGCGACACCCGGCCATGCCCAGGCCTTCCGCCGGACGAGGCCGTAGAGCATCAAGGTGCCAAACGCCACCATGTAGACCAGCGATGGAACGATCTGCGACCAGGCTGTGAGGATCGGCCAGTCGATGTCGAAGCAGAGGCCGGTCGGCCAGAATGCGAGCCGCAGGTAATGAAGGATCACCCGCGGCTGCGTGAGGAAGTAGCCCATGGGCGAGACGTCGAACGCACCGGTTTTACTGTAGCGATAGGACTGGATGGCTATCTGCAAGCCGAGTACGAGCCACGTCGAGCAGAGGGCGGTGTAGAAACGGAGCCGGCGGCCCGCGGGGGGCGATAGGCCGCCGCAGAGCAGCCAGTCGTAGCTGGCGATCAGAAGTGGCAGTACGACCGCGGGCTCCTTGGAAAACATGGCGGCCGCCGAGGCGACCACACAGGCTGTCAGCCAGCGGGTGTTCCACTGCCGCGCGACCGCGCCGGCGAATGCGGCCAGTGAGACGAGGCAGAGCATGCCCGTCATCGACTCGAGCCGCTGGTAGATGTAGGTCACGGCCTGCGTGTGCAGGGGATGGGCCGCCCACAGCGCGGCGATGAAGGCCGCCAGGGCGTCCGCATGCTCGCCGAAGGCATTCCGGAGTCGAGGGGAAGACAGCGTGGTTCGTGCGATGAAAAACAGCGCCAAGGCGGCCACGAGATGGATGACGAGGTTCGTCAGGTGGTAGCCGAACGCCCGCTTGCCCCAGAGGGCATGGTCGATCGCGAAGGTCAGGTAGGGCAGCGGCCGAGAGGGCAGTTCATGGCCGACGAGCATCGCCCGCCAGGGAGGCCAGGGCGACTCCATCGCGGGGTTGTCGAGGATCTCGCAGTAGTCGTCCATAAGAAACTCGCCGTCGAGCGAGTTGAGGAAGGCGGCCAGCGTGCAGCCGACGACGAAGAGCGGAGCGAGCCAGCGGATGGATAAGGACGACAAGGCGGCCATGCGGAGGTCCTGGAAGCAACGGGCGAACAGATCGTGCGGGGGCGAAAAATATCGGAGGTGTTCTGATCCCCGGGATCGCCAGCCGAGGCATTATGGCCGGGGGTCCCGACAGCATCCACGGCCGTACGTCCCGCGGAAATCCCCGGGATGTGCGGTGGTTTCCCGGAGGGACGATCGCTGGCCTCGACCCGGCCTGCATGCTATCCTTCAGAGGCTCGAATCTTTCCCGCCGATCGACCGAATGAGGTCCGCGGTCCGCCAGACCCACGTCGGCGGATCGGCGACGCGGGTGACCCCTCCCGGAAAAGTTCCATGGGTTGCTCGACACAGGTGCGTTCCAGGCTGCGCGTCCGCATGACGGCGACGATGCTGGCGGCGGCCTGCTCGATGTCTGCGGCGTCCGAACCGACTCCGCTCGACTTCAACCGCGACATCCGGCCGATCCTCTCCGAAAATTGCTTCTATTGCCACGGCCAAGACGGCAACAAGCGGGAGGCCGACCTGCGGCTCGACGACCGCGAGGCGGCGATCCGTGCCGGCGCCATCGTGCCGGGCGATCCGGGCGCGAGTGTCGTGCTCGAACGGATCCACTCGACCGATGCCGACATCATCATGCCGCCGCCGAATTCCAATCGGCGGCTCTCCGAGGAGCAGAAAAAACTCCTCGACCGCTGGATCAAGGAGGGCGCCGCGTATGCGCCGCACTGGGCGTTCGTACCGCCGGTGCGGCCGCAGCCACCGGAGGCGAAGCAGGCCGGCTGGGCGAAGAACGACATCGACCGGTTCGTGCTCGCAAAGCTGGACCATGCCGGCCTGAAGCCGTCGCCCGAGGCCGACCGGGCCACGCTCATCCGCCGGCTCCACGCCGACGTGGTCGGCCTGCCGCCGACACCAGAGGAGGTCGACGCCTTCGTCGCCGACCCCGATCCGCAGGCGTATGAAAAGCTCGTCGACCGGCTCCTCGCCAGCCCGCACTACGGAGAGCGTATGGCGCTGTCATGGCTCGACTCCGCCCGCTACGCCGACTCCAACGGGTTTCAGCAGGATGGCGACACCTGGCAGTGGATCTGGCGGGACTGGGTGGTGAAGGCCCTCAATGCCGACATGCCGTTCGACCGGTTTTCCACCGAGCAACTGGCGGGCGACCTCCTACCCCCTGCCGCCACCGAACAGGCGACCAACGAGCAGAAAATCGCCAGTGGCTTCAATCGCAACCATCTGCTCAATGGCGAGGGGGGCGCGATCGCCGAGGAGCAGCGGTTCAACAACCTGTTCGACCGGGTCGACACGACGAGCACGACGTGGCTGGGCCTCACGATGGCCTGCGCCCAGTGCCACGACCACAAATACGATCCCATGACCCAGGCCGATTACTACGCGCTGCTCGACGCGTTCAACCGCGTGTCGGAGACCGGCATGCCGACGCGGTTCTCGGCCCGCATTCGGGTGGCGCCGCCGGTGGTCGAGCTTCCCACGGAGGAAAACAAGGCAAAGCTCGCCGAACTCGAGGCCGCGATGAAGCAGTTCGAGAGCGATGCCAAGCCGGTGCTCGACGCCGCCTATGCGGCCTGGAGGGTCGGCCTCTTCGCAGACGGCGAGCCGGCCGACGGCAAGGATCTGCCCCGCGGACTGATACCGCTGCTGCGAAAACCCGAGGCAGACCGCAGCGACGATGAAAAGAAGTCGATCGAGAGCCAACTGCGGAGTCACTTCGACTCCAAGGCGAAGGCGGGCATCGTCAAGGACCTTCCGCAGGTCGTGAAGTACGACGCCGCGAAGAAGGCGTTCGACGAGTACAAGGGCGACCAGCTGCCCCGCGTGATGGTGATGGCCGACGACAAGCCGCGGGAGACGAAAATTCTCGATCGTGGCGACTATCTCTCGCCCAAGGGGGAGAAGCTCACGTTCGCCGCGCCGGCGTTCCTGCCGCCGCTGCCGGCCGGCGGCCCGGCCAACCGGCTCGGCCTCGCCCAATGGCTCTTCCTGCCGGAGCACCCGCTCACCGCCCGCGTGCAGGTGAACCGCATGTGGCAGCATTTCTTCGGCCTGGGGATCGTGAAGACCACCGAAGACATGGGGGTGCAGAGCGAATATCCCACCCACATGCGGCTGCTCGACTGGCTGGCGGTGGAGTTTCGCGAGCGGGGCTGGAGCCAGAAGTGGATGCATCGGCTCCTGGTCACGAGCGCCACCTACCGGCAGGCCAGCAAGGTCTCGGCTGACCATCTGGCGAAGGATCCCGAGAACAGGCTCTTCGCGCGGGCCAGCCGGTTTCGGATGCCGTCGATGGTGCTCCGCGACGTGGCGCTAGCCGCCAGCGGCCTGCTCGATCCGCGGCTCGGTGGCCAGCCCGTCTATCCCTACCAGCCCGACCAGATCTGGGAAGCGCTTGCGATCACCAAGGAACGCGACTTCACCTATCCGGCGTCGCATGGCAGCGATCTCTACCGGCGCAGCCTCTACACCTTCTGGCGACGGACGGTGAACCCGGCCAACATGTTCGACATGGCCAACCGGCAGACCTGCAACGTGCGGGCTGGCCGCACCTGCACGCCGCTGCACGCCCTCACGACGTTGAACGACCCGACCTGGGTGGAGGCGTCCCGCGTGCTGGCCCAAAAAGCCATGCTGGCAGCTTCCGACACGGACGGGCGGCTCACGTTCGCCTTTCGTCGCGTGCTCGGCCGCCGGCCGACCGACTACGACCTGACCTCGCTGCGGCGGATGCACGATCGGCAGCTGGCGACATACCGGGCCGACGGTGAAGCCGCGAAGCAGCTGCTGGGCGTGGGCGAGAGCACGCGTGACGAGTCGCTCGATCTGGCCGAGCATGCGGCCCTGAGCGCCGTTTGCCTGGGACTTTTCAACCTCGACGAGGCGCTGACGCGGGAGTAGTCATCCATGACCGACCTTCATCGTGAAACTATTCAGCGTCTCACCCGCCGCCGGCTCTTCGGCTCGGCCGGCCTGGGGATCGGTTCGGTGGCGCTTGCCTCGTTGCTCAACCGCGACGTTCCGGCAGCGAGTGCCGTGGCGGATAGCCGCGGCACGCCCGGCCTGCCGGGGTTGCCGCACCATCCGCCCACGGCCAAGCGTGTCGTCATGCTCTGGCAGGGGGGCGGCCCGTCGCACGTCGATCTCTTCGATCCCAAGCCTGTGCTGCGGGAGCAGGCCGGCAAGGACATTCCCGAAAGCGTCCGCGGTGCCACGCGGCTCTCGACGATGTCGAGCGGCTACGCAAAGTGGCCGACGGTGCCCGCCATCAAGGGCTTCAAAAAATATGGCAAGGCGGGCATCGAGATGAGCGAGATGCTGCCGGGCATCGGCGGGATCGCCGACGAGATCTGCCTCGTGCGGAGCATGCACACGGAGGCGGTCAACCACGCACCGGGCGTGACCTTTTTCATGACGGGCGGTCAGGTGCCGGGCCGGCCAAGCATGGGTGCCTGGATGAGCTACGGCCTCGGCTGCGACACCGACGAACTGCCCGCCTTCGTGGTGATGACCTCCTCCGACAAGGAGAAGAGCTGCGGCCAGCTCTTCTTCGACCACTACTGGGGCAGCGGCTTCTTGCCGAGCCGGTTCCAGGGCGTGCGGTTTCGCAACACGGGCGATCCGGTGCCGTATCTGGCCAACCCTTCCGGCGTGAGCCGTGAGTCGCGGCGGGCGCTCCTCGACGACATCGCCGCCATGAACGCCGCCCATCTGGCCGACTACGGCGATCCTGAGATCGACACGCGGATCGCGCAGTATGAGATGGCGTACCGGATGCAGGCGAGCGTGCCCGACCTCGTCGACTTTTCAAACGAGCCGAAACACGTGCTCGACCGCTACGGGCCCGATGTTCACGTGAAGGGGAGCTTCGCCTACAACTGCCTGATCGCCCGCCGGCTCTTGGAGCGGGGCACGCGGTTCGTGCAACTCATGCACGCCGGCTGGGACCAGCACGGCAATCTCTTCTCGCAGCTCGAGATCCAGTGCCGCGACACGGAGGGGCCGTCGGCGGCCCTCGTGCAGGATCTCAAGGAGCGCGGGCTCCTCGCCGACACGCTGGTCGCCTGGGGTGGGGAATTCGGGCGGACACCCTTTGGCCAGGGCGATCCGGCGGCGCCGAAGGGCCGCGACCATTTCGGGAAGGCCTATTCCTGGTGGCTGGCCGGCGGCGGCGCGAAGGCGGGGCACGTCTATGGATCGACCGACGACTATGCATGGAACATCACGGCCGACCCGGTGCACATCCACGATATGCAGGCCACGATCATGCACATGGTGGGCATCGACCACACGAAGCTGACATTCCGCTACCAGGGCCGGCAGTTCCGGCTCACCGACGTGCACGGCCATGTGGTGAAGGGCATTTTGGCTTAGCGTGCCGGGCAGGATGCCCGGCTCAGCACCAGCGACCTGCGGTCGCCAAGCAAAGCACGGCAGGAGGCCGTGGCTTTGCGTGAAGCGGCCGTGCACGGCCATGTGGTGAAGGGCATTTTGGCTTAGCGTGCCGGGCAGGATGCCCGGATCCTGCCCGGTCAGCCTGGGGACAAGATTGCATCAAGGACCCGACCGAAAGAGTTCGACCCGTGGCCACGAGTTGTTAACTTGTGGAATCGATGCCGGGACACGGACACGTTAAAAACTTGTCCCCACGAGGGGGAGGAGACGCGTGGCCGCGCGGGCGAGACCCCGACGCTGCGTCACCAGCGGTGGTGCACCAGGGGCCGGATGGCGTCGTCGTAGATCTCCTGCACCGCGGCCAGCGTCGCGGCCGGCAAGGCCGGCAGGTCGGCGGCGCGGGCGTTGTCCTCCACCTGGCTCGGTCGCCGGGCTCCGGGGATCACGCACGACACCGCTTCGAACGACAGAATCCACTTGAGCGCGAACTGTGCGAGCGTGGCGCCGGGCGGCACGAGCGGCCGCAGGCGTTCCACGGTGGCGAGGCCCGTTTCGTAGTCGACGCCGGAGAACGTCTCGCCCCGGTCGAAGCCGACGCCCTCGCGGTTGAACGCGCGGTGGTCGTCGGCGGGAAACTCGGTGGCGCGGGAGAACTTCCCGCTCAGCATGCCGCTGGCCAGCGGCACCCGTGCGATGACCGCTACCTGCCGCCGCATCGCCACCTCGAAGAAGAGTTCCGCGGGCCTGAGGCGGAAGGCGTTGAAGATGATCTGCACCGACTTCACGTTCGGGTATTCGATCGCCTTGAGGGCTTCCTCGACCTTCTCGACGCTCACACCGTAGTGGCTGATCTTGCCGGCGGCGACGAGGTCGTCGAGGGCCTGGAAGACCTCGGGGCGGTAGTAGACATCGGTCGGCGGGCAGTGGAGTTGCAGAAGATCGATCCGGTCGGTCGCGAGGTTCTTCAGGCTGCGGTCGACGAAGGCCGTGAGGTTTGCGGCGGTGTAGCCGTCGGCGTTGTGGGGGCTGAGCCGGCGGCCTGCCTTCGTGGCCACGTACAAAGGTTCGGAGCGTTCGCGGCGAAGGCGGGCGATCAGCCGTTCGCTCAGGCCGTCGCCGTAGACGTCGGCGGTATCGAAGAACGTGATGCCGCAATCGAGGGCCCTGTGGAGCGCGGCCATCGACTCTTCCTCGTCGGCGCCCCCCCACTGCCCGCCGCCGATGCCCCAGGCCCCGAAGCCGATTTCGGAAACCTGCCAGCCCGTCCGTCCGAAGGTGCGTGTGTTCATGGTGGGAGCAGTG
>CAZOMJ010000040.1:0-51024 GCA_964581055.1 uncultured Candidatus Kuenenia sp.
TCCACAGCGGCTCGGCGACAGAGGGTATGTCACGGAAGGCGACGGTATTGGTTTCGTAGGCCGGCTCCTGAGTTGGCACCGGCTGCAGTTCCTGGGCCGACGCCGCGGGCACCAAGCCGGCACACGACGAGGTCTCGATGATCAAGGCGATGGCTGCGAGTAGCCACCAGGGCCGCAGCCATCGCCAGATGTAGCTATCCGTGAGCGTCGCCATGAACCAATCTCCCCCGATGTGTCTCGTGTTTCGTTCCCGAACAGCCGTCCCCCACGGAAGGCCCATCGACCACCCGAAGGTGGGGTACACAGATCTCTTCGGCGGGTGGCCGACGGAAGATCAGAGGGCCCGCGGAAGGTTGCTTTCCGTGGGTGGGGTAACATGGACCGGCACGGCGAGATATGACGGGCCATGCGGCCTTTCCCAGTCCGACCAGCCCCGTGGCCATCACCCTGCCAGAGTTCCATGCCATCCCGCTACGACTACGACGTGATCGTGATCGGGGCCGGCCATGCCGGCGTGGAGGCGGCCTGCGCGGCCGCCCGGCTGGGAGCCAAAACGGTGCTGCTCACCACCAACTGCGACACCGTCGGCCAGATGAGTTGCAACCCGGCCATTGGCGGCGTTGGGAAGGCGCAACTCGTGCGGGAGGTCGACGCCCTCGGCGGCGCGATGGCCCGCGCCATCGACTCCACGGGAATCCAGTTTCGCGTGCTCAACCGCTCGAAGGGGCCGGCAATGCACGGCCCCAGGGCGCAGGCCGACAAGAAGCTCTACCAAATGGAGGTGAAGCGGATCGTCGAGGAGACCGAGGGCCTCGATCTCCGGCAGGAGACGGTCGACGACCTCATCGTCGAGGAGCGGCACGCGGCGGACGGGCCCACGCGTCGGATCACGGGCGTCCGCGTCCGTGGCGATGCGGAGTATTACGCCCGGTCGGTCGTGCTCACCACCGGCACCTTCCTGCAGGCCGTGATGCACACCGGCGAGGCGCAGGTGCCTGGCGGACGGGCAGGGGAGGGGACCACCTCGGGCGTGAGCCGGGCGCTGGCATCGCTCGGCTTTCGCATCGACCGCTTCAAGACCGGTACGCCCTGCCGGCTGTCGGCGCGGTCGATCGACTTCTCGCAGCTCGACGTGCAGCCAGGCGATGAGCGGCCGCAGCCGTTTTCCTTTCTGACCGATCGCATCGAGCAGGAGCAGATGGCCTGCTGGATCACGCGGACGACGTCCGAGATCCACGATCTCATCCGGGCCAACCTGCACCGGGCACCGATGTATTCAGGCCAGATCCAGTCGCGCGGGCCCCGCTACTGTCCGAGCATCGAGGACAAGGTGGTGCGGTTCGCCGACAAGGACAGCCACCAGCTGTTTCTGGAGCCGGAGGGACGACGGACTCAGGAGATCTACGTCAACGGCATCTCCACGAGTCTGCCCCGCGATGTGCAGGACGCGATGATCCGCCTCGTGCCCGGCCTGGCCCGGGCGCAGATCATCCGCTACGGCTATGCCGTCGAATACGACTACTGCCCGCCCGACCAGCTCACGGCGGCGCTCGAGAGCAAGCTCGTGCGCGGACTGTTCTTCGCCGGGCAGATCAACGGCACCACCGGCTACGAGGAGGCGGCGGCCCAGGGCCTAGTGGCTGGCGCCAACGCGGCACTGCTGTCAGCCGGCCGCGATCCGTTCGTGCCCGCCCGCGAGGATTCGTATATCGGCGTGCTGATCGACGATCTCGTCACCCGCGGTGTGGACGAGCCCTATCGCATGTTTACCAGTCGCGCTGAGCACCGGCTCGCCCTGCGGCACGACAACGCCGACCGACGGCTCACGCCACTGGCCGCCGAACTGGGGCTTGCCGAACCCACACGGATCGAGCGGCTGGTGGCAAAAGCGGCCGGGATCGAGGCGGCCGTCGCGATGCTGTCCGGCACCCGGGTGGAGGGCGTCACGCTGTTCGACCGGCTCAAGCGGCCGGAGGTCAGCTGGCACGACTGCCTAGCGGCACTGCCATCGCTTGAGTCGGTGCCGCCGGATGTGGTCGAACAGGTCGAGAACGACATCCGATACGCGGGATATGTGAAGGTGGAGCGAGAGCGGATCGAGCGGCAGCGGGCGGTGGCCTCGCGGCCGATTCCCTCTGGCTTCGAGTATGCGAACGTGCGGCATCTCCGCGCGGAGGCCCGCGAACAACTCGAGCGGATTCGTCCGCAGACGCTCGGGCAGGCGGGCCGGGTACGCGGCATCACGCCAGCGGACCTGGCGCTCGTGCTCGTCCATTTGGAAGGCCGCATGGGACCAGGCCGGACGGGGCAGGCCTGACATGAGAATACGGCCATGAGGCCCGCCATGAAGATCGTCCACATCACTGCCGGCGCCGGCGGCAGGCTCTGCGGGTCGTGCCTCCATGACAATGCCCTCGTGCGGAGTCTGCGAGCGCGGGGCGGCGATGCGATCCTCGTGCCGGCCTACGTGCCCACGACCACCGACGAGGAAAGCGTCGCCATCAACCGGATCGTGATGGGGGGCGTCAACGTCTGGCTCGAGGAACACGTTCCCCTGTTTCGGCACATGCCCCGCTTCCTTGACGGCGTTCTCGGGCCGCTGCTCGATTCCCGCTGGCTCCTCGCCTGGCTTTCCAATCGTACGGGTTCGACCCGCCCGGCCGACCTGGGGCCGCTCACAGCGTCGACCCTCGCCGGCGAGGAGGGTCACCAGCGGAAGGAGGTGGAAAAGCTCGCAGAATGGCTGGCGGCAGAGGTGCGGCCCGACATCGTGCACCTCTCCAACGCGCTGCTCGTGGGCCTGGCGCGGCGGGTGAAGCGGGCCACCGGTGCCAAAATCGTCTGCAGCCTCTCCGGCGAAGACATCTTCATCGAGCAGATTCCCGCGCCGCATTATGCCCGCATTCGGCAGCTCCTGCGGGAACGCGCTGCCGACGTCGACCAATTCGTGGCACTGAACAGGAGCTTCGCCCGCTTCATGGCGGGCTACCTCGACGTGCCTGAGGGAAAGATCGCGGTCATTCCCCATGGCCTCGACCGGACGGGATTTCCCGCCACGGTCCCCGATCTGGCAGCGCGGCGGCGGGCCCGCGGCGGTCGACTCGTGGTTGGGTTTCTTGCGCGGGCCTGCCCTGAGAAGGGACTTGAGCAGCTCGTGCGGAGCCTGCCGTTGCTCGCCCGTGATCGCGACGTGGAGGTGCTCGCCGCGGGCGCGGAGGTTGACTCCGAGCACGGCTATCGCACGCGTTGTCTCACGCTGGCGCAGGAACTGGGGGTATCAGACCGGTTTCGCTGGCTCGGGCAGGTGGATCGGCCTGGCAAGCTCCGTCTGCTGCAATCGATCGATGTCTTCGCGATGCCGACCGTCTTTCCCGAGGCGAAGGGGATTCCAGTCATCGAAGCGATGGCCGCAGGGGTGCCCGTGGTCGCGCCGGCGCACGGCACGTTTCCGGAACTGCTCGACGATGAACGGGCCGGCCTCCTGCATGCGCCGGGCGATCCGGCCGATCTCGCCCACAAACTCGGCAGGCTACTCGACAACGTGGAGCTTGCCTCACGCTGCGGCCGGTACGGCCACGAACGCTCGCGCGCCCGGCATACGGCAGACCGCATGGCAGCCGTGCACGAGGAACTCTATACGCGGCTGTTGACCGCGTCGCACGTGGCCTAGCCCTGCGGCGGCTTGTGGGCGTCGTCGCCTGCCACTTCCGCGCCGTCCTTCCGCTCGGGGAACGCCAGCGAGGCGGCGACGCTCGCGCCGATCAGCCCCACGATCACGACGAGCGACACCGCGGGGTGCACCAGATGGCCCTTGGCATGGGCATCCCAGCCTCCCCATGATGCCAGCGCTTCGCTGTGCCGGGCGGCCTCGATGATCATCTTGCCGCCCACGAAGACGAGCACGGCCGAGAGGCCGTAGTTGAGGAAGCGGAACATGTCCATCACGCCCGCCAGCAGGAAGTACAGGGCGCGGAGCCCGAGGATCGCGAAGACATTCGACGTGAAGGCCACGAATCGCATGTAGTGCGCGCCGGGGGTGACGATCCCGAGAATCGCCGGGACGCTGTCGACGGCGAAGAGCACGTCGGTGCTCTCCACGATGAGGAGCACGAGAAAGAGCGGCGTGGCCATCAGCCGGCCCCCTTCACGCACAAAAAACTTGTCGCCTTCCGATTGGTTGGTGACGGGGATGAGCCGCCGGAAGAGCTTGACCAGCGTGCTCTCCTCCGGATGCGATTCCTCCTCGCCGAAGGCCAGCTTGATTCCCGTGTAGACGAGGAAGGCGCCGAACAGCGGCATCACCCAATGGAATCGTTCGACCAGTTCGGCTCCGACGAGCACGAACGTCAGCCGCATGAGCACGGCGCCGAGGATGCCCCAGAAGAGCACGCGGTATTGATACTTCAGCGGCACGCGGAAGTAGCCGAAGATCACCGCGAACACGAAGACGTTGTCCATCGACAACGACCATTCGACGAGGTAGCCGGTCAGGAACTCGATCGCGGGTTTGCCGCCGAGCCACCACCAGATCACCCCGTTGAAAGCCAGCGCCAACGCCGCCCAGAAGAGCGTCCAGAAGGCGCTCTCCCTGAGCGACGGCTCATGGGCCTTCTTGTGGAAGACGGTCAGATCGAGCGTGAGCAGGACGGTGACCATGGCGGCGAACGCCGCCCAGTGCCACATCTGGATCATGGGAGCGGCGGCAGTCTCGGCGACCGGTGTCGCGGCAAGTTGTGCGAGCAGGTGCAACGTGGATGGTTCCTGAGGGCGGTATGGTTCCGAGAGCATACAGGCAGGCGAGCCCCACGGGGAGCGTCATCCGCCGGGCGAATCAGTCATCGTCCGTCAGTGGTTCTGGAAGCGCCGCGATGAAGCTGGTGGTGATCGCCGCGAATACCGGGGAGATCCGCTCCCATTCCCGATCTTCCGCCTGGCAGATGATCAGGTAGATCCCATCCGGCGTTTCCAGCGTCCGGACCTGCGCGGTGTTCGTGAGATCGAGGCAGTAGAAGTTCAAGTCGAGTCCGGTGAGGCCGTGCCCGGCCACCTCGTCTGCGGCCGGTTCGCTGTCGAGATCCTGATAGTCCTTGCGCATCTGGCCGAGCACCGCCTGGGTGAGTTCCGCAGGATCGCCGCCGGCCGCGTGTCCGCTCACCGACCAGAAGCCCCCCTCCGGCGAATAGACGGTCACCGCGGCGTAGCGATCCTGTGAGTCGTCGGTATCGACCGCCCAGTTGTCGGGATAGTCGAAGGCGAGCCCAAAACGGTTGAAGTGCATCGTGACGGCAGGTCCTGCGGGAGAACGTGGACGGCGGCATTCTAGGCGTGGGGCCACCGCGACGAGGCATTGTAGGCGGTCGCGGCAAGACCGCGGAGCGGTCTGGACCGCCCTTGGCGGCACCGCTATCGTCCGCCCGCTGCCAGGCCCTCGGCGGCAGCGCCCGTAGTCCCTTCCGGCATCCCCCCTGCATCCGTCGTTTCATGGCACAGTCCCCAGCCACGCTCGCGGCAGTTCCCCGGTCCGCCTCGGCCCGCGGACTCGATTACGCCATCCCGGCGGTCATTCTGCTGTCAGTGCTGGTGGTCCTGGCGCCGGTGCCGGCCGCGATCGTCGACCTGCTGCTGGCGGCCAACCTCACGGTGTCGGTGCTTGCTCTCTTGGGGGCGCTCGCGGCCCGCACGCCGCTGGAACTCAGCGTCTTCCCCACTTTTCTGCTCGGCGCCACGCTGGTACGGCTGGTGCTCAACATCGCCACCACGCGGCTGGTGCTGTCGCGTGCGGCCATCGACGGCGCCGGCGCCGCCGGGGAGGTGGTGCAGGCCTTCGGTGAATTCGTATCCGCCAACAACATCGTCGTGGGCGGCGTGATCTTCGCGATCATCGCGGTGATCCAGTTCATCGTGATCACCGCCGGTTCGACGCGAACCAGCGAGGTGGCCGCCCGCTTCGCCCTCGACGGCCTGCCAGGCCGGCAGATGGCGATCGACACGGAGGTGCAGGCCGGCACGATCACCCGCGATCAGGCGAGACAGATGCGGCTCGACCTGCAGCGGCAAGCCGACTTTTTCGCCAGCATGGACGGTGCCAGCCGGTTCGTCAGTGGCGAGGCCAAGGCCAGCGTGATCATCACGCTGGTCAACCTCGTCGGAGGGCTGGCGATCGGCGTCTTGCAGCACGGCATGCCGTTGTCGAAGGCGTTGGACGTCTATTCGCGGCTGACCATCGGCGACGGGCTCACCAGCGCCGTGCCATCGCTCTTCATCTCGGTAGCGACGGGCCTGCTCATCTCGCGGTCGAGTCAGGCGGTCGATCTTTCCCAGGAACTCGGGCGGCAGTTCGTGTCGCGGCCGCACGTGCTCGTGATCACTGCCGTTTTTCTCGGGGTGCTGTCGCTGACCGATCTGCCGTTCCTGCCGCTGGCGGGCATGGCGGTGGCGATGGCGACCCTGGCCTGGATGATCGGACGCAAAAAAGGAACCCGTGATGCGGTGCGGATGGCTGCGGGCTCCGGGACGACCGACGCGGCGTCGCCGCGGGCGAGCGTGGCGGACGAACTGCTCGCCGACGAACGGATCGTCGTGGAGCTTGGCCGCAGCCTCGTGGGTCTGCTCGTGCCTCCCGCGGGCGGTGCAGCGACGGCCCCGCTGTCTGAACGAGCGACGGCGGTGCGATCGAGCGTGGCCTCCGATCTGGGGCTGGCCGTGCCCCCGGTGGCGATGCGGGACAACCTCTCGCTGCCCGATCGCTCCTATCGCGTGATCATCGCCGGCGACGTCGTCGCCGAGGCGGAGCTGCCCGCCGGAAAGATGCTGACCATTCCCAAGGTGGGCGACGTGCTCGACGAGCAGGGCGGGGCGGGGGGCATCGGCACCGAAGACATGCCGGCCGTCGATCCGCTCACCGGTCGTCGCGGAGCATGGGTGGGCCACGCACAGGCGGAGACCGCCCGCCGCCGTGGTGCGGCCGTGCACGGCGAGGCCGACTGCATCGCCCGGGCCATCGAGGCGGCGATCCGTCGCCATGGCGACCGGTTGCTGTCCCGGGATGCGGTGGCCCGGCTGATCGAATCGCTTCGTGCCGCGCAGCCCGCGGTCGTCGAACAGGTGGTGCCGGGCGTGCTGACGATCGCCCGCATCCATCGCACCCTGCAATGCCTGCTCCGAGACGGCGTGCCGATCCGACCGCTCGCGGAACTGCTCGAGATCATGGCCGATCATGCCGCCGAAGCTTCCGACCCGACGCAGTTGGCCGAAATCGTGAGGCGGCCGCTTGCCCGCTCGATCTGCCGCCGGGCCCGTGATCCGCAGGGCAGGCTCGTCGCGGTCCGGCTGGAGGAGCCGGCGATCGATGTGGTCATGGGCGCCGTCGGTCGGCCGCCTGCACAGCTCCTGGCAGAATTGCGGCGGGCCGTCCGCCCTGTGGTTGAGCGGGGTGCGCGGCCGGTCATCGTGGTGCCGGGTGACGTCCGGCTGCGGGTCCGCGAGGCGCTTTCCCGCCACCTGCCCGACGTGCAGGTGCTGGCGGCCGAGGAAGTGGCGGACGAGGATCGCGTGGAGATCTTCGCCAGCGTGGGCGGTGGCGAGGTGTTGCGGGCGGCGTGACGGGCCGTCGGGCGCGGTGCCAGTCGGCCTGGCAGAGTGGGCTGGCTGGAAGGCCCTCGAAAAAAACATTCAACGGAAAAAGATTCAGGCGGGCGACGGCAGCTGGTCGATGACGACCGATTTGCCGGGTCCGGTCGATGGCGGAAGCAGTGAAGAAGAGTGTGCGGTTTGCCGGGATGCACCAGGATGGTGCGTGTCCGGCGTGGTGAGAAGAATGCCGGGGCGTGGTGGTAACGCCATCCCGCGGCTTTGCATGCAAGGCCCTTTCAAGGAGGATGTCGTGGCGAACTATGCGTCCCAGCCGTCTGCCGAGGAGATGCTCGAAATCTGGACGGTTTTCAAAGCCGACCAGTCGAACGAGCAGCTCCGCAACCGGCTCATCGAAATTTATCTGCCGCTGGTCAAATACAACGGCGAACGGATCTGGTCCCGCCTGCCCGATGGGGTCGAACTCGACGATCTCGTGTCGGCGGGCACCTTCGGCCTGATGGACGCGATCGACGCCTTCGACATGTCGCGGGGCGTGAAGTTCGAGACCTACTGCGTGCCGCGCATCCGCGGAGCGATGCTCGACGAGTTGCGGACCATGGACTGGGTGCCCCGCCTGGTGCGGTCGAAGGCCAGCAAGCTCAACGAGGCGGTCAAGACGCTGGAGGCGAGGTTGGGCCGGGCGCCGGCCGACGCCGAGGTCGCCGCGCACATGGGGCTGTCGCACGAGGAGTTCGAGAAACTGCTCGTCGATGCCAACGCGGTCAGTCTCGTGAGCCTCAACAAGAAGTGGTGCGAGACCGACAGCTCGAAGGACGTCCGCGAGATCGACATCCTCGAGCACAAGAAGGGCGAGGATCCGACACGCCGGATCCAGAAATCCGACCTCATGCGGCTGGTCACCAAGGGGCTCAACCGCAACGAGCGGCTGATCATCATCCTCTACTACTACGAAGAGCTGACGATGAAGGAGATCGGCGCCACGCTCGACCTCTCGGAGAGCCGTGTCAGCCAGATGCATTCCGCGATCGTGGAACGCCTCCAGAATCAGTTGGACAGGCGGAAGGTGGAGTTTGCGTTTGGCTGAAGGCTGCCGCGGCAGTCTGGGCAGGATGCGGGGCTTTCGGGCCGGCAGAATGCGGAAAACAGGCAGAAAAAAATTTCTCTGAAGTTCGAGTCCATGGTTTGTCGATGAAAGAAAGCTTGTCGCGGCGACCGACACGGGTGATTCCGTCCGGCCGCTGTCCGACGACTGGTGTCGCCGGAACGCGGAAGCGCGGCAACAATAGCTACGAGTTCGGTGAGTCAGAAAGGAACAGGCAGCGTCGAAACCCAAATCCCGCCATGAACCTTCCAGCCGGCGACGGCGTAGAAGCGGACATGTCGGGGGAAGAGGGATTCGAAACACGATCTGCCGGTTCCACCACGAGGAGAGCCATCATGAACATCTGGGGTGTCACGTCGACGCAGGGATCGCAGGGGCTGAACGCCTTGAAGGGCGTCGAAGCCGCGCAGTCCACACAGTCCGCCATGCAGCAGGGCGTGGCCGAGGTCAACGATTCGGTGACGCTGTCGGTCGATGCCGTGCGGGCCGCTGAATCGACCGGTGACATTCGCTTCGATCGCGTGAACGCGATCCGGGCGGCGATCGCCGACGGTTCCTACGAGACGCCCGAAAAGCTCGACCTGGCGCTCGACCGCCTGCTCGAGCGACTGGGCGGCTGAGCCAACTGCCAGCGGGCCGAACTGAATGTCCAAACAACAGCCGGACCGGCAACGGTCCGGCTGTTGGCGTTTGGTGACAGCCGACGCCGGGCAGACTAGACTGTGAGTGGCGGCACTCCTCTGAAAGTTCCCATGGCCATCGCAACCGATTTTTCGCTGGGCAAGGTCGACGTCGCGCTGACGCCGCGAGAGCGGTTCGCCGAATTTCTCCAGACCCGCGGCAAGCGAATCACGCGTCAGCGGCAGGTGATCGTCGATCACGTCAGCAGCCACCACGAGCACTTCGATGCGGAGCAACTCCTGGCCGATCTGCGTCGGACGCCGGAGGGAGCGAAGGCCAGCCGTCCCACGGTCTATCGCACGCTCACCGAGATGGTCGATGCCGGACTGCTGCGCAAGATGGTGCTTGGCGGGCGGGCCGTCTACGAGCACGACTACGGCTACCCGCAGCACGATCATCTCCACTGCACGTCGTGCCAGAAGCTGATCGAATTTTCCAGCGACGATCTGGCGAAGATCTGCGACGCCGTGGCGGTGCAGCACCAGTTTCGCGCCCGCAGCCACCGGCTGATCATCTCGGGACTGTGCGCCGACTGCCGCAGCAACCGCAGCAAATCGCGGCATCAGGATCGGGTGTGAGCATACGGCAGTAGGTGTTGGTTGATCAGCGGCTTCGGGAGAGGCAAAAAGTCTCGTCGCGTGGGCCGCGGCGGCCCAATGCTCCTCGAGCGTTCGCCGACCCCCTCGCCTACGTCCCTACACCCGCAGCGCCGATTCGGCGGCTCGCGTCGGGCATTCCGCCAGCGCCGCACGCACCGGGCCCGTGACGAACTCCTCGACCTGAGCCGCGGCCCGGCCGGCCAGCCCCGGCACGTCCATCGCCTGAATCAGGTCGATGCCCGCAAAGAGCGGGTCGCCGGCGAGACGTTCGACGAGATCGTTGTCGTGCCCGTCGCGCATCCGCGCCGTGGTGGCGTGGCTGTGGCGACGGATCGCCTCGTGGAGTTCCTGTCGATCGCCCCCCGCCGTCGTGGCGGCCATCAGCAGCCGCTCGCTGGCCAGGAAGGGGAGATGGTGCTCCAGGTTGCGGCGAATCGCGCCGGGGAGCACGACCAGGCCGCCGGCGATGTTCGCGTAGATCACGAGTTGGGCATCCGTGGCGAGAAAAGCTTGGGGAAGCACCAGCCGGCGCGGAGCGGAGTCGTCGAGCGTCCGCTCGAACCACTGCACCGCCGCGGTCTGGCTGGTGGTCGCCGTGAAACCCATCACGAATCGGGCCAGCCCGCACATCCGTTCGGACCGCATCGGGTTCCGCTTGTAGGGCATGGCGGACGAGCCGACCTGATCCGTCTCGAACGGCTCCTCCAATTCAGCCCACGCGGCGGCCAGCCGCAGGTCATTCCCCGCCTTGTGGGTCGATTCCGAGATCCCGGCGAGCACCGACACGACCTGTGAATCGACCTTCCGCGTGTAGGTCTGCCCGGTCACGTCGTAGGAGCGGTCGAAGCCAAGTTTGTGCGACACGATCTCGTCGAGTCGCCGCACCTTGGCGTGATCGCCCGCGAAGAGTTCGAGAAAGCTGGCCTGCGTGCCGGTCGTGCCCTTCACCCCGCGGGCCCGGAGACGCTCCCGACGTGTGAGCACCTCCTCCAGGTCGAGCAGGAGATCATGGATCCAGAGACAGATCCGCTTGCCGATCGTGGTGGGCTGTGCGGGCTGCAGGTGGGTGCGGCCCAGGCAGACGAGGTCACGCGTCTCCATCGCGCGGTCGGCGAGCCGCTCGATCACCACGGCCAGCCGGGACGCGATGAGATCGAGCGAATCCCGCATCAGGATCAGGTCGGTGTTGTCGGTCACGTAGGCGCTCGTCGCTCCGAGATGCAGGATCGGACGGGCCAGCGGGCAGGCATCGCCAAACGTGTGCAGGTGCGCGAAGACATCGTGCCGCATCTTCTGCTCGTAGTCGGCCGCCTTCGCGAAATCGATCGGCTCCAGATGGGCCCGCATCTCGGCGAGCTGCGCGGGCGAGATCGGCAGGCCCAGTTCCGCCTCGGCCTCCGCCAGCGCCAGCCACGTCTGCCGCCAGAGCTTGTAGCGGTGGTTGTCGCTCCAGAGCCGTGACATCTCGGCCGAGGCGTAGCGGGAGGCGAGCGGATTGTCCCAACGGTCGCGGGGATCGGTGCTGGAAGCGGAAGTCACGGACGGGCTCCTGGTGTCTTGGTCGGGCTGGACGGTGCGGCCTGACGGCTCATCTTGCAGAACAGCCGCTCCAAGGCCAGCCTGGCGCGCAGGCCCCGCGACGCATCGCTCTTGAGTGAAAGATCGAGGTCCAAAAGACCGGTGGGAAGCTGCCTGGCCCGGCGCGGTCCCAACTGCCCGAGCGACTCGCGGGCCTGTGCCAGTGCCTTTGGCCAGGCCGCTACGCCGGCCTCCCGTAGCGCCTGTTCGATGCCGGCAGGCCGGCCATTTCCCGCGGGCAGGGCGAGCAGCCGGGCGGCCGTGGAGAGCCGCCGCACCACCGACGCGATCTGGGCGCTGATGCCGATCGGATTTTCGCC
Organism: uncultured Candidatus Kuenenia sp.; assembly: GCA_964581055.1. Taxonomy (GTDB): domain Bacteria; phylum Planctomycetota; class Planctomycetia; order Pirellulales; family UBA1268; genus CAMCQY01. The sequence goes on from CAZOMJ010000040.1 coordinate 11,874, forward strand.
TGCCGCGAGCAGTGCGGCAAGTTGGGCGACGGCCTCACGGGCATCGCCGGTGGCAGCGGCGTCGATCATGCCCCAGGCGGTTCGTTCCAGCGGGCTGCCGGCAATGTCGTCGATCGCCTCGGGCTGGATGGCCGTTTTCTTTGCGGCCGGATCGGTGGCGGCGGCGAGGCGGGCCAACGCCTGATCGACCTGTCCGAGGTTGTCGCCGAGCCGTTCGAGCAGCCGCTGCGCCGTTGTGGCTGCCAGCAGGATGCCGTGCCGCGACTGCGACCATTGCCGTACCCAGGCCGCGAGGTTGGCCCGCTGTGGGATCGTGATGTCGATGATGAGGCCGTGCTTCGCCACCGCCTTGGCCAGCCGGGTGTTTGCCGGCAGGCTCTTCACTTCGAGGATCACAATCCCGCGGCCGCCAGCGGCGCCCCGGGGGGAACTGGCGAGCTTTTCGAGTGGCTCACGGGCTGCCGTCACGAAGCCATCGGCAGACCGCACGACGGCCGCGCGGGTTGCTCCGGCGAAGAGCGGCACCGTGGCCGCCTCGTCGAAGACATCGCGTGGATCGGGAGCGGCTTCGCCGGAAAACTCCCGCCATGCCCACGCCCGGTCGGCCTCGTCGGGGCAGAGGCGGTCGCGGAGCAGGGCGAGCATGTGGCCCGCGAGGAAGGGCTCGTCGCCGACCAATGCGACGAGCGACGGCGTGCCGAGCGACCAGTCGGCGGGCTTCTGGAGGATATCGAGGGCACTGACGGCGTCGGGCACGGGCACGGCTCTCCACGGAGGAACCGTCAGTGTAGCGGGTCGGGGACCGGGCCGGCCCGGGGCAGGGGCATGGGCAAGTTAAAAACTTGCCGCCACGAAGGGCAGGGGCATAGGCAAGTTAAAAACGTGCCGCCACGGGGGGCTGTTGCAGTCAGGGCGTCGCCGGCAGCGTGCGAACGCCGCCGAGACGGCCGACGACGCGGGTGGTCGATACCGTGACGGGCTCCGGGCTCGTGGCGGCGCCGACATTCCCGGCGGCGTCGGCAATCTCGATCCGGAGATAGACGCGTGCCGGCGTCGCCCGATCCGGCTGCCAGCGGTATTCCCCCTGATTGTCGACGGCGGTGGCGATCGTGGCCCACGGGCCTTCCGCGTTGGGAGAGAAGAGGAGCCGGGCGGTTTTCGGTGCGGGCAGCTGGTCACGCGACGTGTAGCGGATCACGATGCCGCTGGTCTCGCTTTCGGACAGCCTCGCGGCGCCGAGGAACTCGACGTGAGGCGGATCCTCGTCGATGCCGATCCAACTCTCGGCCGCGTCACCCGGCCGCGGGCCCGCGCTGGCGTCCGGTACGTCTGGCATGATCTCCAGACGGAAGCCGTAGAGACCCGCCGCTGGCAGCACCACGTTGATGGGGCTCGCGGCGTCATCATCCACGGCAGCCTTCTGCCACGAGAGCCCGCCGTCCCGGGTGCTCCAGAGTTCCACCCGCAGGCGGGTCGCGTTCGGCCGTTCGGCTGGCATTTCGTAATCCCACGCGAAGCGGCGCGACCGGGAGAGCTGCAGCGGCTTGCCGCGGTATTCCAGCGGCTGTGGCCCGCCCTGCAGTGCGGGCGGCATCTGGGAGGGGATGCCTGCGGAGGTCGATGCCAGCAGGCTGCGGCCGCCGGTCGGGTCGGTGGAGGCCACCGCAGAACCTCCCGTTCGGCTGACCAGCACGCTCTGCTGTTCGCTGACCCGACCGTTCTGCGTGGAGGGAACACGTGGCTGCTCGGAGGACCAGGCAGCGGCGGTTTCCGCCGTCCAGCCACCGGCAGGGCGGGCTGCATCGGTTGCCTGGGAAGCCTGGGTGACCGGTCGGGAGACGACATCTTCCTGCGACGCCGCCTGCGCGGGCAGGCTGGGGGCACCGAGCTCCTGTGCCAACGCGGTCTGGTCGATGTTGGGATCGGTCGGTTCCATCGTGAACTGCCGCACGGTCTGATTGCCGGCGGAGTCGGACACGGTGATTCGTGCCGTCAAAGACTCCACCTTTTCGCCCGCCCACCAGATTTCCTCGCCGACGAGGTGTGCCGGAGATTCACGGGAGAGCACGCCTTCGGCGGCGATCGTCTTCCAGCCCTGTGCGTCGGCGGTGCGATATTCGAGCTTCAGTGACTCCATGCGGATCGAGTCGTCGATGGCGGCGTAGCGGCACAGGATCTCGCCATCCGCCCCTTTCCAGACCCGGGCCGCGAGCCGCGGACCGGCTGCATCGACGAGCACCCGCATGTCGGGGCCTTCGCCGCCGCGGGCCCGCCCCTTGCGATCCACCGCCCGTAGACGGAACCAATATTCGCCGTCCGCCCCGGCCTGGTAAGTGAATGTGCCGGCCGCTGGTGCAACTTCACCGGCTGCTTCCCACGTGCCGCCCAGATCCTTCGACACGCTCATCACGACCCGCTGCGGTGCGGCGTCGGCGTCTTGGGCGGCGGGCAGGCGGAATGGGATCGAAAATGAACGGTGCTTGGTACGCACCAGTTCTGGCAACCTGGCCTGCTCAGCGGGGACCGCGGCCGCAGCCGCGGCCCGGCATGGAGTCAGGCCGCCCGTGCCGGCCACCCACGCGACCGTGACGGCGATCGCGATTCGGTGCAGCGGCCCATAGGATGGGCCTGTCAGCAAGTGTCGTTGTGCGGATCTCACCATATCGGGGGAAATCGGCCATCCCGCGTGGAAAGTCGCGTTTTTTCGTCACAAGCGGGAAAACCGGCCCGTTTTTGACGCTGCCATCTTTGCCATTGCCACAGCCTGAGGAGCCTGCGAAAACTGGGAGGAACTTTCTGGACCCAAAGCGGAGCCGGCGACCATAATGACTGCGTCGTGAAGTGCCGCGTTGGTGTTTTTGGAACAGGCACCTCTTTTCGGGCGACGACCCTTTGCAACGGGGCTGCTTTCATTGCAAGCGTTTCTGTTCAGTGCGGTGCTGCTCGGGCTCATCGTGGCCGTCGGGATCGCTGCGATCGTCGCAGTCAGGTCGCGGTGGCTCGAATCGGGTAGCGATCATGGCGATTGGGAAAGCTCGCTTGTCGGCTATAAAAATCTCCGCGACAAGGGTGTGCTTAGCGAAGAGGAATACCGAAAAATATCTACGCTCGTCGAACCGCACGTGCGGCGCGATGCGAAGGAACCCGACCGCCAGCAGCGGCCGGGGCCGTCGTAGGGCGGCAAGCGGCGGTCTGTTGTAAACGGGTGGGGATCGATTTCTCGAGGAACTGAAGCATGCCATCAGGGAAAGACGTCGGTGGGCTCGGACGCCGTGGTGCAGGCGGGACGACCAAGAAGAACGCCTTCTGTTCGTTCTGTCGCAAGAGCTACCGCGACGTGGGACCGCTGGTCGAGGGGCCGGGCGACGTCTACATCTGCGGCGAGTGCATCGACCTCTGCCAGTCGATCCTGGATCAGGAGAAGCGGCGCCGCGGCACGAGCAAGCAACTCTTCACGACCATCCCGTCGCCCCGCGAGATCGTCAGTCATCTCGATCAATACGTGATCGGCCAGCAGCACGCCAAGCGGGTGCTCGCGGTCGCCGTCCACAGCCACTACAAGCGTCTTAATCTCGGCAGCGAGGGCGGAGACGTCGAGGTCGACAAGTCCAACATCCTGATGCTCGGCCCCACCGGCTCTGGCAAAACGCTGCTGGCACGCACGCTGGCCAAGATCCTGGACGTGCCGTTCGCCATCGGTGACGCCACCACGCTCACCGAGGCGGGCTACGTGGGCGAGGACGTTGAAAACCTCCTCCTCAAACTACTCAACGCCGCCGATTTCGACATCGAGGCCGCCCAGCGGGGCGTGCTCTACATCGACGAGATCGACAAGATCGGCAAGACCAGCCAAAACGTCTCGATCACCCGTGACGTCTCCGGCGAGGGCGTGCAGCAGGCGCTCTTGAAGATGCTCGAGGGCACCGTGGCCAACGTCCCGCCCCAGGGCGGCCGCAAGCACCCCGAGCAGCAGTACATCCAGATCGACACGTCGAACATCCTGTTCATCTGCGGCGGCACTTTCGTCGGCATCGACAAGATCATCGCCCGGCGTCTCGGCAAGCGGACGATCGGCTTCGGTCAGCCCAGCGGCTACCGCGGCGACGCCGATCTCTCGGAACTGCTGCCGCAGGTCGACTCCGACGACATCCTCGAATTCGGCCTGATCCCCGAATTGGTGGGCCGTCTGCCAGTGATCTCCTCGCTGCAACCGCTCGACGAGACGGCGCTGGTGAAAGTGCTTCGCGAGCCGAAGAACGCGCTCGTGAAGCAGTATCAGAAACTGTTCGGTGTCGAGAACTGCAAACTCGAGTTCACCGACGAGGCGCTGGCGGCGATCGCCCGCAAGGCGATGCGGAAGGAGACCGGAGCCCGTGGGCTGCGGTCGATCCTGGAGGACGTGATGCTCGACATCATGTTCGACCTGCCGGAGAACAACGGCAGCACCTACGTCATCAACGATCGGAACGTCGCCGGCACGGAACCGGTGGTGCCGATCCGCGAGGCTGCCCGGCACAAGAGCGCGTAAGTAGCTTCCCGCATTGGTTCGCCGGCGACGGTTTGGGGCTGCCCATGTCCCGTCGCCGGACGTTCGCTAGGGCATCTTCCTGCGCTGGTCAGCAACGCCGGCTCCCGGGCCATGGCGAGCCCCTCACGGATTCTGCAAGACACAAAGACACATGGCGCCACAGCACTAGGCCCTTCGGCCGGGGCAGCACCAGCGGGCGGAGGCCCGCCATGAAAAAATCGCACGATGCGATGTTTTTCGTGAAGTTAGAAGATGCCGAGCTGATCGCGGGCGGCGTCGGTCATGCGGTCGGGCGTCCAGGGAGGATCCATCACGATCCGCACCTCGACGGCCGCAATGGAATCGCGGCTGCCGACCGCTCGCTTCGTATCGGCGATCAATTGAGGACCTGCCGGACAGGCGGGGCTCGTCATCGTCATGTCGATCGACACGTGCTGCTTTCCGGGCGCATCGGCCGCCGGCGAGAGCGTGACGCCGTAGATCAGCCCCAGATCGACGATGTTCACGAACAGTTCCGGATCCTTCACTTCCTTGAGCCACTCGCGGACCACCTCTTCGCTGGGGACGCCGTCCGTTGCAGTCACCGTCGCGCCGCCGGGGGCGGGCGTTGCTGTCACCGCCGCCGGTGCGGCGGCGGGGGCTTGCGATGCGGGAGAGGCTTCGGCAGCGGCGCTGGCGGTGTTGGTCGGTGTGTAGCTCCGGAAGTCGGCCGCCTGATTGTTCGGGCCGGGCGTGGCCCCGGCACCCAGCGCCACCCACACGCCACCGTCCTCCACCTTGACGGCGTGGGCTCTCGTCGGCCGCACGGCCGGCATCGAGAGCGCGGCGCCGGTGCGGATGTCGAACTTCGCCCCGTGCCGCGGGCAGGCGATCTTGTAGCCGACGAGCTCGCCGTCGACGAGCGGGCCGCCATCGTGCGTGCACACGTCGTCGAGCGCGTAGAAGCGGCCCTCCACGTGGAAGAGCGCGACCACCTCGCCCTCGACTTCGACCAGGAGTTTGCCCGGATCGGGCACTTCAGACACGTCGGCCACGCGGGTGAACTCGGTCATTGTGTTCCTTCAGGAAATGCGGCGAATGCGGCTGCCGATCGCCCGGGCGAGCGCCTCGCGAACCGGGAGAATCGTGATCCGATCGAAGACCTGCTGGAAGAAGCCGGCCACCACGAGACGGGCCGCCTCGTCGGCGGAGAGACCGCGGGCCTGGGCATAGAAGATCTGCTCCTCGTCCACGCGGCCGCTGGTGGCGCCGTGCGTGCAGCGGACATCGTCGGCCTCGATCTCCAGCCCGGGGATCGAGTCGGCCCGGGCCTCGCGCGAGAGCATGAGGTTGTCGTTTCGCTGATAGCCGTCGGTCTTCTGCGCGGCCTTGTCCACCTTGATCATGCCCCGCCAGACGAGCCGGGAGCGGTCCTGAAGGCCGCCCTTGTAGAGCAGGTCACTCTTGCAGCCGGGGGCCTCGTGATGCTGGAGGGTGTTGTAGACGAGTTGTTGTCTCCCCTCAGTGAACATCACGCCGTTGACCTGGGCGGATGCAGACCGGCCCGCGAGCGCGACGTCCTGTGCCACCTGCGAGAGCCTGCTGCCGAGTGCGCCGAGCGTCCATTGCAGCCGGCCATTCTCGTGCACCACCGCTTTCTGCCTGGCGAAATGCCAGACGCCCGTGCTCCAGTTCTGCAGATTGACCATCCGCAGGAAGGCATTGCGTCCGACGATGATCTCGGTGCCCCCGCAGTGGAACCCCGAGCCCGCTCCGCCGGCGCTGCCGCCGCCGGCTGTCTCCGTGAGCACCGTCGCCTCCGCACCCTCGCCGAGCACGACGAGCACGTGCGAGGTGTCGACGCCGCCCTCGCCGAGCCCTGAGAGCACGTGCAGTGGTTCGGCAATCCGCACGCCGGGTGGCACATAAAGCACCGTGCTGGCGGTATGAAACGCCGCGTGCAGCGCCGCGAACCAGTCGCTCCGCGAATCGATCACCGAGAACCAGTGCTGCTCGAACAGGTCGCCATGCGTGGCGAGCAGCCGATCGGCCGAGCCGAACAGCACGCCCCGGGCGGCGAGGGCCGGGTCGAGTTCCTCGTGGAGCACATGGCCGTCGAGCGACAGCAGGCGCCCTGCGAGTTGCGTGCGGGTGCCTGTCGTTCGGGGCGCGTCGTCGAAAAACGTCTCGCCGCCAGAGGCGTCGCCCGCCAGGAAGTCAGCGAGCAGTCCCGTGGGCACCGGGGCTTCGGGGCCGGGTCGGCGCCGCGGCCCCCATGCCTTCGCCTTGAAGAGGCGGATGTCGGTCCGCATCCAGTTCTCGTCGCGGCGATCGGGAAGGGCGAGTGACTCGAGCGTGTCGAAGGCAGCTCGACGGCGGTCGTTCGCCCAGGCGGGGACTGGCAGGCCAGAGTGCTGGTCGGCGAGCAACCGCTCGAAGGTTGCGCGGTCGAATGTGGCGGAGAGGGCGGGGGCTACGGGTGTGGTCATGGGTGTGGAGGGCATCGGAATCGGATCACCCCACCGAGCCTTCCATTTGCAACTCGATGAGCCGGTTCATCTCCACGGCATATTCCATCGGCAACTCCTTCACGAGCGGTTCGATGAAGCCGCCCACGATCATCGTGCTCGCCTCCGCCTCGGTGAGCCCGCGGCTGGTGAGATAGAACAGTTGCTCCTCGCCGATCTTCGAGACGCTCGCCTCGTGTCCGATGGAAACATCCTGCTCCTCGATCTCGATGTAGGGGTAGGTGTCGCTGCGGCTCTTGTCGTCGAGGATCAGGGCGTCGCAGACCACGCTCGAGCGGCTCTTGCGGGCCCCCGGCTCCACGCGGACGAGTCCGCGATAGCTGGCCCGGCCACCATTCTTCGAGATACTCTTGGAGACGATTCGACCGGACGTGTTGGGGGCGGCATGCACGAGTTTCGCACCGGCGTCCTGGTGTTGGCCCGCCGAAGCGAACGCGATCGAGAGGATCTCGCCACGGGCGCCGGGCTCCATCATGTAGACGGCAGGGTATTTCATCGTCAGATGGCTGCCGAGGTTGCCGTCGATCCACTCCATCATCGCTCCCTCGTAGGCCATGGCTCGCTTGGTGACGAGGTTGTAGATGTTGTTGGCCCAGTTCTGAATCGTGGTGTAGCGGCAGCGGCCATGTTTTTTAACGACGATCTCCACCACCGCCGAGTGCAGGCTCTCGGTGGAATACATCGGGGCCGTGCAGCCCTCGACGTAGTGCACCTGCGCACCCTCGTCGACGATGATCAGCGTCCGCTCGAACTGCCCCATGCTCTCGGCATTGATCCGGAAGTAGGCCTGCAGCGGGAACTCGATCTTCACGCCTTTGGGCACGTAAATGAACGAGCCGCCCGACCAGACCGCCGAGTTGAGGGCGGCGAACTTGTTGTCGGTGGGGGGGATGATCCGGCCGAAATACTCGCGGAGCAGGTCGGGATGCTCGCGGACGGCCGTGTCGGTGTCGGTGAAGATCACCCCCTGCTTCGACAGATCTTCCTGGAGCGAGCCGTAGACCACCTCGCTCTCGAACTGGGCCTTCACGCCCGAGAGAAACTTCCGCTCGGCCTCCGGGATGCCCAGGCGGTCGAACGTTTTCTTGATGGCGTCGGGCACCTCCTCCCAGGTCTTGCCCTGCTGCTCGGCCGGCTTCAGGTAGTAGAAGATGTCCTGGAAGTCGACGGCGATGTCACCGCCCCAGTGGGGCATCGGCTTGGAGTGGAAGATCTCCAACGACTTCAGTCGGAAATCTCGCATCCAGGCAGGCTCCCGCTTCATCTCCGAGATCTGCGAGACGATGGTCGCATCGAGACCGCGGCGGGCCTTGAAGACGGCCGGGGTGTCGGTGCGGAAGTCGTACTTGTTGATCTCGCCGATGGCGTCGCCCGTGCCGACCGCGATCGTGCTCGATTCGAGCGATGTTTGATTGAAACCGGTGGCCATGGTGATTTCCTTCGGGTGACAGGCTGTGATGTCAGGCGGTGACGGGGTGGGCTGCGTGGGCGGGTTCGGTGCCGAGTGCATCCTGCATCGACCGCTCCGCGGCCGCGGCTTCGGGATAGGCTGCGCGGATCCGCTCGTAGCCCTTCTTGTGCAATTCGGCGGCCAGTTCCGGACCACCCGATTCGACGATCCGGCCGCCGAGCATCACGTGCGTCCGCAGCGGGATGTTGTGCTCGAGCAATTGTTCGTGGTGCGTGATGATCAGGATGCCCATTTCGGCTCCACCGATACGGGCGATGCTCTGGCTGGCAAGTCGCACGGCGTCGGCGTCGAGGCCGCTGTCGGTCTCGTCGAGGATCGCGAACTTGGGGCGGAGCATGGCGAGCTGCAGAATCTCGGCCCGCTTCATTTCGCCGCCGGAAAATCCGTCGTTGACGTACCGCCGGGCGAACTCAGTGTCGATCGAGAGATCCGCCATCTTGGCCTTGAGCTCGCTGCGGAAGTCCCGCATCGGCATCAGTTCCTGGCCCTCTTTGCGATCCGGATTGCGGACGTTCGTCACGGCATGCCGCAGGAAATCGGCCAGCCGCACGCCAGGGATGGACATCGGTCGTTGAAAGGCGAGGAAGACACCCGCGCGGGCCCGTTGGTCAGGCTCCATCGCGAGCAGGTCGTGCCGTGTTCCATCGGCCTCCACCAGTTCGATCGAACCGGCGGTCACTTCGTAGGACGGATGGCCCATGATGCAGTAGCCCAGCGTGCTCTTGCCGGAGCCGTTGGGGCCCATCAATGCGTGGATCTCTCCGCGGCCGATTTCCAGGTCGACACCCTTGAGGATCTCTTGGCCGTCTACCGCGGCGTGCAGTCCGGAGATTACGAGCTTTTCCTGCGAATGCATTTTTTCCTGCGAATGCGCGGTCATCTGACGTTCCAAGGGTTCCAGTGTTCCAGCAATCTTCCGTTTTCAGCCGCTCGGTTTCCGATCCGAATCACCCTGTTCGGCACGTGCCGTTTCAGGACTGCACCTTCTGGTGGTCGAACACGAGGCTGCCGTCTTCGACCGGTGACACCACGTAGCCGGAGTGGTGCGGCACCGGGAGTTCGTCATCGACCTTGCCTGTGCTTCCTACCCGTTTCGCGATCCGCTGCCCCTGAATCTTGTCCTGAATCCGCATCAGCCCCTCCAGCAGGCTCTCCGGACGGGGCGGGCAGCCGGGCACGTAGACATCGACGGGCACGACCAGGTCGACGCCCTTCACGACGTGGTAGCCCCATTTGAAGTAGGGGCCGCCGCCGGTGGTGCAGGCACCCATGGCGATCACGTATTTCGGATCGGGCATCAGGTTGTAGAGACGGCGGACGCGGCTGGCCATCTTGTAGGTGACCGTGCCGGCCACGATCATCAGATCGGCCTGACGAGGCGTCGCCCGGAAGGCACCGGCACCGAAGCGGTCGAGATCGTAGCGACTGGCACCGGCGGCCATCATCTCGATGGCGCAGCAGGCGAGCCCGAACGTCATCGGCCAGATGCTCGACTGCCGGGCCCAGTTGATGGCCTGCTCGACCGTCGTGAGGACCATGTTTTCCTCGAAACGGCCCTCGATCCAGGGTGTCGGATTGACCAGTGGTTGTGTCATGGGGGGGCTCCGCGTGTCAGGTGCACAGAAAGAGGTAATGGTGGTGGTAAGCCTTCGGCATTCGATGCTTCAGCCGGGTTGGATGCAAGTGGCGTCGCTCGGTGGCAGGCCGTCGTCCTCGACGCTGGTGGGGCCATCGTCGCTGGTCACGGTGAACCGGCAGCAGGGGGCGCCGTCCAGCCGGCACTCGGACAGCTGCACGGCCGAGCCGACCAATTCTTGGAGCATCAGCCGTTCGGCGGCACAGATGCCGCGATCCTGCTCCGCCAGTTCAGGGTAGGGGCAGGCGTAGCTCGTGAGCACCGAAAGGCCACCGCTCGCAGGGCCCGTGGAGGCGTCCACGCCGCAGGAAATACGGCGTTCCTGCAGGATCCGGGCCGTGCTTTCCAGCCGCTGCCGGGGCGTCGCACCGGAAACCTCTTGGCGGTACATGCCGGCCATGGCGGCGCCGATCCGAGAGATCAGGCCTTGGCGAACGGCCGGTTCGCGGACACTGCGGATCTCCCGCCAGAGCACCAGCGCCAGGTCGCGGAAATTGTCACCGCCGGTCCGCCGGCCCTTTTCAGTCAGGCTATAGACATGCGACGGCCTGCCCCGCAGGCGGCCCGAGACAGGCACCCCAGCCGCGGCGAGACCATCGGAAACCGTCGTGCGGCCAACAAGACCGGCCCGCATGAGCCGGTCGAGCCGCTGGCGCACCGCGGTCGCCGTCACGCCCATTCGCTCGGCAATTGCACCAATGCCCAGCGTGTTTTCCACCCGCAGCAGCTCGATGAGGGCCTCGTCGGAGGCACGATGTTCGGTGGGGGCGGCGTGGTGACTCATACCCCTACTTTATGCGTCCGCTGTTTTTTGACAAGACAACCTGCGAATAATCGCTCGTGCGGCTTTTGCCAGAGGTACGGCGGTTCTGCCACCGGTTGGTGGGCGTCATGCGGGGGGCTGCCTCGGGAAACTCGTCGCCATGGAATCGAGGAACTCCTCCCGGGTGGTTACCCGCGACACCTTTCCTCGGAAGTCGCGGGCGCCCGGCAGGCCCTGCGCATACGCACAGGCGAATTTTCGCATCAGCAGCGTGCCCCGCTCCACGCCGAACCGCTGACAGACCAGATCGTAGTGGTGGAGCACCAGTTCCCGCTGCTCGGCAAGAGTGGGGTCGGGCGGCATCGGCTCGCCCCGCAGAATCGCCGCGACTTGGGCGAAGATCCACGGCCGCGCGAGCGCTTCCCGGGCGATCATCACGCCATCGACGCCGCTCTCGCGGAGCCTGGCAACGGCCGTCTCCGCGGAATCGATGTCGCCGTTCCCCACGACCGGCATCCGCGACACGCTCCGCTTCACCTCCGCGATCGCCTGCCAGTCGGCCCTGCCGGTGAAGAACTGCGACGCCATGCGGCCGTGCACCGTGAGGCAGGAGGCTCCGGCCTCCTCGATCCGCTGGGCCACCTCGACGGCGGTGCGGCAGCTGTCGGCGCAGCCCAGGCGGATTTTTGCCGTGACAGGCACGCCGTCGCACGCCTCGACCACGCGCCGCACGATCGTGCCGACGCGGTCTGGATCCCGCAGCAGCCATGACCCGCTGTGCGCCTTCTCCGTCACCTGCCGCACGGGGCAGCCGAAGTTGAGATCGACGACGCTGACCAGAAAATCCTTGGCGAGCCTCCGGCCCACCTGCGCGAGGTTGTCTGGATCGTTGTCCCACATCTGCACGGCCAGCGGCCGCGGTTCCTCCCGCACGCCCCAGAGCCGGTCGGGATGTTCGCCGCGATTCGTTTCCAGCCAGGTGGCGCTGCGGGCGGCGATCATCTCGGTGGCCAGCAGCCCCGCCCCGCCGCACTCTCGGACCACCTGCCGGTAGGCATAGTTCGTGTAGCCCGCCATCGGTGCCTGCAGCACCGGCGGGTCGACGACCACCGAACCGATGGTGAGCGGTGCCACGGCGGCACTGCGGCCGACGGGGCGGCTGGGGGCGGCTGTGATGGCGGACATGGTATGCCGGTCAGGAGGCGATCACGCGGGGCACGACCCGCGGAGGATTCCCTTCAGCTTACTCGCCGCCGCCCGTCCCAGCCGAAGCGGCTGCCCGACGTCATGAAAATGGGCCAGCCATTCGTTCCGCGACGGCGACGTGATCGTCTTGAGTTTTGCGAGCTGGATCAGATGGAAACGACCGATCCGCACGAATTCCCTTCCCGGAAGCAACGATTCCCACTCGGTGAGCGTCCGCTTGATCGGGCGGCGGTCGTGGCCCGGCAGTTGCACGACCGAGTAGTTTTGCAACGACTCGACCCAGATCACGTCGGCCACGGGCACGAGGTCGGTCGTTTTGCCGTGGGTGGATTCACGGGATGGGATCGGCACGCGGTCGGCGGACGTCAGCGGCATGAACAACGAACCTGAGCCCGCGTCTTCCTGCGGTTCGTTGGAGTAGACGAAAAACCTGTCGATCCGACGCAGCGTGGCCCGCAACCGTTCCGCACGGATCGGCTTGAGCAGATAATCGACGGCTCCGAATTCGAAGGCCTCGAAGGCGAAGTCGGGCCGGTCGGCGACGACCACGATCGCCCTCTCCGGGGCGAAGTGCTGGGCGACTGCGGTCAGGCCCTCGCCGTCGGCCACGGACACATCGAGAAAGACCACGTCGGGTCGGAGCTCTGCCGCCTGATCAATTGCCGAAGCGATCGTTCTCACCGTGCACCCGATCGCGAGCCGGGGGTGATCCTTGATCGCCGCCTTGAGCTGGCGCACGGATGACTGATGGCCGTCGACGATCATCGCCGACAGGGGACGGGTTGCTTCGTCGTGAAGCCGCTGCACGATCATGATGCCGGGCGGTCGCGGGGCCGTGGTGCGGAGAAAGGATCTCTCGACGATACCCACGAGGCGCGGGAAATCCCAAAAAACAGCGTGCCGACTGGAAAAACACCGGGAAAATCGGGGCCGCGAGGCACGGGACCAAGGCCTTAGTTGGCCGGCGGTACCGGGGGGGGCGCGGCGGCGGGCGGTGTCGGAACCCCAGCCTGCGGCACAGCCCCAGCCTGCGGCGCAGTCGCGGATTGCGGCTGTGCCGCAGGCTGGGGCCGCCACTGGATCGGCGTGCCGATCAGCATCGAGACGAAGCGGTCGTCGGGCACGGACAGATCGGCCACCGCCATCGCGTATTCGGCGATGTCCAGGTTGTAAGCCCGCATCACCTTCACGAATTCCCGCTGCTGACTGGTGACCGCAGCGTGGGCGGCGGTCACCGCCTCGATCGGACGCTGTCCCTTGGCGTGATCGGCCTCCGCCATCTGCATCGCCTTTTGGGCCGCCACGACGGCCGCGGCGCGGGCTTCGAGCGCCTCGTGCTTCGAGGGCAGCATCCGGACGATCGCCCGGATGCGGCCTGTGGCCGGACGAGTCGCGAAGATCGTTTCGAAGTGCGTCTGGTAGGGGCCCGCCAGCGGACGGTCGATGGGCCATGGCAACGGTTCGCCGGCGGGGAGTCGGACGAGATCGACCAGTTCCTGCTGGGCAGCGACGAGTTCGGCGCGGGCGTCGGCCAGATCGGCTCTCGCCGCGGCCAACGCCACGTCGAGCACGGCCCGATCGTGGGGATCGCCGCCGGGGGCGATGAGTTCCAGCCGCTCGAGCGCTTCGGTGGTCCATCGGAGCATGGCGAATCCCGCCGACACCTTCCAATAGGCCTGCGAGATCCAGAGCCGCCGCGCACGGTCCCCCGACCGCTCGAGCGCCTCCACCAGCGGCAAGGGACGGGCATACGCCGCCGCCCGCGGCCCCGCGGCTGCACCGGCCTGAGCGACGGCTTCAAGCGGTTCGAGCGATTGGGAAAGCACGTCGGTGGCCACGCTGGCGGCAGCCTGTGCCCCGCGGCCGCCCGTGGTCGACGCCACCACGACGGAAACCGTTCCATCGGCGGCCGGCTCGCGGCCAGCGGCATCTTCGGCGTCGGCGACGGGGACCGCCGACAGCAGCATGGCGAACGAGATGAGGAAGAAGCGTGGCGGCATCTGCATGGCAGCATCATACCGGCAGAATCCGGCCGAGAAATGTTCCGTGCCGCGGCGAATCGTCACGAGGCGGCGTCAAGATAGGGGTCCTGGCTCATCTGGATATGGGCCTCGGCACGCTGCCGTTCGACATATTCAAGCAGCCGCCGCTGCCGCACGTGCCGGGCTTCAACCCGCCGCTGCGCCCGCCGAAACACCGCCAACAGCCGCTCCGGATCGCTGTCCAGTCGGCCAGTGAGTCGTGCCACGGTGCGGCGGGCGCGGGCCGCACCATAGCCCTGAACGAGGATGTCGTCGTCGAGCGACACATACTGCCGCCAGGTGCCAGGGTCGCCCTGCCGGCCGCAGCGGCCGACGAGCTGCCGGTCGATCCGCGCTGATTCGTGCAGTTCGGTGCAGATCACGTGCAGCCCGCCCAGCTCATGGACTCCCTCTCCCAGCTTGATGTCGGTGCCGCGACCAGCCATGTTCGTGGAGACCGTGATCTGGCCTTGCTGGCCCGCCTGCGACACGATCTCGGCCTCCTTCTCGATATGCCGCGCGTTGAGCACGGTGTGCTGCAGGCCCGCCCCCTCCAGCAGCCGCGACAGCTCCTCCGATTTGTCGATCGACCGCGTGCCGATGAGCACGGGCCTGCCGAGGGCGTGCATTTCCTTCGTCTCGGTGACGATTCTCGCGAATTTCTCGGCCTGGTTCACGCAGACCGCCGGCACGAGCCGTTGGCGGATCGCGGGGCGGTTGGTGGGCACCACGGCCACCGCCACGTCGTAGGTCCGTGCGAGTTCCCCGGCGCTGGTCGCGATCGTGCCTGTCATGCCAGCCAGGTGTGGCCAGCGGGCGAACAGGTTTTGGAGGGTGACTCGTGCCGCATGCCCGGACGGCACGGAGATCTCGATCTGTTCCTGAGCCTCGACGGCCTGATGCAGGCCGTCCCGCCAGTTGCGGCCTTCGGCGGCACGGCCGGTCGATTCGTCGATGATCACGACCTTGCCGTCGCGGACGACATACTGCCGGTCTCGGATGAAGAACCGCCGAGCCCGCACCGCCCGTTCGACGGCCTCGTAGATCGCCAGCAGGCTCACCGACTCGATCGCGTCGGGCCGCTTCATGGCCCGCACGCGGCTGCGGCCGCGGCCCAGCAGTTCGCAGGTCTGTTTTTGCTGCTCGACCTCGAAATCCTCGTCGGCCTGCAATTCCAAGGCGGCCTGCGCGGCGAACCGAAAGAGCGTTTGCTCGGTGGCCTGGGCTTCGCCGGGGGGCGACGCGATGATCAGCGGCGTTCTCGCGTCGTCGATGAGCACGTTGTCGGCCTCGTCGACCAGCGCGAACCAGTAGGGCCTCTGCAGAAGCTTGGAGGCACCGCCCGGGGTTGTGCCTGTGAGCATGGCGCCCAGATCGCCGCGTCCTTCGGCGAGCTCACGGTTCATCAGGCGGTCCTTGAGGAAGTCGAAGCCAAACTCGCCCGCCGTGCCGTAGGTGACGTCGCATGCGTAGGCCTTGCGTCGTGCGTCGAAATCCTGCTGGGACTGCACGATGCCCACGCTCAGGCCGAGGGCCTCGTAGATCGGTGTCATCCACTCGGCGTCGCGTTTGGCGAGGTAGTCGTTGACCGTGGCAAGATGCGCTCCGCGACCGGAGAGCGAGTAGAGCACCAGCGGCAGCGTGGCCACGAGCGTCTTTCCCTCGCCCGTCTGCATCTCGACGATCGCGCCGTGCACGAGGGCGATGCCAGCCAGCAGCTGGACGTCGTAATGACGCATGCCGATCCGCCGCCGGCCGGCCTCGCGGGTGGCGGCAAAGCTCTCGATCAACAGCGAGTCGGCCGGTTCGCCCGCGCGGGCCCGGTAGGAAAGCGATCTGCCCAACCGCTTGAGGGCGAGGTCGTTGAGCGACTCCATCTCGGGGGCGAGGGCCTCGATGCGGGAAACCATCCGCCAGGTGGAGGCGTTGATCGCGGGGCGGGTGCCGACGCCGAGTCGCGGAGCGATTCCTTCCAGCCACTCAAACATCGTCGCTGCTCCCGCCATGATGGATGCCGTCACGAGCCCACAGTGCCAAGTATCCGCGGCACCCCCGAGGGGGGCAAGGCGTTGGCGGGCAAGGACGTCTCACATGCATTCAGTAGCGGGCCGGCTGGACTGGAATGGATCGCGCTGGCGGCATGGCGCTCGTGTCGGAGAAGGGCCACCAGTTGCCGTTGGCGGTCTGCTGCTGAGGCCCGGCGGGCATCTGCGGCATGGCCTGCTGGAGCTGGTTGTTCGCGCCCTGCATGCCCTGTTGAAACTGGTTGTTCAATTGCTGGGCCTGATTGTTGAAGCCCTGCTGGTATTGGTTCGCCGTGTTTTGCATCTGGTTGGCGAGCTGTTGCTGCTGCGCGGTCAACGACTGCTGGACCTGATTGGCATACTGCTGCGGCTGGGCCTGCATCTGGTTGGCGTATTGCTGCGCCTGGTTGGTGAGGTTCTGCTGATACTGATTCGCCTGATTCGCCAACTGGTTGCCGTATTGCTGCATGCTCTGCGGCTGCTGGATGGCGGGCGGTGCCGCGTTGTTCCCCGACTGCGCCCAGCTCCAGGTGTTTGTCGCCGGTGCGGCAGGCTGGGCGACGCCCTGCCAACTCGTGGCCGGCCCGGGCATCGGAGCCGTGCCTGGGTGGGCAACGTTCTGGGGGGCCGCGGCGTAGCTGCCATAGGCGGCAGGCTGTCCGATCATGCCGGTGGCTGGCGGTGCGACCGTGCTGCCATAAACGGGCGCTGCCGTCTGCGGTGGGGTCTGGCAGCCGGCGAGGCCGAGCAGGGCCACGGCCGCGAGTGCCGCCGTGGCGAGGCAGAGATAGGATCCGTGGTCGCGGAGTCGAGACACGCCGTCCCGGGGGGCGGCATCATGCTGGTGCCGAGTGGGCTCGGGGCGACAGCGGGAAAGTTGCAACACTGCTCATACTCCGCGGGCTGGCGGTTGGAAAACAGGCCGTCGGGCTGGACAGGATGAATCAGAGAGCACAATCTGGGCCTGAAAAGACGCTGCTGGGCCGGGAGGATAGCGAGTGGTCCGCATGGGTCCAGACCAGTTCCGTGCCGTGCTGCGTAAAGTTGCCCCCGGCGAGCACCTGGGCGATCCCTGCCGGCGTGAATCCTGACGCCGCCCCACTCGCCCCCGCTTGCCGACAGACCGCCTCCCGCGCCGACGTATCCACACCGCCGTCCCGGCCCTACTGGGCCACCATTCCGATGGAATCGCACGACGATCTCACCGCCGCGAACGGGGCCGCCGCCCGGCAGGGCACGGGGCCGCTTCTGGGCGAATTGCGGCGGGAATCGGCACGGCTGGGGTTTTCGCGGCTGGGCATCGCCCCGGCTGGGCCGCCCCCGCGGCAGGACCTCGTCCGCCGCTGGCTTGCCTCGGGGTTTGCGGGAGTGCTGCGGGAGTGGTTCGAGCGGCAGGAGCCGCTGCGTTCCGATCCGGCGAACCTCCTTCCGGGCGTGCGGAGCGTGATCATGCTCGCCACCGATCATGCGACCGCCGCTGACAACGCCGGCGATGCCGACGGGGCAGGGCAGGGAAGCGGCCGCGTTGCCCGCTATGCCTGGGGCGATGATTATCACGATCTGCTCCGCAGCAGGGTGAACAGGTTGGGAGCCTGGCTGGAGGACCGCGTGCCGGGCTGCCGCACGCGCGGCGTCGTCGACTCGGCACCGCTGGCGGAGCGGGAGTTCGCCTGGCTGGCCGGCCTCGGCTGGTTTGGGAAGAACACGATGCTGATCGACCCCCGCGCGGGAAGCTTCTTTTTCCTGACGGCGCTGCTGACCGACCTCGAGCTCCCGGTCGACACGCCGCTGGAGGTGGACCACTGCGGCACCTGCACGGCCTGCATCGACGCCTGTCCCACCGGCGCCTTCGTGGAGCCCCGCGTGCTCGACGCCAGCCGGTGCATCAGTGCGCTGACGATCGAAGACCACGGGCCGATCGCCGCCGATCTGCGGCCCGGCATGCAGGATTGGATCTTCGGCTGCGACATCTGCCAGTCAGTCTGTCCGTGGAACCGTCACGCACCGGGATCGGTGGAGCCGACGTTCCAATCCCGTGACGGCCAGTCGTCGCCGTCGCTCGCCGCGATCCTGCAGCTCGATGCCGATGCTTTCCGGCAACGGTTCAAGGGCACGCCATTGCGGCGGGCCAAGCGCCGCGGCCTGCTGCGGTCGGCGGCGATCGCGCTCGGCAATCGGCCGCATGCCGCGTCGTTCGACGCGCTGGCTGCGGCGCTGGCCGACGAGGAACCGGTGGTGCGCGGGGCGGCCGCCTGGGCACTGGGGAGATGGCGTCACGCGGACGGCGTGGCCGAGCGGGCGCGTGTGGTGCTCGTCGCGCGGCTCACGATCGAGGACGACGCCGGGGTGCGCTCGGAGATCGAGCTGGCCCTCGCGTAGCAGGGCTTACGCGGCGACGGGGCTGCCCATGCCCCGTCGCCGGACGTTCGCTTCGACAGCGCCAGGCCCGGAGGGCCGGGTGAGCACCAGCGGGCGGAGGCCCGCCAAGGAACGTTCGGCACGATGCCGAGACGTTCCGTGAAACCGCCGGCCGGGTGAGCACCAGCGGGCGGAGGCCCGCCGAGGAACGTTCGGCACGATGCCGAGCCTTGCCGTGAAGCTAGCACTCCGTCGTTTCGTCGATGTCGTCGGCGGGGTCGCGGCCGGGGCCGTCGTCGGCGTAGAAGCGGGCGAGCACCTCAGACCAGTTGGCGTTTACCTTCACATCGACGAAGGCGGTACGGACCGGCAGATATTCCGGGTGCAGCCGGGCATACTTGATCGCGAACTTTCGCATCAGCCGGCCGGCCAGCTCTGCTCCGTGCAGTTCCTCGGCCAACTCGAAGTGTTCGCGGAGCACGTCGGCCTGCTGATGGATCGTGGGAGGTGGCGGCGGCGGATCGCCGTCGAGGAGCGCGAGCGTCTGTCGGAAAATCCACGGGTTGCCGATCGCGCCCCTCGCGATGCTCACGCCGTCGACGCCGGTCTGCCGCAGCATCGCGACGCAGGCCTCGGCGGAAAAGAGATCGCCCGAGCCGATCACCGTCCGGCTGCCTGCATGACGCTTCACGGTCGCGAGAAAATCCCAGTTGCTCGGCCCGACGTATTTCTGCTGCACGGTGCGGCCATGGACGGTGATCGCGGCGACGCCCCGTGCGAACGCACCGTCGAAGATCGTCCAGAATCTGTCGGCGCTCTCTTGTGTGTCGTCGATCCCCCGACGCATCTTGAGCGTGACGGGCACTTCCGGTGGCACCGCCTCGCGGACCCGCGAAACGATCTCGAGCGCCGTCTCCGGCACGCTGAGCAGATAGCCGCCGCGGCAGCGGCCGAGCACCTTCTTGACCGGGCAGCCGAAGTTGATGTCGATGACGTCGAAGCCTTCCGCCACGAGCCGACGCGCGGCGGGAGGGAAGTCGTCGGGGTTCGAGCCCATGAGCTGGCCGCCGACCGGATGCTCCTCGGGCGACACGGCGATGCGGGCGAGGTTGCGCTTGTTATGGCCCACTTCGTTGACGAACCGGTCGAGCAGCACCTCGCCGAGCGAGTAGGCCGCACCGTGCCGCCGCGCGAGCACTCGCATCGCACGGTCGCTGTAGCCGGAGAGCGCAGCCTGCACCACGGGTGAGGCGAGCGTGATGCCGCCGATCGACAGCGTTGGGGCTTGGAATGAGGCCAGCATGACGACGGTCATCGTAGCATCGTCGCGTCAGCCCGTCGTCATGTCAGGACGGGACAGGTGTCGAACCAGGTGCGACCCTGGGACGCCATCCACTCGACGCTCGCCATGGGACCCCATACGCCGGCGTCGTAGGGATCGATCGGCGGCATGTCTACCGAACTCCACGCCCGCACGAACGGATCGATGATCTCCCACGATTTCTCCACCTCGTCGGCACGGGCGAAGAGGCTGGCGTCGCCGGTCATGACGTCGAGCAGCAGCGGCTCGTAGGCCTCCGGCAGCCGGCCCATGAACTGGCGGGAGTAGCTGAACTCGAGGTCGGTGAGCCGCAGTTTCATGCCGTCGCCCGGGACCTTGGTATGGAAGTGGAGCTGGATGCCCTCTGCGGGCTGGATCTGGATCACGAGCCGGTTGGCCTCGCGGGAACTCTTGTGCTTGCCGTCGGCGAACAGCTCCAGAGGCGGCTGCCTGAAGGCGATCACGATCTGCGTGGTGCGGCAGCTCATCACCTTGCCGCTCCGCAGGTAGAACGGCACGCCCTGCCACCGCCAGTTGTCGACCTCCAGACGGATCGCTCCGAACGTCGCTGTCTGGCTGTTCGGTGGCACGCCCGGCTCGTCGAGATAGCCGCGGTACTGCCCGCGAATCCCCGCCGCCGCCACTTCGCCCAGGTCCAGCGGCCTGATCGCCTCCAGCACCTTCACCTTCTCGTTGCGGACGGCGCTTGCGTTGAACCGCACCGGCGCCTCCATGGCCGTCACCATCAGCAGTTGCAGCAGGTGGTTTTGGAACATGTCGCGGAGCACGCCCGCGGTGTCGTAGTAGCTGCCGCGACGGCCGACGGCCACCTCTTCGGCCACGGTGATCTGCACGTGGTCGATGTAGCGGCGGTTCCACACCGGCTCGAAGATCGTGTTGGCGAACCGCAGCGCCAGGATGTTTTGCACCGACTCCTTGCCGAGGTAGTGATCAATGCGAAATACCTGGCTCTCGTGGAACACGGCGTGCAGATGCTCGTTGAGGGCGCGGGCCGTCGTGAGGTCGGTCCCGAACGGCTTTTCCACGACGATGCGGCGGGGGCCTTTCGTCTCGATCGCCATGCCGTGGCTGCCGATCGCCGCAACGACGGGCTCGTAGAATTGAGGTGCGGTGGCGAGGTAGTAGACCCGCGTCGTCTCCGCCTCTCCCTCGAGGGCCTGCAGCCGATCGGCCAGCCCCTGAAAGTCTTCCGACCGGCCGATGTCGCCCGGCTGGTAGTGGATGGTCTTGGCGAATTCCCGCCAGGAAACGTCGTCGAGCGGGTCGCCCTCGGCGTGCTTGGCGGTGGACTCGCGGAGAGATTCCCGCCACGCGTCGTCGCTCATCGGGGTTCGCGAGAAGCCGACGATCCGAGTGTCGGCCGGCAGCAGCCCGTTTCGCTTCAGGTTGTAAATCGCGGGCACGAGTTTCCGGCTGGTGAGGTCGCCGGACGCGCCGAAGATCACGATCGTGTGGGACATGCCTACAGCCTCATGCCGGTGAAACCGCCGTCGACGTACAGGTCGGTGCCGGTGATGAAGCTGCCCGCCACCGGGGCACAGAGCAGGATCGCGGCGCCGATGAGTTCCTCGGGATTGCCGAAGCGGTTCATCGGTGTCTGGCTCATGATGGAGGCGGTTCGTTCCGGCGAGAGGATCTTGCGGTTTTGCTCGGCAGGGAAGAAGCCGGGGCAGAGCACGTTGACGCGGACGCCCTTGGGGGCGAACTCGCGGGCGACGTTTCGCGTGTAGTTGACGACCGCGGCCTTCGAGGCGGAGTAGGCGAACACCTTCGAGAGCGGCTTGTCGGCCGACACGCTGCCGATGTTCAGGATCGCTCCGCCGCCGAGCCCCACCATGTGGGAGCCGAAGATCTGGCAGCCGAGGTGGGTGCTCTTGAGATTCGTGTCGAGCACCTTGGCGAAGTCGTCGTCGGTGATGTCGAAGTAGGGAACCGACGAGTTCACGCCGGCGCAGTTGACGAGGATATCGGCCCGGCCGCGGGCATGGATCACCGCCTCCAGGAGCGCCGTCACACTGGCTCGGTCGACGGCGTCGACGGAGACGAAGGTGCCGTTGCCACCGGCCGCCCGGATGGCGTCGACGCGGGCTTCACCCCGGTCGGCTCCCCGGCCCGCCACGACGACGAAGGCACCGGCCCGCGCCAGCCCCTCGGCCAGGGCTCCACCCAGCACGCCCGTGCCGCCGACGACGACGGCCGTGCGGCCCGTCAGTCCGAACAGATTTTCCAGATAGGAGTCAGCCATGCGAGTCTGTCCTGCGTGTGGAGGGAGTGATCAGCCCACCGGCCGGCGGAGGTCGAGCCACTCGGAGTGGAACGTGCCCGGTTTGTCGGTGCGTTCGTAGGTGTGGGCGCCGAAATAGTCACGCTGCGCTTGCAGGAGGTTCGCCGGCAGCCGCTCGTGACGGTAGCCGTCGTAGTAGGCCAGCGCCGCCATGAACCCGGGCACCGGCACGCCGATCGTGGCGGCGGTCGCGATCACGTGCCGCCAGGCAGTCTGGGCCTTCGCGAGGGCGTCGGTGAAGTAGGGAGCGAGCATCAGGTTCTCCAGATCCGGATGCGCCCGGTAGGCCTCGGCGATCCGCTCCAGGAACTGGGCGCGGATGATGCAACCGCCCCGCCACATCATGGCGATCGAACTGTAGTCGAGCGGCCACTGCTGCTCCTTGGCGGCGGCCGCGAGTTGCACGTAGCCCTGCGCATAGCTGGCGATCTTCGACGCGTAGAGCGCCTGGCGGACCTGTTCGGTGAACTCGGCGGGGGTGCCCCGGTTGGCCATGTCGGGTCCCTTGAGCACCTTGCTCGCCCGCACGCGGGCGTCCTTGAGGGCCGACAGGCAACGGGCATAGACCGCCTCGGTCACGAGCGTGCTTGGCACGCCGAGGTCGAGGGCCAACTGGCTCATCCACTTGCCGGTGCCCTTGGCGCCGGCCTTGTCGAGGATCGAATCGACGACGAAGCTGCCCGTCTCGGGGTCCTTCGCGGTGAAGATGTCACGGGTGATTTCAATGAGATAGCTGTTGAGTTCGCCGCGGTTCCAGTCGTCGAAGACCTGGGCAAGCTGTTCGTTGGAGAGCCCCGCGCCCTGTTTGAGCAGCCAGTAGGCCTCGCAAATCAGCTGCATGTCGCCGTATTCGATGCCGTTGTGGACCATCTTCACGTAGTTGCCGGCACCGCCCGGGCCCACCCAGTCGCAGCAGGGGATGTCGCCCTTGGGGCCCACCTTGGCGGCGATGGCCTGGAAGATCGGCTGGACGAGCGGCCACGCGGCCTTCGATCCACCAGGCATGAGGCTCGGTCCCTTGAGCGCGCCCTCCTCGCCGCCGGAGACGCCGGTGCCGATGTAAAGCAGGCCAGAGGCCTCGACTTCCTTGGTGCGGCGGTCGGTGTCGGACGGTAGCGTGTTGCCGCCGTCGACGATGACGTCGCCCTTGGAGAGCAGGGGGGTGAGCGTGGCGATCAGCTGGTCCACGGCGGGGCCGGCCTTGACCATCATCATCACCTTCCGCGGGGCCTTGAGCGTGGCAACCAAGTCTTCGAGCGTGTGGCAGCCGACCACGTTGGGCTGCTTGCCCCGGCTGGCCGTGAAGGCGTCGGTGACGCTGGTCGTGCGGTTGTAGACGGCGATGGAGTAGCCGCGGCTGGCGATATTGAGGGCGAGGTTTTCGCCCATGACGGCCAGGCCGATGAGTCCGATGTCGCACGACGCCTGCTTGGTCATCCGCGAAGCTCCTTGGTCAAGTGTGGATCGAGTGGCGTGTCTGCCGCGGACGGTGCCGTCCGGCGGGCCGAACGGTCGGCGAGCCGAGACTATATCGGTCTTTTTGGCCCCGAGCCAAACTCTGCCGGTTCTGCCCGGGTTTGGCGATTGTGGGGAGTCTGAGCGGCATCGGGTGGAGGGCTGCCCGGAATAAATTGCCGGAACAGATTAAAGGAACCCGGGGCCGGCGGCCGATTTCCTAGGCAGGACCGGAATAGCCGCGCTTGGCGGCAGAACCGGCCATGTCAGCGTGATAAGTACAGCTTGACCAAACGCCCCATCCTCCCGTAGCGTGATCTCTGTTGGGTGATGGCAGTTGATGAAAAGCGGCTCCGTAGCCAAGTGGCTAAGGCAGCGGATTGCAAATCCGCCATCGTCGGTTCGACTCCGACCGGAGCCTCTGCTTCTGAAACCCCTGCGATGTGCCGACAACAGCGGCCTTCGCAGGGGTTTTTTGTTGCGCTGGGGTCGCAGAACGAGCATTGTCGTCTGCCGTCACAGATGCCCCAGAGTGCCACGAAGTGTCAGTTCCAGCCGGGAGCGTGTGGTCAATTTTGTGGTCAACCGACGGATGATTCGGGTCGCGGCCGCCGTTGGCTGGCTGCGAGCCGTTCGTGGCTGTCGGTGGGATGGGCGTTGACGTGACCAGTGGTCCGATGTGGTCGACCGCAGCGGCCAGACTCTGGGTCGTGACGCGGCTGTAGGTGTTCATGGTCAACACCGGCGTCGAGTGCCGTGCGAGGGTCTGGGCCTCCTTCACGCTCGCCCCGCCGGCGACCACCCGGGAGATGAACAGCACCCGCAGCGAGTGAAAGTCGGCAACGTGCCCCTGCCGGTCGCTGTAGAGCAGGAAGTCGGTCGCCTGCATCTCCTGCTTCTCTGCCTCCGACCGGGCTGCTGCCAGCCATGCCGCCCGGGCTGCTGTGAGATCGCTCCTGAGCATCCGGGCGGTATCGTCAGCGATGCCCGAGAAGACATGCTCGCCCGGGGCGAAGCCCGCAAGCCAATATCGCAGCGGCTCCACCAAGGCATCTGGCAGCGGCTGCACATCTCGCTTCCGCCGCTTGCTGTAGCCTGCCTCGACCGTGCAGGCGGGCGGGGTGGCGTCGATGTCAAAGGAGTCTGTGGTCAGGCTCCGCAGTTCGCTCGCCCGGAAGCCGGTCGCCGCCGCGAGGCGGTAGCACATCGCCCGGGTCGGGCCGGGGGCTCCATGCCCGGGCAGGGTCCGCTGCTCGGTCACATCAAGCAAGCAACGCACCTCCTCAGCTGTCATCTCACGCCGGATGTGGCGGCGGTCAGTCGCGGCGTTGTAGAGATCAAGGTCGAGCAGCGAGTCTTCCGCGGTCAGCCGCTGCTTCCACAGCCATCGAGAGAATCCCTTGATGCTCCGTAAATGACTGTTGCAGGTGGACAGCGACTTCGAACGGCTTGGCTGGCGGGGGTTCGTGGATTGCGGTGTTCGTTGCATGGCACCGATCGCCGATAGCACCCGGGCAGACTGCAGATCACATAGCCTTTCGATGCCGGCAGCGGAAAAGACGGCCTTCAAGTGCCGTTTGACCGTCTGCACATGCTTCAGCGTGTTCCCGGCGGCTCGGAGATACTCGATGTGCGCCGCGGCCAGTTCGGCTATGGGCCTGCGGGCGGCCTCGGCATGCCGTTCCTGTGTGGGGTTCACAAGCCCTTCTCGCCGCTGCATGGCCTTCGTTTCGAACTCGCGGGCCAGTTGCATCGCCGCATCGCGGTCGCGGCATTTTGAGGCCCGCCGCTGCCGCTCGCCGTTCTCGTCGATCCATTGAATGGTGTAGGTGACTCCCTCCGCACGAATGCCTAACCCATCCGCGGACAGCGGCGCGGTCTTTGTTCGTCCATTTTGGGCGGTCCACTGGGCGTAACGCTTGCCGTCGCGCTTCCGGATGATCTTCGCCCCCTCGGGAAGTGGCTCTTTCCGCTTTCGCTTGAAAACACTGGCCATGAAACACCTTGTTGGTTGTTATCCGAACTTGTTTTCTCCGGTCACCTCCGTAGGCGGCCGGTCACTTCCGTTCTCTTTCTTGCCAGAGCCCTGTTCGCTCTCTCCGCAGCGAACGGACCCAAGCCTCGTCGACACGCCAGCAGTGCCACGCAGACTCAATAACCAAGGCGTTTTGGACAGCCGTCGGCAATCCATTGCTCGATCGCTTCTCTCTCCCAGCGGACACACCGGCCAAGCCGCACCGGCGTTGGGGCTTGCCGTCTGTCGACGAGTCTACTGACTGTTCGCTCTGCCACGCCAAGCATCGCCGCCACTTGTTTGAGACTGAGAAGTTTCATGTCGGGGCTTCGCTGCTGTTCGTTGCTCACGTTGGGGCTCCAAAAAAACGAGTGAAGAGAATGCCGTGATCGCGACCGCAACGCGAAGGTTGCAAGCCGCGACGGGCCTCTACACATAACACCAAATTCCGCACTGTGAAGAACGGTGACCAAAAAAAATTGCGAAGCGCGCCGATGTCATCGTGCGGACTGTGCTGCGACAAAGAAAGTCGTTGCTGCAGTGCCGTCTGGGATAACAAACAGTAGTGGAACAGCACGCGTGGATTCGTTGCGGTTTGGCCACATGGGAAGTGATGATGGAGCAGGAGTTTATGGCGAACAAATCACGATGCTTGAAGTGGCGCACAATCGCCGGTGAGGAGGAGAGGACCATGCCCGGTGACACCGCACCGGCTAATTGCAGGACCTGCGAGCGTTGCTTGGTGGGGCTACCAATCGAGGAGTTTCGCCTGCGGCGGGCCGGCCATCGATCGCGGCATGTATGGTGTCGGGCATGCCACAACGGCGCGGAGCGGACTCGTCGAGCGGCGATCCGCGCAGGTGTGCCTAAGCAGGAAGTGGCAAAAATGGTTACTCGTTTGCGCGACGACGATCCGGATCGGCGTGCGGCTGCCGTCTGTGCTGCCATGGTCGAGCGGTGCGGGGGTGTCAATCGGCTCGTCGACATGTGGATGGCGTGCATGCAGCGTGATCTGGAGAAGGGCGGACGTGCCGGGGTGCGGCATATCGCCCTGATCATGCGGCTCATTCAATGCAGCCAAGACAAGCGGCCGGACTACTCGTTACTCACCGATGACGAACTGCGGTTGGCTGCCGTGAGCGTTGGGATCGATCCAGACGATCCCTAATGGATTACGGGCCACTGGTCGAAATGCTAGGGCCGTTCGGGAACTGCATTCGATAGGGTCAGGCTGACGGACCTTGAGTTGGCGTGTGCGGTCCGGGACGCCGGCGGATATTAGCCGCTAGGTTGCGTTATCGTGATTTTATAAGGCCCATAAAACCGCCCCGTCTGCGCGTGTTCAGAATGAACAGCATTGCCGCGCCTGCGATCGCCATCGCTGACGTGCTCGGCTCTGGCACTGCCGAAAATTGAAACGCTACTGTATTAATGACAGACCCCGCTGTGACAGTGCTGCCCTGATACATTAATCGCGAGCCTGAATTGAAAGGGCTGTAATTCTCAACGTAGACTGGAGTCTCGTTCTGATCGAGGCTCAGAGCATACGGGTATAAAGATGATCCGATACCATTTCGGCCGTCATACCCCGGCGGACTTACGACCGCGATGGACGGGTCTTGCGATATCGAAACAATGCCGGTTGAACCGCATGCAAGAAAATCACCAGATCGTAGCCAAGCCAAATCCGTGAGCGGATAACCAGTCCAGTCTCTCACGAATGAGACGGAGCCGCTGGTGGTCACCCTGTAGAGCGAGTTGCCGGTGTTCGCGTACAAGTCACCATCGATGCTGTAGGTGATGCCCCTCACTGTAGATGGTAGTTCCGCTAGCGTGGCTACATCGCCACTTGCACGAACAGTTTTTATGACACCAGATTCCTCAAGACTGACGGCGAATAGCGTATTTCCAAAACACGTAATGTCTTTGAGCGAGTCTCCGACGAGCGCGATAAGTTCTGAGTCACCTGTCAGCCGGGTGCGAACGACCTGCCCATTCAGATCGACGGAAATAAGGTTGCCATCGGTGTCGCATGCGGCCCCTGTCATTCTGCTGGAAGTGGTGTAGGGGTTTGTCGCAAATACGCTGTAAGCCCTCGTCGTGCTTTCGGCACGATAAATCGTTGCTCCGCTAGTGAAATACATTGGTTCGGCGAGGGCGAAAGCCGTAAACGAAGACAGAATGATAATGGTATTGGCAGCCAACAGATTCGATCTCAAAGCGGGGCCTCGATTGCAGCGAGAGGGATTGGTTTGGGCCGGGTGGATGGTGCCGTATATCGCTGAATCAGCGACTTCTTTTGGTTGGGGCCAGCGTGCCTCAACAAGCAGCAGGCTACCCCCTCCAGAGGGCGATCGAAAAGCCCAGTAGAGCCGGTCTTTGCTGGGGCCGCGCGCACCCCTTCCGTTCTGAAGAGGCCCCCGGGGCACCTTCTTCGCCCGTTTCATGGGCTGGCTCACGCTGCCTTATTTGGCCTTGGCTTCAGGTCCACCGGGACGTAGGGGAATCGCCGATCGAAGTACGGCTCCGTTGCCCGGATTTCGTGCAGGGTTTACCGACTTGTGCGGACTGGCCGCTCCCGTATTGGCGGGCGTTTTTTAGGCTCGACGTTTTTTGATTTCTTACCCGCTGGTCACATACGAGAACATCAAAACAGCGGGGAACGACAGGCGTCCTATGGCTTATGGGCGCGGCGTGCGGCGAAACGGATGCGGGCTGGTAGCAGGCGTAGAAACGGCGGCAGCGGCTCCTTAGGGCCTCAGGACGTGTCGCCGAGCGGAGGCCGTTTGCATTCCGGGAAAAAATCCAAGGGGCCGACGTGGGCGTCTGCGGCTCGTCGATGGGGGGACAGGGCAGGGGTGCCCCTTCGTTTCCTGCCCCGTGCGTCACGGTTGTGGGCTGGGGAGCGGTCACGGGATCACCCCGTTCACGATCGCGAGGATGCCAGTCCGGACGGCCGATGGCAGCAGGGGCCACGCCTCGATCACTGCCATGAGGGCGGTGTCGGCTGCCTGCGTGTGGTCAATTTTGTGGTCAACGCCCGCAGCAACGGGTTCTTGCACGGGATATGCCGCGATAGCCAACGGATTGCAAATCCGCCATCGTCGGTTC
This sequence comes from uncultured Candidatus Kuenenia sp., assembly GCA_964581055.1. Lineage (GTDB taxonomy): Bacteria > Planctomycetota > Planctomycetia > Pirellulales > UBA1268 > CAMCQY01. The sequence continues at coordinate 40,594 of CAZOMJ010000040.1, forward strand.
GACTCCGACCGGAGCCTCTGCTTCTGAAACCCCTGCGATGTGCCGACAACAGCGGCCTTCGCAGGGGTTTTTTGTTTTTTGCCACGGTAGGGGCGGGCGGATCGGCTGCAAGGGATCGGCCGCGATCAGTCGCTCGCGACTCACCGGCTCGCCATACCGATAGGACGCGATCGCGAGCCTGCTCCAACGCCTGGTTCGCAATGCCCTTGGAGTTTATCCCCGAGATTGCCAGGAAGAAGGATCCCGAGCGCTGTGGAGGACAGCAAGCACCTCTACACGATCTGCGAGCACGATGAAGTAGACGATATATCGAAACTGCTTCAGCCTCGCGGCACGCACATCTTCCCAAGCCTTGCCATGCAACTCCGGCATCTTCTCGATGCGCGCGAGCACTTCCCGAACACGGGCAAGGAACTGATTTCCGAGGCCAGCACGAATGGACTCAAGTTGGTCGCGGGCCTCCTGGATATCGACCTCGGCGTCGTGCCGCAGGATGACCGGCAGACTCACGAGCCACCTTCAAGCCGCTCCAGCACTTCCCGCCACGGCTTGCCGACGCCGGGGGATTCTGCCGCACGAGCGCGGCGTGTGGCGAGTTCCGCAACATGCCAATCAGGAATGTCCCGGGGGTCGACCTGTTCCGGCAGGCTATCCCAGATCTGCTCGATGAGATCGAGACGATCGCGCACGCTCAGGCGATCGATGCCCAATGAATCGATGCGAACGGCCACGCGTATTCTCCTGAGATGGACGGGGAGCCAGCAGGCGTAGTTTACCGCCTAGGCACGGAGGCGGAAAACCTCCGGGCGGCCGAGTGTTGGCGGCGTCCCTATTGGCGGGCGTCTATTTCTACGAAACAGCGTGACATACGTTGCTTGCTGGATGGCGATCCTCGGGCACTTTCGTGGGCACTTCTCGGGAATCGCTGCCATTCCCGGGTGAAAAAGGCTCAGCCACCCGATTGCAAATCCGCCATCGTCGGTTCGACTCCGACCGGAGCCTCTGCTTCTGAAACCCCTGCGATGTGCCGACAACAGCGGCCTTCGCAGGGGTTTTTTTGTTTTCTGGTCCATATTAAGAGGATCACTATGTACCGCATCCTGCCCATCAGAGTTTTCCCAGCCTGCCACCTAAAGCCGGCGAGCTACCCTGACTAGCACCCCGGATAGACCGACTTACAGGGGCGGGCTGCTCGTGACCTGCCCCCCTTAAACAGCACCACCTTCAGAGAGAGAATCTCGGGGTGTGACGCTGCCCCCAACTTGGTACCAGCCGGGTTGTTAGCCATGCAGGGCCGGTAGATGGGCATGCCCATCTACCGGCCGCGCGAACTCCGACGGTGTTCGGTTGCCCAGAGCACCATGCGGACGAACGCGATTGCAATCGTCTCTCCAAGCTTCTGTCACGGCCCGTGACTCGTCGAGCGACAAGAACCAGTGCTGGTTCAAGCACTCGTCGCGAAGCCGACCATTGAACGACTCGATGAACGCATTATCCGTGGGCTTTCCTGGCCTGCTGAAGTCAAGCTTCACGCCATTGAAGGAGGCCCATAGATCCAAGCTCCTCGAGATGAAGTCCGGTCCGTTGTCGACCCGAATCGTCTGCGGCTTGCCACGCTGTGAAGCCACTCCCTCCAACACCCGCACAACATCGTCTCCAGTCAATCGCTGACCAACCTCGATGGCAAGGCTCTCACGGCTATGGTTATCGACGAGCGATATGCGAGCTTCTTGTTCACAAGCCATCCGCCAGCTGCTCGAGCTTCCTATTCTCCTCTTCCAAGATCCGAAGCCGTCTCAACTCGGCGATCCCGAGCCCTGCGAACCGCCTCTTCCATCGATAGAAGGTCTGCTCGCTGATCCCGAGCTTGCGGATGATCTCAGCCACCGAAGTGCCCGACTCGGCCTGCCGTAGCGCGAACGCAATCTGCTCTTCACTGAAATGCTTCTTTCCCATCTGAAAAACCCACCCTTTCTGGTGATGCCAAAGTAAAAAACCCTAACATCCCGGATGGATCCAGAAATGGGGAGAACGTCACGACTTGAATAACAGCTCCGCCCTGCTGGCCCAAAGCGTGTCCTGCGAGCCCATGCCTGATGACGGCCGAGGGACAGTCGTCATCAGGTTCGTCTGGCCACGAGCACCTGATTGCAGCCTGAGTCCGTCGCGTTGCAGCCGTCGTCGTAGTGGCTCTGCGCGAGCGTGACGGCGAAGCCCAGTTCTTCTAGTCGCTCCATCATGGGTCGGCAGTACGGGTGCTTCACAGGAGGCTGTTTCCACGTGTGCATGCCCGGTATCCGCAGTTCTCCTCGGGTGACTCTGGCAAGTTCCTCGACGGATCGCAGGTGAAAATCCAGCCCGAAGCTATCGCCAGCGTGCATGCCGCCATCTTCGAGCGGCGCGTAGGCCATCAGAAAGTTGGCTGTCAGCACGAGATCGAAGCTTCCATCGGCGAAAGGCAGCGAAGGCAAAGCCCCGGCGATGTAGCGTCCCGTGTTGCGCCGCTGCCGATAGTCTGCCGCGAACCGATCAAGGGCGGCGTACTTGTCCCCATAGAAAGCGTCGATGTCGGCATACACCAGCACGCCGGGATTTCTGCGAATCTGCTCACGACAGACATCGATGTCCGCCTTGCCCTGAGCCACAATCACCTCGGGATCGCCGTCGTACATGGGGTCGCAGCCGATCGCATCGAGTCCCATGGCAAGTGATTCGGCTGTGAAACTTCCCGGGCCGCTCGCGACATCAAGAATTGTCAGTCCCCGTAGCCCCTCTTGTTCGAGGGCGAACATCCGGAGGTATTCAGCCAGCGTGCGGCCAAAGAATGCCACGCTCCTAAGCTGGAAACGTGAATTGCCTTCGTTCATGGTGGTCCGCTGCCGTGTGACAGATTGGGATACTGCTGGGCGGGACGGTGATGGCGTTGCCCGAGGTTTCCAACAATGAAAAACCGAGCCGATCCTGAAAAGCCCCGATGCTGGTTCCCGGCCAAGACCTGCGGTTGGGGATGGGGGCCGCCGTGCACATGGGAGGGCCGGCTGGTGGCGCTAGTGCCGCTGCCCTAATTTTGCGGTCATACTGATGGTGCGGACCCGACGCTTTCCGTTCCGCCGTGTCAGCCGCTCGAGCGCCGCTGCCCGCGGACTCCCCGTGCCACGCTCATCAGTGATCACCTCTCGACAGTAGTTCCCATGGGTTCGACTCCAAACGACCGCTTAAACGCTGCCAATGCGACGGGGGTCGCGCCGCCGCACATCGCGGCCCTGCGAGACTCGCTCCCGCGGTGGCGAGCGAGGATCTTCTGGTCGTTCCAGGTTTTGTATTGGCTGGCGATCTTTGTGGCCGTGTTGGGGCTGAGCAAGGGACTGAAGCCCGCCGAGACGACGGGGCTGGCGATGGTGATGCGGATTGGCACGGGCTTCGTGATCTCGACCTTCATCTACCTGCTGTTCGAGACGCCGGGGCTCCGTGGGCTGCCGCGGCGGGTGCGGTGGCCGCTGATGGCGCTGCTGACGACGGCGGGGCTCGGAGGGTCGATGCTGCTGCTCATGGCCGGCGTCATGGGAGGGCCCACTATCTGGACCAGCGAGACGACGCTCTGGGCGCTCATGCCACGGTTCACCGCGGCGGGCTTCTGGTGCGCGAGCATCTTCGGGCTCGAGATGATCGAGGATCTCCACAAGACCGAGATCCTGCTCGCGGAGACCGAGGCGACCGCGATCGATGTGGAACTCCGGGCGCTGAGGGCGGAAGCGTCCGCCCGGACGTTCGAACTGCGGCAGCTGCAGGAGCAGATGAATCCCCATTTCCTCTTCAACGCGCTCAATGCCGTGGCGGCCAGCAAGGACGACCCCGAGGCCGTAGAGAGCGTGACCCGCGACCTCGCCGATTACCTGCGGTTCACGCTCGGGGAGGCCCGCACGTTCGAGCCGCTCTCGCGAGAGTTGCAGGCCCTGGAGAAATACCTCGCTGTCCAGCAGGCCCGGTTCGGCGAGAATCTCGTCTGCCGCGTGTCCTGCGACAGGGCATCCCATTCCGTGGTCGTGCCGCCGATGCTGATCCAGCCGATCCTCGAGAATGCGCTGCACTATGGGGCCCAGACGAGCAGCATGCCGCTGAGGGTGAGCGTGACGGCGAAGGTGACCGACGGTTGGCTCGAGGTGGTGGTCGCCAACAGCGGCCGGTGGGTGCCGCCAGACAACACGCGATCGCCCTCCACGGGAATCCGTACGCTCCGCAAGCGGCTGGGCTTACTGGTCGACGAAGCGGCCGCCGTCGACACGGTGATCGATCCGGACCTCGACGGCGGCTGGGTGCGGGTCGTCATTCGGATGCCTGCGACGCTCAGCCAGCCGATGCCGGCCACCCATGAACCGACGCCGGCCAAGGAGCTCGTCTGACATGCCTTTCTCCTCACCGGCCACCGGCGCTGGCCCGGATACCACGATGCTCACGGCACTGCTCGTCGACGACGAACCCCGTGCCAATGAACGGATGCGGAAACTCCTCGCCGCCCATGCGGAGATCGACGTCGTCGGCGTCGCCGGGAATATCGCCGAGGCCCGGGCCTTCCTCGAGACACGGCAGCCGGACATCGTGTTTCTCGACGTGGAGATGCCCGGGGGGAGCGGTCTCGACCTGCTCGTGAGCGTGCCCGACGGCACGCAGGTGGTGTTCGTCACGGCCCGCGAGAAGTATGCCGTGCAGGCGTTCGCCGCTGCGGCCCTCGACTATCTGGTGAAGCCTGTCGATCCCGAGAGGCTCGCCGACACGGTCGCCCGCATCCGAAAGATGGCTGCCAGCACGCGGGCCCAGCTGAAGGGCAATCACGAGCCGGGAACCGACGACCTCGACGCCGACGAGGCCGCCGATACCGCGGTCCTGGGGCTCGATGAGGTGGTGAACGTGCCACTGGCGGGGAAGACCACGTCATTGGTCGTGACGGTTGGCGACATCTGCTGGATCGAGTCGCTTCGCAACTATACGAGGGTTTCGCTCAAGCCACCGGCAGGCGTGGTGCTCTTCGGTCGCCGGCTGAGCTACTGGGACAAGGTTCTGCCTGCCGCCGCGTTTGCGCGGGTGGGCCGGTCGTGCATCGTCCAGATCGCAGCGATCGAGCAGATCGAGTGGTCGTCGCGAAACGAGACGGTGGTCACGTTCGGTGCGGGCGTGGAGCCGCTCGCCCTCGGCCGGCTGCCGGCCATACGGCTGCGGGAGATCCTCGGCGGCAAGGGATAGCGCACGGAAACCGGCATCGGTCGATTCAGACCGCAGCCACGGGCCGGACGCTGCCGGCATCGATTCCGAGAACCGCTGCCGTCGTCGGGTAGAAGCGATCCATGAACGGCTTGTGGTCGTGGTAGATAGCACGGGCACACTGGAGCGAGAGATGGTTGACCCAATCGGAGGGATTTCCCGACCGATAATGCGAGGTCGAATCGACCGTCCCCGGTTTCCGGCCGCCAGACTTGTTCTCGAAGGCATGGCCATCGAGTTGCGAGAGCAGGTCTGCAGGGCATTCTTCGCCCAGGAAAGAGAATGCCCGAGATAGCACCAGCTGCGGTGTGGCGACGAGATCCTCCATGCGGACCGTAAGAATGCGCTCGTCGTCGTAGTCAAAGTGCGACAGCCCCCAGAGCGGCCCCACGACGCCATCGTCGAACGCGGGCCTGGAGAGGAACTCGACGGTGGCACCCATTCCCTCTTCCTCGGAGATGCCCTGAAGCCGTTGGCGTTGTGCCGCAAGCAGAGGCCACTTGTCCACCGGGTGGACGGAGAGGTGCGAAAAATAGGCCGACACCACGACCGATAGAGGGTTGCGGATGACATGCACGGCCCGTTTGATCTTGTCGCGAAGGAATGGGTAGTCCGCGTTGATCAGAAGAAGGTAGCGGTAGGCCGACGGGTTCTCGGGGAATTCCTCGCTCTTATAGGAATGGAAGACACGCTGCCGCTGCTGCTCCGCATAGTAGGAATGGAGCACGCCGCTCAACCAGGCAGATGCGCACTTGTGATGGGTGAAGAATAACACGCTACGCTGCCGGCCGGCATATCCGCGGTTGTCGCTGGGCGTGGTCGGCGACTCCGCCGACATTGACCCCGTGTTTTCGATACTACCTGCGATCGGCACCGCTTCAAGAAATTGGATAAATGAGGCTCGGGAGCGATCCTCCTCGTCCCAGGCATCGGCCTTCTCGATCCGCTCGCCTGGCGCGACGTCGTGGCACTCCCGCAGCGGAAGACGGCAAGGCCGACCGACTCGGGGTGCCGCGATCTGCCCGACCCCGTTGCAGAATGCGGCAGCGGCTGTCGCCGGCTCCGGTTGGGCCGGGCTTTCCGAGACCGCGTGAATGCCCCGATTCTCCCGGTTTGCACGATTTTGTTGGTTTGGCACGGCGTGTGCATCCTTTTCCGACCACAACGCCCTTCCGGCTCCGGAGAACGACACCATGGTTGCCAACGCCTGCCTGCCTCTTGATCGCTGCGGCGGCGATATCTGGGGGGCCGACGAGGCCACCGACGAGGAATTGATCCTCCGCACCCGCCGTGGGGACGGGGCCTCCGCCTTCGAATCGCTCGTGCATCGGTACGAACGTGAACTGTTCGGCTATCTACGCCGGTATCTGGGCAACGCCGAGATGGCCGAGGACGTGTTCCAATTGACGTTTTTACAAGTCCACCTGAAGCGGGAGTGCTTCGAGGATGGTCGCCGGTTTCGGCCCTGGCTCTACGCGATCGCCACCAACCAAGCGATCGACGCCAAACGTCGCAACCGCCGGCACCACATGGTGAGCCTCGATCACTCGATTGGAGACGACGCCGGGACCGGCACGCTCCTGCAGATGCTGGCAGGCGCCGATCCGGCTGATCACGTGGCCGACGACCCGTCGACGGATCCGGCAGCGGCAGACTGGGTGCGGGCGGCCGTCGCGAACTTGCCCGAACCGCTGAAGGCCGTGCTCACACTCGTGTATCAGCAGGGGCTCAAGTATCGCGAGGCGGCAGACGTGCTCGGCCTGCCCGTGGGCACCGTGAAGAGCCGGCTCCATGGCGGCATTCGCCGGCTCAGCCAGTCCTGGCAACGCCGGCCGAGGCTTGCCGGCACCGGCGAATGAAGGCGGTGGTGGAGCGATCGTGTTCGAACCGGTGCCGCCGGACGGGTTGAGCGTGCCGCAGAGGACAGACTGCGTTCCCTGTGCAGGCCCCCGGGCTCGGGTAAGTGTCCGTCGGCCGGTACTTACCCGGCCCTCCGGGCATGGCGATACCAGCGGATGAGGGCGTTTGTAGAGCTGTCGTGGTGCAGTTCCGACTGGGACTCGAGTTCCGGGATGATCCGGTTGGCGAGCACCTTGCCCAGTTCCACGCCCCACTGATCGAACGGATTGATGTCCCAGAGACAGCCCTGCGTGAAGACGCTGTGCTCGTAGAGAGCCACGAGGCTGCCGAGCACACGCGGGGTGAGCTGCTCGGCCAGGATCGTGGTGCTCGGGCGGTTGCCCGGAAACGTCTTGTGCGGCACGAGCGTCTCCGACACGCCCTCGGCTCGGACCTCGTCGGCAGTCTTTCCAAACGCGAGCGCCTCGGCCTGTGCGAAGACGTTCGACATCAGCAGGTCGTGGTGCCGGCCTACGGGATTGGCCGAGCGGGCGAAGCCGAGGAAGTCGCAGGGGATCGTCCGCGTGCCCTGATGGATCAACTGATAGAAGGAGTGCTGACCGTTGGTGCCCGGTTCGCCCCAGAAGATCGGGCTGGTCTGGTAGTCGTCGATCACGCGGCCGTCGAGCGTCACCCGCTTGCCGTTGGACTCCATCGTGAGCTGCTGGAGGTAGGCCGGGAACCGCTTCAGGTACTGGTCGTAGGGCAGCACGGCGATCGTGTGGGCACCCAGGAACGTCGTGTTCCACACCGCGAGCAGGCCGTGCAGCACCGGCAGGTTGCGGGCGAAGGGGACCGTGCGAAAGTGGGTGTCGATGGCATGGAAGCCGGCGAGCAGTTCGGCGAATGCTTCCGGTCCGATGGCGAGCATCGTGGAGAGGCCGATCGCCGAGTCCATCGAGTAGCGGCCGCCCACCCAGTCCCAGAAGCCGAACATGTTGGCCGTGTCGATGCCGAAGCCCGACACCTCGGCGGCGTTGGTCGAGACGGCCACGAAGTGCCGCGCCACGGCGGCGGGATCACGCAGCGACGAGAGCAGCCACTCCCGCGCCGACCGGGCGTTGGCCATGGTCTCCTGCGTGGTAAACGTCTTCGACGAGATCACGAAGAGTGTCTCGGCGGGATCGAGGTCGCGGGTCGCCTCGACGAAGTCGGTGCCGTCGACGTTCGAGACGAACCGGAACGTCAACTGCCGGTCGGCGACGTGCCGGAGCGCCTCGTAGGCCATCACCGGCCCGAGGTCGGAGCCGCCGATGCCCACGTTGACCACCGCGCGGATCGGCTTGCCGGTGTGGCCCTTCCAGGTGCCGCCGCGAATCTGCCGGCAGAAGGTCGCCATTCGGCCGAGCACCTCGTGCACATCGGGCACGACATCGCGGCCATCGACGAGGATCTGCTCGCCCTGGGGGGCCCGCAGCGCGACGTGAAGCACGGCCCGGTGTTCGGTCGAGTTGATCTTCTCGCCGGAAAACATCGCGTCGATCCGCTGCCGCAGGCCAGAAGCCTCCGCGAGCCGGATGAGCAGCGAAAGCGTCTCGTCGGTGATCCGCTGTTTCGAATAATCCACATGCAGTCCGCAGGCGTCGATCACGAACCGCTCGCCACGGCCGGCATCCGCCGCAAACAGTTGCCGCAAGTGCGTGCCACTCTGGGCCGCTGCGTGCGCGGCGACCTTCTGCCACTCAGGCAGTGAGGCACGGCTGGGAAGCGATTGGCTGGTCATCGGCTCGTTCCTCCTGCGGCGGTTACCGCCTGTGATTTCTTTCCGATCACGTCGAGCAGTTCGTTCCAGCTCTTCACGAAGGCGTCGGCGCCGTCCTTTTGCAGCTTCGCACCGAGGGCCTCGGTGTCGACGCCGGACCGACTGATGGCGAAGAGCGTCTCCTCGGCGGTCCCGCCGCCGGCCGACACGATGCCTCCAAGTAAGCCGTGGTCGGCAAAGGCCAGCAGCGTCTGCTCCGGCATCGTGTTGACGGTGTTGGGCGAGGCGAGGGCCGAGACATAGAGCGAGTCGGAGAGCTTCGGATCCTTGGTGCCGGTGCTGGCGTAGAGCAGCCGCTGCGGCATGGTGCCGAAGTTGGCCAGACGCTGGAAGCGGTCGGAGGAGAGCAGGTCGCGGTAGGCCCTGTAGCACTGCTGACCGATCGCAATGCCCAGCCTGTTGGACAGCGCCGGCGGAAGCTGGGCCGCGGTCGCGCCGTCCCAGCGGCTGATGAAGAGCGACGCCACCGAGCAGACCCGGGGTGACAGCCCGGCTTCGATCCGCCGTTCGATGCCCCGCAGGTAGGCCTCCGCCGCGGCGAGGTAGTGCGCGGTCGTGAACAGGAGCGTGACGTTCACGGGCACGCCGGCGAAGATCGCCTCCTCGATCGCCGGCAGGCCCGCGGGCGTGCCGGGAATCTTGATATAGAGGTTCGGACGATCGGCGCGGGCGTGCAGGTCGCGGGCCGCGGCGAGCGTGCTGGCGGTGTCGTAGGCCAGGGTCGGAGAAACCTCGAGCGACACCCAGCCGTCGAGGCCGCCGGTGCGGTCGTACACCGGACGGAAGAGGTCGGCCGCGCGGCGGAGGTCTTCAATCGCCAGTTCGAAAAACAGCTTCTCGCCCGCCAGCCCCTGTTGCACCTTCGCGGCGATGGCGGTGTCGTAGAAGGAGGTGTTCTTGACCGCCGAGTTATAGATAGACGGGTTGCTGGTCAGGCCCGTCACCGACAGGTCGCGGATGTAGCGGGCCAGCGTCCCGTCGTCGAGCATGCCGCGTGTGATGTTGTCGAGCCAGAGGCTCTGGCCCAGGTGGTGGAGTTGCTGCGTGATGGTCGCCATGGAGTCGGGAACTCGGTGGGTGAGCATGCCGTGGAAGGAAGGCGCCTGATGGCAGCGGAGTTATACTCGCCCCGGATGAGGGATGCGATGGAGACTGTCGCGTCTGCATCCCCCCGATGCCGTCCGCCTCTGCCGGAGCCTCGTCTTCATGCGTCCACAGTCATTTTGTAAACGCGGAAGCGGCCTCGCCTTGCTGTTCCTTGCCGTGGCAGCGGTCCCCCGCCCGGCACAGGCCTTCGAGTCTTTCGACCGCGGCGAGATCACCGTCGCGGAAGCCGCCGACATCGTCCGCAGCCGACAGGATTGGGAGGTCTGCCTTCCCGATCTGACGACGTTGTCGCCCGAGGTTGCCACGGCCCTCGCGAAGGGATCAGGCTATTACCGGCTGTCGCTACCGTCGCTGGCGACGCTCACGCCTGAAACGGCAGCCGCGCTCGCCTGCAGCGCGGGCGATCT
>CAZOMJ010000041.1:0-25366 GCA_964581055.1 uncultured Candidatus Kuenenia sp.
TTTCAGGCGGGACAGGCCAAGGGCATCGATGCCGTGTATCACCTGATCTTCACCGGCAAGGAACCGGCCGAAGCCACTGTCACGATTCGACAGCAGACCCTGCATGTGCAGCGTGGCCTGATCGGCAAGCCCGATTGCACGGTCAAAGCCGACTCCCAGACCTGGCTGGGCTTTCTTCGGAAGGAACGGAGCATCGGCTGGGCGCTCCTCACAGGCCGCATCCGCGTTCGAGGTGGTCTCAGCCGACTTCAAGCCTTTGGCCGCTGTTTTCCTGGCTGAATTGCTCCACGGTCGGCCACATGCGGCGGTGGCGAATCAGTCACGCCCCCGTGGCAACTGGAACCGTCCCGCCACCACGCCCTCGACTGCGAGATCTTCGTCGAGCGACTCCCGGCGCAGCGCTGTGCGACCGACCTCCAGCCGAACCTCGGCCACTTCCGGCTCAGTGGCATCTCTGAGACGGCGAAATCGATTCACAGGAAATGCCGCGATTCCTCACAAGTCCCAATAGATCGTGCCGGGATGTGCATTCAGCATCCGCACACCGAACGTGGAAATGGGGAGGCTCTGTGCCGGGCAGGGCGGTGAAGGAAGTGCCATCCCGGTTCGACAACGTCCTTTGCCACTCCCTGCCATGTTTGCCCTCCTCGCTTTTGAGGTCACTTTGTGGGAGCAGTCTGGACCACCATCGGGAAAACAGTTGAGCCGCGGCGAAGGACGCCCCATGCGGTGTGACGAGATCCACCGTCGCATGATCCAGGTCGTGCCCGCGATGACCAGGTTGCTCGACAGGCTCGAGAAGGATGGCTTCGTCGCCCGCACCCGCTGTGAAAAAGACGGACGCGTCGTCTACGTGGACCTGACGACCAAGGCGAGGAACGTGCTCCAGAAGATCGACGGACCTCTGACGGATTTGTACCGGGAGTGCCTGGGCCACCTGAGCCGGGCCGAACTGGAGCAGCTCTCCTCGCTCCTGGAGAAAGCCCGCCAGAGCCTGCGTTCGTAGCCGTCGCCCCATCCCCGCTCTGCCGGGCCGGGCCATGGCAGCACCCCTAAAAACCCTGCAGGTGGCAGCGGCCTTGTCCAAGGTGAGTGGCGTGCCTGTGATTGCCGGGCGGGCCGAACGCGGCTGAGCATCTCCTCCGCCGGCCCAGCTCGGAAAACGAACGCACTCGGAGGCCGCGGAGAACGGCGACGATCCCGACCTTCATCCACGCGTTGATGGCATGGGCTTTTCAGTCGTCCAGCGTCGCGCCGATCTTCACCCGCACCTGCCAGTGGGCGATCTTGCCGTCCTCGATGTGTCCTCTGGTTTCGAGCACCTCGAACCAGCGAAGGCTCTTTTCATCGATTGCCGCCTTGGAAACGGCGTTCTTCACGGCATCTTCGATGCTCGTGTGGGACGACCCAACCAGTTCGAGCATTTTGTAGGTGTGTTCGCTCATCGAGAAGCTCCTGGGAAGAATCACTCGGGGAATCGTATGCGGTGACGGACTATGCAGGGAATTATAGCTCCGGTCAGCCCAGCCTCAGCCCGGGGGAACCGGCAGTCCTCCGCGATTGCCTCGGGCGCGGACGGCCTCGAGCGCCTTGTGGACGTGCGGCTCGACGGCGAGCGTGACGCTATAGGCCATCCGCACGATGCCGTCTTTGGGGGAGAAAAAGCACGTGCGAATCGCTGTTTGTACACTGGCCGGCTCACCCCCTCGCACGAAACTCCAAGGAACGGATCCATGGCTTTCTCAGCAAAGATCGTCGGCGACGAGCTCGTCCTTCGAATCCCCATGAACGCCAAGCCTGAGCGGTCTGCCAGCGGCAAAACGCTGGTCGTCGCCTCCACCCACGGCAACAAGGAGACCGACTGCGTGGTGGACGGCAAGAAGGTGACCGTGGGCGTCAATGCCTACATCCCGGTGAAGTAGCCGGCCGCTATGCAGCGGCATCACCCGGCCCCCAGCGTGTCGCCGATCGACCGCAGCTTCTGGATGATGGGCACGGTCGCGGGCAGCACGGGCGAGACGGAGGTCTCCTGATCGGCCAACGACTGCCAGGAAAACTGCTGCCCTTCCCTGGCAGTGGGCTCACCGCGCCACCCCGTCACGATGCAGGCGTGGACCCGAACCGACGCATGCGGGTAGTCGTGTTCCACGACCAGAAGCTGCCGGCAGCCGTCGTCGGGCGCAGTCCACTCGATCCCCACTTCCTCGCGGAGTTCCCTCGCAAGCGCCGCGGCGACCGTCTCGTCCGCCTCCACCTTGCCGCCGGGGAATTCCCAGTAGCCGGCCAACGGTTTTCCGGCCGGCCGAGCCGCGAGCAGAAAGCGGCGATCCGCGGTGACGAGGACGCCCACCGCTACGTCGATCCGGGGGATTTCTGGGGCGGACATGGTGTGGGTCTGTCAATACTCGTTCGCCGTTCACGCCGACGGCATCATGAAGTCATGGTCCACATCCCCGCAAGCGGCCCCCCCGGCCGCGTCGATCCCCGGTATTCTGATCGCGGCGCGGTGCCGCGCAGCACGCCGTCGCACGTCACACCGCACTTCCTCCACCCTCCGGGATCGCCGCATGAGCCCGCTCGATTGGACGCTGCTCTCGCTGCATCTGGCAGCGATGCTGTTCGTCGCGATTGTGCTCGGCCATGCGGCCCGCCGGCTGGGGATTCCGGCCGTCGTCGGCGAGATTGCCGGCGGACTCCTGCTCGGGCCGACGATCCTGGGGCGACTCGCTCCAGACACGTTCACGTGGCTGTTCCCGCCGACAGGGCCGATCACGAGCGGGCGCAGCGCGATCGCGCGGGTCGGCATGCTCTTCTTCATCGTGACCATCGGTCTCGATATCAGCATCGATGAATTCCGCCGGATCGGCCGCAAGGCGCTCTCTGTCGGCGTCGTCGGCACGCTGGTGCCGCTCGTGCTCGGATTCCTGATGTGTTACGTCTTCCCGAACATGATCGGCGTGACGCAGAAGGACCAGTTTTCGACGGCGCTGTTCATGGGATCGATCCTGTCGCTGTCGGCAAACCCCGTGATCGCCCGGATCCTCATGGACATGGGGCTGTTCAAGAGCGAGATCGGCAGGACGATCATGTCGGCGACCCTGGTGGACGACCTCGTCGGCTGGGGCCTGTTCGCCGTGATCCTCGCCGAGTTCGGCCCGCACGCGACCGGTCAGGGTCAAGGGGCGGCGATCTTCGGCATGGTGTTCGTGTACATCGCCGGGATTCTGCTGCTCGGCCGCTTCGTGCTGCCGCACGTGATGGGGTGGGCGCAGCGGAATCTGCCCCAACCTGCGGGCTCCATCTCGTGCATCGCCCTGCTCGCCCTGCTGGGTGCGGCGGGTTCGGAGTATCTCGGCCTGCACTCCTTCCTCGGCGCGTTCGTCGTGGGCATCGCACTGGCCGATGTCTATCGGGTGCACCCCAAGCCGTTCGAGATCATCGGCGACTTCTCCTTCGCGGTGTTCACCCCCGTCTTCTTCGTCTCCATGGCCATCGCGGCGGACTTCGTCGAGGGTTTCGACCTGTGGCTCATCGTCCTGATCACGGCCGTCGCGTTCGTCGGCAAAATCTGCGGCGTCTTCATCGGCGGCACATTGGCCGGGATGAACAGCCGCCAGTCTCTGGCCGTGGGCTGCGGTCTCAATGCCCGGGGCATCCTCGGCATCGTGATGGCGGCGGCGGCCTTCGATGCGGAACTGATCGACCTGCGGCTGTTCGTGGCCTGCGTGCTGATGTGCGTCATCACGACGATGGCAGCCGGACCTGCCCTGCACGTCATTCTGGGCAACCGTCCAAGCCCTTCACAGTAAGCCAGATGCCGCCCCCACCTCGACCGCACCAGCCGCTGCCGGCACACTGGCAGGCTCGTGAAACTCCGACGGGTGTTCGTCCCCGAAGTCACCGTACACGTCGTGCATGCCGGCGATCGCGGCAAGATACTCGTGGAAATGCGCGTCCATGATGCAACCCTCCTTGGTTGGAAAGAAATACGCGGCATCGAGTCACACGGTTCAGATTTTCCTGAAAGCCCCAAGGCGCCCAAGCTGCCGCGTTGTGTCTGGCCGTCGCATATCCGGGGCGGCGTACTGGCCAGTCATCGGTTGCAAGCAGCAGAGCTTCCGGGCCACATCGGCGGGACAATCGCCGCGACGACTCGAGCACCACCACGAGCCACGCTCGCCATGCCCGGCAGTCGATGGCCCTAGCGTCGAGCCTGAGGGTACGATGCCCTTGGCATCACCATCCCGGTCCTTCTTTCTCCGCCTCCCGTCGTGAGTTCCCCATGGACATTCTCTGGTTTCTTCTGATCGGCATCGCTGCCGGTTGGCTCGCTGGTCAGGTCATGAAGGGCGGTGGCTTCGGGCTGGTCGGTGACCTGATCGTGGGGGTGATCGGCGCGTTGCTCGGCGGATTCCTTTTCAGCGTGCTGGGACTCACCGCCACCGGGCTCCTGGGAAGCCTGATCACGGCAACCGTCGGAGCCATCGTTCTGATCGCCTTGCTCAGGGTCGCCAATCGTTCGCGGCTCTAACCCAACGTGTTCCGCCGTTGCATGCATGGGCCGTGGCAGGGAGAGACGGATGATCCTCGACAAGCACCGCACGATCGCGGGCCCCGGTTTCAATCGCTGGCTCGTGCCGCCGGCGGCCCTGTGCATTCATCTGTGCATCGGCATGGCCTACGGGTTCTCGGTGTTTTGGCTGCCGCTCACGCGGGCCGTCGGCATCACGTCGCCAATACCCTGCCCGGCAGGCATGGGGTTCCTCGAGAAGCTCACCACCACCACCTACGATTGGGACAAGCCGCTCCTGGGCTGGATGTACACGCTCTTCTTCGTCTTTCTCGGGTCGAGCGCGGCGTTGTTCGGCGCGTGGCTGGAGAAGGCGGGGCCCAGAAAAGTCGGCGTCGTGGCCGCCTGCTGCTGGTGCGGCGGGCTCGTCATCTCGGCTGCCGGCGTCTCTCTTCACCAGTTGTGGCTTCTCTGGCTCGGCTCGGGAGTGATCGGCGGCATCGGCCTCGGGCTGGGGTACATCTCGCCGGTGTCCACGCTCATCAAGTGGTTCCCGGACAGACGGGGCATGGCCAGCGGCATGGCGATCATGGGCTTCGGCGGCGGCGCCATGATCGGCTCGCCGTTGGCCGACAGGCTGATGAAACACTTTGCCGGGCCGGAGTCGGTCGGCGTCTGGCAGACGTTTCTGGTGCTCGCCGCAATCTATTTTGTCTTCATGCTCCTGGGATCGTTCGCCTATCGCGTGCCACCCGATGGCTGGGCTCCCGCAGGCTGGCACGGACCGACGACTGCCGCACGCACGCTTGATGGGTCTCGACACGCGGCCGAATCGATGACGGTGAGCGCAGCCTGGCGGACACGACAGTTCTGGCTGCTCTGGCTGGTCTTGTGCCTGAACGTGTCGGCGGGCATCGGCGTGATCGGCATGGCCTCGCCGATGCTGCAGGAGGTGTTCGGAGGGAGATTGGTCGGCGAGAACATCCCCTTTGAACGCCTCACCCCGGAGCAACTGGGCAGGGTGGCGGCGATGGGTGCAGGCTTCACCGGGCTCCTGAGCCTGTTCAACATTCTGGGAAGATTCTTCTGGTCTTCCCTGTCCGACACGCTCGGCCGGAAGACGATCTATTGTGTGTTCTTCCTGCTGGGGGCGGCGATCTACGCCGCCGTGCCGGGCGTCGCACGCGCGGGAAACATCCCCCTGTTCTGCGGCATCTTCTGCCTGATCCTTTCGATGTATGGCGGCGGGTTCGCGGCGATCCCGGCCTATCTGGCGGATCTGTTCGGCACCGGCAACGTGGGCGCGATCCACGGCCGACTGCTCACCGCCTGGAGCGTCGCAGGCATCCTGGGGCCGGTGCTCGTCAACTACATCAACGAGTATCAGGTCGGTGCTGGCGTGCCCCGCGCGCGGGCCTACGACCAGACGATGCTGCTGCTGGCCGGGCTGCTTGTCGCAGGATTCGTCTGTAACCTGCTCGTGCGGCCGCTGCCGAGGCCGCAGCCGCACGGCGGTGACATTGAATCCGCCCTTCCAGTGGGCCGCCTCCCTGCCTCGCACGACGAGGGCGGCCTGCAAGAAGAATCGCGCACCTCCTTGGGTGATGGCCCGACGGCGGCCGGCCGCGGGGTCTGGCTCGTGTTGTTTTGGCTGCTGGTCGCCACACCGCTGGCCTGGGGTGTCTGGACGACCCTGCGGCAGGCGTGGGTCTTGCTCGGATAAGCGTCCACGGCATTCTTCTGCCATGTCTGACCACGGTTTTGCCGCCGCCACGAGGCACGGTATCGTGAGGCCCGCTGCGGCCCATCGGCCGATCCCACATTCTCTTCCCAACGCGGCGGTTTCCGATGCCCTTCTGCGACGACTCGTTCCTGCTTTCCTGCGATGCCGCTGCCTCCCTCTACCACGACGTCGCGTCGCGGCAGCCGATCATCGACTACCACTGCCACCTGAGCCCACGCGACATCGCCGAAGACCGGCGGTTTGAAGACCTCCATGCCATCTGGCTCGACGGCGACCATTACAAGTGGCGGGCCATGCGGGCCAACGGCATCGCGGAGGAACGCATCACGGGTGCCGCCTCGCCGTGGGAGAAATTCCAGGCGTGGGCCGAGACCGTGCCCCACACGCTCCGCAATCCGCTCTTCCACTGGACCCACCTGGAACTGCGCCGCCACTTTGGCATCGACGACCTGCTCGACGGCGACTCCGCCCAGCGGATCTGGGACGAGGCCAACCGGCAGCTGGCCGCCGGCGACCTCACGGCGCGGGGCATTCTCCGGCAGATGCACGTCGAAGTGGTAGGCACGACCGACGACCCGGCCGACAGCCTCCAGTGGCACGAGAAAATATCCCGCGATGCCTTCGCGACGAAGGTCGTGCCGACGTTCCGCCCCGACGCGGCCGCCAGGGTGCGCGAACCCCACCGCGTGGCGGCCTGGGCCCGCCGGCTCTCGGAGACTGCCGGCATCGGAGCCGACACGTTCGCAGGCCTCATCGCCGCGATCGACAGGAGGCATGCCGACTTCGCCGCGGCCGGCTGCCGGGCCACCGACCATGGCCTCCTCCGCCTGCCCGACACCGACTGCACCGAGGCCGAGGCCGCGACGATCTGGCACCGCGCCATGGCGGGCACCGCCGCCACGCCATCTGAGGCGGAACAATTTGCCCTGTTCCTGGTGCTCCATGTCGCCCGGCTCAACCATGCCAAGGACTGGGCGCTGCAGTTGCACCTGGGCCCCTTCCGCGATCCCAACCCGCGGCTGGCCGCGGCACTCGGCGCGGATGCCGGCTGCGACACGATCGGCGACACCGTGCAAGGGCCGGGGCTGGTCCGCTTCCTCGGCAGGCTCTCCGTGGAGAACACGCTGCCGCGGACGATCCTCTACAACATCAATCCCGCCGACAACGCCCTCTTCGCCGCCCTGCCCGGCTCGTTTCAGGACGGCAGCCTGCCCGGCAAGATCCAGTGGGGCAGCGCCTGGTGGTTCATGGACCAGGAACGCGGCATGCGGGATCAACTCAACATGCTCTCCGACCTGGCCCTGCTCTCCAGGTTCGTCGGCATGGTGACCGATTCGCGGTCGTTCCTCTCCTATCCTCGGCACGAATACTTCAGACGGATTCTCTGCGACCTGATCGGCGCCGACGTCGCCAGTGGCCGGCTCCCCGACGACGCCACCTGGCGGCGGGAACGGCTCGGGCCGCTGGTCGAGAATGTCTGCGCGGGGAACGCCCGCCGGTATTTTGGATTCGATCGCAGCTGAAGGCCAATGCCCGCACCCCTCCGACACTCGTCCCTGACGCGGCAGCTGGTGCTGCCCGTGGTGGGGCTCGTGCTGGCGGCGGTGCTGGCCAACGTCGGCTTCTCGGCATGGCTGGCCGCGCGGCGGTCGACCGAGGCGACGCGGGCTGCCCAGCAGCAGGTGGCCGATGCCCTCAGGGCATCGCGGGTGTCGCTCTCGGCCGCGGTGCTCGACGCCCTGCACCGACTGACGGGCAACCATTTTCTCGTCTGGGAGGAATCGACCGGCCGGATCGGTCTCTCCACGCTGCCACCGGAGACGCTCGACGCTGATCAAGGGGATGCGGTGGCCTCCGCTATCCGCGCAGGCACCGGCACCTTCGGCGGGCAACGCTATCGGGTGGGCACGGTCCGCAGCGAGGGCGTGCGGCCGGAGACGGTGCTCGTGCTGACGCCGGAGCGATCGATCATCGCCCGCACTTTGGAGGCGGTCTGGCCGGTGCTGGCTGTGGCCGCGGCGACGCTCGCGGTGCTCGTGCCGCTCGGCCTGCGGACGACGGGCCGGCTGGCGGCGCGGATCAGCGCCGTCGAACGCCACGTGGCGCGGATCGCGGAGGGAGAGTTTGGCCACACGCTCGTCGCCGGTCACGAGGGGCAAGCCGCCGGCGACGAGATCAGCCGGCTCGTGGACGGCGTCAATCACATGAGCACGGAACTGGGGCAGCTCCGCGGTTCGCTCGTCGCAGGTGAGCGGCAGCGGCTGCTCGGTCAGCTGGCGGCCGGATTCGCCCACGAACTCCGCAACGCGGTCACCGGCGCCCGGCTGGCGATCGACCTGCACCGCCGCCGTTGCCCGGCGGGCGTGGGCAGCTCGCCGCCGGACGACAGCCTTACCGTCGCCGGTCGTCAGCTCGACATCCTCGCGGAGGAGGTCCGCGGTCTGCTTGCCCTGGCGAAAGCGCCGGCGCACCACACGCAGCCGCCGGAGCCGGTCTCGGTCGACCGGCTTCTGGCGGAGGTCCGCGACCTCACCGCACCGCGGTGCGACCATGCGGGCGTGCTGATGGCCTGCGAGTTGCCCACCGGCCTTTCGATCATCGGCCGCCACGACGCCCTGCGGGCGGCGCTGGTCAATCTTGCGCTCAACGGCATCGACGCCGCCGGTCACGGTGGCAGCGTCCGGCTCTCGGCCGCCGCAGCCGGCTCGCAGGTCATCCTGGCCGTCGACGATTCGGGGCCGGGCCCGCCCGCGAGCGTGCGGGACTCGATGCACGAGCCATTTGTCACGTCGAAGCCGGAGGGGATCGGCCTCGGGCTGGCCGTCGCGCGGGCCGTGGCCGAGGAGCACGGGGGCACGCTTGCCTGGGAGCGCGGCCACGGCCGCACGCGATTTGCGGTTTCGCTGCCGGCGCAGACACTGAAGGAAGGCAGCCTCTGACGCCGAGGCCGTTCGAGCCGCCGCAGTCCGCCCCGGCCCACCCGCCACACCCGCCACACGAGCCGCATGAGCCCATGAGCCGCATCCTCATCATCGACGACGAGCCCGCCATCGGCTGGAGCCTGCGCGAGATGCTCTCCGACGAAGGACACGCCGTGGAGGTGGCGGCGAGTGTCGAGGCGGGGCTCGAGACCTGTGCTCGATTCGCGCCCGAGGCCATGCTGCTCGATGTCCGCCTCCCGGGCCGCGACGGCCTCTCCGCGCTGCCCGAACTGCGCAGCATCGTTCCAGAAGCACCCGTCGTGGTGATGACAGCCTTCGGCGATCTGGAGACCGCCGTCCGCGCGGTGAACGCGGGAGCCTTCGACTATCTCGTCAAACCGTTCGATCTGGAGAGCGTGTCGCGGATCGTCGCGCAGGCGCTTGCCGAGCGGGCACAGCGGGCACCTACCGGCGCGGACCGGCCGGCGGCCACGCTTGCCGACCGCGGGCTTCTGGTCGGTTCCTCGCCGCCGATGCAGGAGGTCTTCAAGCAGATCTCGCTGGTCGCGCCGACCGATCTGCCCGTGCTCATCACCGGCGAGACCGGCACGGGCAAGGATCTGGCCGCCCGCGCGATCCACGCCCACGGCCCGCGGCGCGACAGGCCGTTCGTGGCCGCCAGTCTGGGCGCGCTGGCACCGAGCGTGATCGAGAGTGAACTCTTCGGCCACGTCGGCGGCGCCTTCACCGGGGCCACCGCCGACCGGCCCGGCCTGTTTGCCATGGCGGACGGGGGCACGCTGTTCCTCGACGAGATCGGCGAGGCACCGATCGATCTGCAGGTGAAGCTGCTGCGGGCTCTGGAGACCAGGGAGGTGACACCCGTGGGTGCGGCCACGCCACGGACGCTCGACGTCCGCGTGATCGCGGCCACCAACCGCGACCTCGCGGCGGCGATCGCCGCAGGCACGTTCCGTGAGGACCTCTACCATCGGCTCCATGTGTTCCCGATTCACATGCCGCCCCTGGCGGCCCGCGGTGACGACATCGAGACGCTGGCCGGGCACCTGCTCGCCCGGCATGCCGCCGGCCGGCCGGAGCAGACCATGTCGGCGGGGTTTCTGGCCGCCATCCGCGATCGGCCTTGGCCGGGCAACGTGCGCGGACTCAAGCATGCGATCGAATACGCCGCGGTCGTCGCCCGCGGCGGAACGCTGCGGCCCGAACACCTGCCGCCGGCCACCGCGGCCTCGCCGCAGCCGCCGACCACGCCGGCCAAGCAGGCCGACCAGGCCAACCCGGCCGACAACGATGCGGCGGCCAGCAGCGTGGCAGATGCCATCCGCGGCTGGGTGGATGCCGCCCTCGCCGACGGCGATGCCGCCGGCCCGCTGCACGAGCGGCTGATCCAGCTTGTCGAAACCACGCTCGCGGAAAAGGTCGTCGACGCCGCCGGCGGCAACCGGACCGCTGCCGCCAAGCTGCTGGGCCTCGACCGGGCCACGCTCCGCTCCAAGCTGAACCGGTGAACGCTTCCCCGCGCGCGGTGAAAGATTCCCCGCCTGTCTTCCTGTGAACCGTGCGGTCCTGAGATGCCTCCCTGGGGAGAGCGTGCTTGCCGGACGCCGCAGTGAGCAAGCAGGGCGCAGGTGTTCGGCTCGCACGCCCGGCACGCCATTTGCACTTCAGTCCTGCCATGCCGCGAGCCATTCATCCATCCCGTGCCGGCTTCACCCTCGTCGAACTCTTGGTGGTGGTCGCCATCATCGGCACGCTCGCCGGGCTGCTCCTGCCGGCGGTGCAGTCGTCGCGCGAGGCCGCCCGTCGCTCGCAATGCAGCAACAACGTCCGTCAACTCGCGCTCGCGGTACACAACTACCAGTCGGCCAGACGTGCATTCCCGCCGAGCATGGTGCACACGCCGGGCACAATCTTCACGAGCAACAACGGCTCCTGGTCGATCCATGGCCGCGTGCTTTCCTACCTCGAGGAAGAGGCGGCGGCGGTGAAGGTCGACCTGGAGACCGGCTGGGACGACGGCTTCAATCCGGTTGATCTCACAAAGAACTGGGGCACCGTGAAGGATGCCCGCATCGGCCCCTTCTTCTGCCCGAGCGAACCCAACCTCGTCTTCCGCACCAAGTCCCGGAGCGGCACGGAAGTTCCCTTCGTCTTCCCTCATACATACGGGTTTAACTTTGGCACCTGGTTCGTCTATGACCCGGCCAACGGACAGGGTGGCGACGGGGCGTTCCATCCCAATTCCCGATTCACGCCTGCGGCATTCAGCGACGGCCTGAGCAAGACGCTCTGCATCGCGGAGGTGAAGGCCTTCACCCCCTATGTGCGCAACACGAGCGATCCGAGCGGCAGCTATCCGGCGCAGTCGCCCCCGTCCGATGCCGCTGCTGTCGTCGCATTGGCCACCGGCATGTCGGCTGGCGACACGAAACTCGGGGCCGCCCTCAACGACAACACGGGCCACACCGAATGGCCCGACGGCCGCGTCCACCACAGCGGATTCACCACCACGCTCGCGCCCAACACGCGCGTGCCCTATCAGTCGGGATCGGCAACCCACGACTTCGACGTGAACTCCCGTCAGGAGGGCACCAGCGCCACCGCCAAGACATTCGCGGCCATCACCTCCCGCAGCCACCACCGGGGCAGTGTGACCGTCGCGATGATGGACGGCTCGACGGCCACGATCGCTGACGGCATCGCAGCCGGGGTCTGGAGGGCGCTTTCCACGCGGAGCGGCGGCGAGGTGCAGCAGTTACCTTGACGGAAAATGGGGACGGGAGCGAATTTCTGGTTGCCACAGGCGACAAGGCTCTCGCCGGGCGACTTTGCCAAGGGAAGCCGCAAAATTCGCTCCCGTCCCCATTTTCCGCTAGGGTACATGTCCCTTCGGTTCCCGGATCGACGGCATTCGAGCGGCCATCGCGGCCGCGGGCTTGATCTCGGACATTCGCCGCAGGCAGTTCTTCTCTTTCGGAGGCGTGTCGATGGATATTCTCGGTGAAATTCTCAAGCAGGTTCTCGAAGGCGCCGCGCAGCAACAGCAGCAGGCCCCGGCGCCGCAGCAGCGGGCTCCCCAGCCCCAGCAGCGGGCTCCGCAACCGCAAGGCGGCCCGCAGGGCATGCCCTCCGCGAACGATCTGCAGGACATCTTCACGCAGATCTTCGGCGGTGGCTCCGCCCAGAAGCTGCCCGAGGTCGTCAAGCAGTTCGAGGACAAGGGGCTGCGAGAGCAGGTCGACTCATGGGTCCGCACCGGGCCCAACAAGCCGGTCGACCGGCGCCAGATCGAGGATGTGTTCGGCCGTCGGGAACTCGACGAGATCGCCGGCAAACGCAACATCGACCGCGATCAGCTGGCCGAGGTGCTCAGCCGTTACATCCCGAAGATCATCGACGAACTGACCCCGACCGGCCAGATGCAGGCCCGCCGCTAGCCGTCACCTTCCACACCCGGGCCCGACGCGTTCCATGCGCGGCGGGCCCGGGGTCTTGGTGGGAGGTATACTCATGGAATGGACAGTCCCATCGCGGTCTCCTGCTTCCTGACCGGCCCGTTCCGAACACCGGCGCGATTGCTGTTGGTCTGGTCGCTGCTGTTCGTCTCAATCGCCGCCGCCGAAGACTCGGGGCCGCCCGAGATCCTGCTCGCCTGGCGGGAGGATCCCCGGCCGGCTGCCGACACGCCCGCCGGCGTGGAAGTGCCGCAGGGACGCCGCGTCTCACGCCGGCCACGGCGTCGCAGCGCCCGGCGTTCCCACCCGCTCGATGAGGTGCCGATCGAGGTGGCACCTGCCGGTTCCGCACCGCGGGAATCCCGTCCTGCCACGGGGTTCGACGCCGTGCCTGAGACCATGCGGCCAGGGACTCACAGGCCGTCCACCGACGCGTCCTCGGCCCCCATCTCCGGCACCGCCAGCGCCGCACCGATCCCATCCGATGCCACGCTGGCGTCGCCCTTTCAGCCAGCTGCCGCGGACACCTCGGGCATCACGACCCACCGCGACCAGCCGTATGGCCAACCAGCGGCCGGCCAATCCCACCCCGGCCGCCAGCGGTTCGATCTCTACTTGCCTGCCGGCTGCAACGCCGGTGGCATGCCGCTGGTCGTCTGGATCCATGGTGACACCTGGCGGGATGGCTCCAAGGCCGATTGCCCGGTGACGTGGCTGGCCAATCAGGGTTATGCGGTGGCGAGCATCGGCTACCGACTCAGCGATACTGCGGTGTTTCCGGCGCAGCTGGACGATTGCCGCGCGGCCATTGCGGAGATCGAGCGGAACGCCGAAGTCTGGGGGATCGACCGCGATCGCGTGGCCGTGGTCGGCAGTGGCGCCGGTGGCCACCTCGCGGCTCTGGTCGGCCTCACCAGCCAGACGCCGGCGGCCCGCGGCACTCCGACCGACCGCATGGGCGACACCCCGCTCCCACGGATCGCAGCGGTCTGTGCGGTGGCGGCCCCGGCAAGTCTCACGACGCTGGGCCCGGAGCAGGACCGCGCCGGCTCCCCGGCCAGCCGGTTGGTCGGCGGACCGCTGCCGGAGTTCCGTGAAGCGGCACAGCAGGCGAGTCCCGTCACCCATGTCTCGGCCGACGATCCGCCCGTGCTGATCCTGCATGGCGGCACCGACGGCACGGTGCCGCCCAAACAGGCCGTCGAGTTCGCGGCAACGCTCAAGGCCGCGGGCGTCGATCACACACTCGTCATCCTTCCCACGGTCGGACACAGGCCGAGCCTCGACCTGGGTACGCCCGGCGGGCAGGCCCTGCTCGCCTTTCTCGACCGCGTGCTAGGGGCAGGCATTCGTCCCGACCGCGACCCGCGTCCATGACATTTGCACGCGACCCAGCACGCGCCCCAGCACGCGCCCCAGCATGCGCCCCTGCGCGAGACACCGAAGGGCCCCGGCCGGCCCCGCCCCGCCAGTCTCATGCCATGAACCGCCGCGGGCTGCTGAACCGGGCCTGCCTGCTCGCCGGGGTGGTGCCCGTGGGTGTCGCGATCGATGGCCTAGCGATCACGCCACGGCGGCTCGTGACGAGCAGCCACGCCTTCGGAAAGGCAGCCACCGCCGACCGGCTCCGCATCGTGCAGGTCAGCGACCTGCACGTGCATGGCATCGGCACGCTCCAACGGCAATTGCTCGAGCAGCTCCACGCAGCGCAGGCCGATCTCATCGTGATCACGGGTGATTCGATCGACCGTGCCGAATCGCTCCCGCTGCTCGACACGCTCCTGGGAGAGTTCCCCCGATCGCCGCGGGTGCTCGCCATCCTCGGCAACTGGGAGTACCGCAGCGGCGTCAGTCCCGGTCAGTTCGCCCGCACCTACGCTCGTCACGGCATCGAACTGCTCGTCAACCAGTCGATCGAACTGGAGCACCGCGGAAGGATGATCCGGATCACAGGCCTCGACGACATCCTCGACGGCAGGCCCGACGCCGCCACAGCCCTCGGTGGCAGCCGCCCGCTCGACCACCATCTCGTGCTCGCCCACTGTCCGATCGCGCGCGACACGCTGGGCCTGCCGCCAGAACACCCGGCGTCGCTGGTCTTGAGCGGCCACACGCACGGCGGCCAAGTGGCGCCCTTCGGCGTGGCCACCGTCATGCCCAGGGGCTGCGGCCGCTATGTCGCGGGCTGGTATCGCGACGACGACGGGCCGCCGCTCTATGTCTCCCGCGGCATCGGCACGTCGCTCGTCCCGATCCGCATCGGCGCTACCCCGGAACTGGTGCAGATCGACTGGGGGCTGGAAGACCCGCTGCAGTCTTCTGCAGCGTGACAGCACGACCGGCATGACCCGTGTCACCGCTCTAACCGCTGTGCGGCACCCTTCCTGCCTTGCTTGTGCAGAGCCCTGTGGCGAGCGTCGATAGCTTTCTTTACGACGCTGTCGATCCGGTCAGCCCGCGAGCCTCGAAGGCCTGCGAACGGAATCGGCTGCTCATCATTCTCAATTATTCCTCCGAAATCCCCAACGCCCCGGGGAAGGCCAAATCCACCCATGCCATCGCCCTCTCGTCGCAGCAAGCCCGCCTCGTCCGCCGTCCAGAATCCACTCGAGACCTACCTCCGCGACATCAACGCCACCTCGCTCCTCACGGCCGAAGACGAACGGCGGCTGGCCACGGCCATCGGCAAAGGAGATGCCGCGGCGCGGGACCACATGGTCCGCGCCAACCTGCGATTGGTGGTCAACATCGCGCGGGGCTACAGCAATCGCGGCCTGCCCCTGCCCGACCTCATCGAGGAGGGGAACCTCGGACTCCTGCGGGCCGTCGAGGGCTTCGACCCGACCATGGGCACGCGGTTCAGCACCTATGCCAGCTACTGGATCAAGCAGTCGATCAAGCGGGCGCTCATCAACTCAGGCAAGACGATCCGCATTCCGGCCTACATGGTGGAGCTGCTCTCGAAATGGCGGCGTGCGACGGCACGCTTGAACGAGAGCCTCGGCCGCACACCCACCCCCGAGGAGGTGGCGCGGATGCTGGGCCTGGCACGGAAGAAGCTGCCGATCATCAAGAAGGCCATCCATGTCCACCAGAATGCCCCGCAGACCGAACAGGCCGACGGGGGCTGGTCGCTCGGCGAACTTGTCCGAGACGACAATGCCAAGTGCCCCGCGGAGGTGCTCCTCGACCACGACACGCTACGGCATGTGCTGCGGCGGATCGACACGCTCGACGAACGGGCCGCGAAGATCATCCGGCTGCGTTTCGGACTGGGCGGCGTCGAGCCGATGACGCTCAAGGAGATCGGCGCTGTGCTTGGCCTGACGCGGGAACGGGTGCGGCAGATCGAGTCGGAAACACTCGCCAACCTGGCTATGGCGATCGACGGCGTTCCGCGGGCGACGATCCGGCTGCGGCAGGGGGCCTGACGGCGGCGTTCGCATGGGGTAGGCTGACGTCCATGGACCTCACCCCATTCATCCGACCCGTGCCCGACTTCCCGAAGCCCGGCATCCTGTTTCGGGACATCACGCCGCTGCTGGCCGACCATGCGGCGCTTGCCGCGAGCATCGACCTGCTCGCGGCACCGTGGCGCAACGCCCACATCGACGCCATCGCGGCGGTCGAGGCGCGGGGCTTCCTGTTCGCCACGCCGCTGGCGCTCACGCTGGGTGTGGGCGTGATCCCGGTGCGGAAGCCTGGCAAGCTGCCGGCCGACACGATCGAGCATGAATACGACCTCGAATACGGCCGCGACCGGCTGCAGATGCACCGCGGCGTGCTCACACCCGGCGCCCGCGTGCTGGTCGTCGACGATGTGCTGGCGACCGGCGGCACCGCGGCAGCCTGCATGCGGCTCATCGAGGCCGGCGGCGGAGAGGTGGCGGGGGCTGCCTTCCTGCTCGAGATTCAGCCGCTGGGTGGCCGTGAACGGCTGGCACCGCATCGCGTTGAAACCGCGCTGTCCTACTAGCGGGCTGTGAAAAAGCCTCCCATGCCACGCGTCGTTGTCGCCATGTCGGGCGGAGTCGATTCGAGCGTCGCCGCGAGCCTGCTCGTGGAGGCTGGGTATGACTGCGTGGGCGTCTTCATGCGGCATGGCCGGCCGGCACTGCAACCGGAGTCCGCATCGCCCGGGCACCTCACCATTCTGCCTGACGGGCACCAGACGAGCGGCCATCAGGGCTGCTGCAGCGTCGCCGACGCTCTCGATGCGAGGCGGGTGGCCGATGGGCTGGGAATTCCGCTCTTTGCCCTCGACCTGACCGACGACTTCAGTCGGATCATCGATTACTTCGCCACGGAGTATGGCCGCGGCCGCACCCCCAATCCGTGCGTGCGGTGCAATTCATGGATCAAGTTCGGCCGGCTCTTCGATCATGCCGACGCCATCGGGGCCACGCATGTGGCCACGGGACACTACGCCCGGCTGACCCAAGGAGCTGACGGCCGGCCACGGCTCTCCCGCGGTCTCGAGGCCGCCCGCGATCAGTCCTACGTGCTCTTCAACGTGCCGTCCGCACGGCTGGGCCGAATGCTGTTGCCCGTGGGGGGAATGTCGAAGGACGCCGTCCGCAGCCGGGCGGCGGCACTCGGGCTCATCACCGCCGACAAGCCCGACAGCCAAGAGATCTGCTTCGTCGCATCGGGCGAGCATGCGCGGCTCGTGAGCCACAGGCTTGGCGGCTCACGCGCGGGAGAGATCGTCACCCGGGACGGACGCGTGCTCGGGCGACACGCGGGCATCGAACACTTCACGGTGGGCCAGCGGCACGGGCTCAAGCTGGCCGTGGGCCGGCCGCTCTACGTCGTGCGGATCGATGCCGACACCTGCCGGATCGTGGTGGGTGACCGGGAGGAGGTGCCCGACACCGACTTGGTGGCGGGCGAGGCGACCTGGCTCGAACCGGTGGGTGACAAACCGTTTGAGTGTCTGGTGCAATGCCGCGCCCAGCGGGGACCGGCACCGGCGGTGGTCACGCCGCTGGGCCCCGACCGGTTTTCCGCCCGGTTCACCGGTGGTCCCGACCACTCGCCGGGGCCGATTTCCCCGGGCCAGCCGGCCGTCTGCTACGCCGACGACCGCCTGCTTGGCGGCGGCTGGATCGAGGGCTCGCCGTTGAGAGTGGCGACGGCCGGTTTCCCGAACTAGGCTGGAACGACTGCGCTGCCCCCAATCCCCGGCCCCCTCCCCCGCCACATTCGAGCCTCACGTGAACGAACTGCCATCCTCGCTGCCCATGCCGGTCCTGTTGGGGGCGGGCCTCGTGCTCGGCCTTTTTGCCCTGACGATGCTTCTGCTCCTCTTCAATTATGGACAGCTCTGGTTTCAGGCCTTCTGGTCGAAGGCGCCCGTGCGGTTTTTCGAACTGCTCGGCATGAGCCTGCGGAAGGTCAACGCGCGGACAATCGTGCAGGCCAGGATCATGGCCGTGCAGGCGGGCCTCGGCCGCGACATCACGGCGCGACGGCTCGAGGCGCACTATCTCGCCGGCGGCGACGTGCCCCGCGTGATCCGCGCACTGATCGTGGCCCACCGCGCCGATCTCGACCTCGACTTCGACCGCGCCTGTGCGATCGATCTGGCCGGCCGCGACGTGCTCGACGCCGTGCAGACGAGCGTGAACCCCAAGGTGATCGACTGCCCCGATACACGCACCGGCAAGTCCACCTTGTCGGCCGTGGCGAAGAACGGCGTCGAACTCAAGATCCGCGCCCGCGTCACCGTGCGGACGAACCTGCAGCAACTCATCGGCGGCGCCACGGAGGAGACGATCATCGCGCGGGTGGGCGAGGGCATCATCACATCGATCGGCTCGGCAAACAGCCACTTCGAGGTGATGGAACATCCGGACACGATTTCAAAGGCCGTGCTGCAGCGGGGGCTCGATGCCCAGACCGCGTTTCAAATTGTGTCGATCGACATCGCCGACATCGAGGTGGGTGAAAACATCGGCGCCCGCCTCCAAGCGGATCAGGCCGAGGCCGATACCCGGGTGGCCCGGGCCAAGGCCGAGGAACGACGGAGCGTCGCCATCGCCCGCGAGCAGGAGATGAAGGCCTCCACCGCCGAAAACCGCGCCCGGCTGTTTCAGGCGGAGGCTCTCGTGCCACAGTCGATCGGCGACGCCTTCCGCGCCGGCCGCGTGCGGACGCAGACCGCCACGCCCGATCCGAGCCGGGCCTGACCGCCGCAGGGCACCCAGAGTGCCCGAACAACCAGTCCCGTCCTCAGATTCCTCACAGTCCGGGGAATAAGGCCAAACCTTGACGGTCCGGCGTGCCGATATCCATTTCTGGGTGGTGAGCGCGTCAGGAAGACGCGGGGCCTGCAAGGGCCGCTCGCCACCGCCGAGAGCCACCTCTCGGTGAACAGATCACAGTCAACAAGGGAGTGTGTGATATGGCCATGCGTCGCCTCCGCGTGTACACCGGCCCCGATCTGAGCCAACCGCGTGTCGCTGTTCTGGAACAGCCCGCGGAGAAGAGCGTCCGCATCTCGCTCGGTGAGGTGCTGCCGCTGCTGGCCGATGCCGTGGTGAGCAATCGGACCTGGCTCACCGATTTTAAGGACGACGAGATCTCGATTTCGTCGGATCTGCACGACGTGCTGCTGGCCTACCGGCACTACCGTCGCCCGGGTGCCTGAACGCCGGTCGCCGTCCCGCGAGACGGCGGTGCAGGCAAGGGCAGGAGAACCTCCCTGAGGACCCCCTCTTGCGAGTGTCTTTCCAGTGGGGCATACTCCCCCTGAGACAGCCTTCACCCCCTTGACTCGCACCCTATGCCCATAGCCGTCAATCTCGCCGACCTCGGCCGCCGCGTTCGGGCCGCACGGGTGGCCCGCCGCCTCACCCTCGATGAGGTCGTCTCGCGGGCCAACTTCACGGTCAGCTGGCTCTCGAAACTGGAGAACGGCCAACTCACGCCGTCGCTCGAGGGTCTTGTCAAACTGGCCGAGGTACTCGAGTGTGGTGTCGACACCCTGGTGCAGGGCCTGTCGGTGCCGCCGCAGTACGTCGTGGTGAAGCACAGCCAGGGCCGGACCGAGCCCGCACGCGACAGCCGGAACGGCTATGTGACCGAAAGTCTCGCCGACCAGTGGCGGAATCGGGCCATGAATCCCGTGATCGTGAACCTGTCCGGTGTGGGCAACCGCCATCATCCCGACAATCACGACGGCGAGCGGTTTCTGATGGTGCTCGAGGGCGAGGTGAAGCTCGAGTACGGTGATGAATTGATCCACCTCGACAAGGGGGACAGCGTCTACATCTACGCCGCCATTCCCCACGTCCTCGCCCCGGCGGGCCGGGGGACGGCCAAGGTGCTGAGCGTGTCGTACGATGTCAAGCCGACGGCCGGCCCCTCACGCGGCACTGGCCGTGGCGGGGCGGCGCCTCGCAAGGCTGCGGCTCCCCCCCAGCAGGCCGCGGCGGCCACCCGCGGAAAACGCCGTTCCTGACCGACTGTGGACCCAGCCCTCCCGGGACGTTGGCCGCAGTGTCGATCGCGTGGGGCCGGCGTGCTGGCGGGCCCCGGTTTCCCGCTCGGACGCATATCGCATCCGGTCACTCAGGCCGGGTAGACTCGGGTGGGCGGAACTGCGTCACTCGTGTCACGCACCTTCTGCCCGTTCCACTTCAAGGATTCGCCACCATGCCGCTGTCGCGCCGTGATTTCGTGGAAACCGCCCTTACGCTCGCCGCCGCCTCGCTGGCCGGCATGCCTGCCGCCCCGGCCGAGAGCCCCGAGGCCAATCCCCCGGGTGGCACGACGACGCACGACAAAATCCGCGTCGCGACGATCGGGGTGAACGGGCAGGGGGCCGCCCATGTCGGCGAGTGGCTCACGAACCCGGATGTCGAACTGGTGGCGATCTGCGACTGCGATCCCTCCGCCTACGTGCGGCTGTGCGAGAAGCGTTTCAAGGACTCCCTGCACCCGCCCGCCTACATTCAGGACGTCCGCCGGCTCTTGGACCGCAAGGATATCGACGCCGTCTCGATCGCCACGCCCAACCACTGGCATGCCCTGATGGCCATCTGGGCGATGCAGTCCGGCAAGGATGTTTACGTGGAAAAGCCCTGCAGCCACACCGTGGAGGAGGGCCGCGTGATGACGCAGTGGGCGCGGAAGCTTGGACGCATGTGCCAAATGGGCGTGCAGAGCCGCAGCATGACTGGGATGCGGCAGACGCTCGACTTCGTGAAGAGCGGGAAGATCGGCGACGTGAAGGTGGCACGTGCACTGTGCTACAAGCCGCGTCCGAGCATCGGGCTTGTCGACACGGCCGCCCCGATCCCGCCCGGCCTCGACTTCGATCTCTGGGCGGGTCCGGCTCCGGCCGTGGTGCCGACCCGCAAGAAGCTCCACTACGACTGGCACTGGAACCACGTCACGGGCAACGGGGATCTTGGCAACCAGAATCCCCACGAACTCGACAAGGCCCGCTGGGGCCTCGGCAAGCAGGAACTGCCCACGCGGGTGGTGAGTGTCGGCGGCCGGCTCGGCTACATCGACAACGGCGACACGGCCAATAGCCAGGTGACGATCTTTCAGTGGGATGACGCCCTGCTCATCTCCGATGTCCGCGGCCTGCCGATCAAGTCGCCGGTCACCTTCGGCCTCAAGCATGTCAGCCCGCTCACCGGCGCCTGCAACGTCTGGTATGGCACCACGGGGTTCGTCGTCGGACCGAACTACTCGTCCGGTGTCGCCTTCGACTACGACGGCAACGAGCTGGGCAAGTGGTCGGGTGGCAGTTACCAGCAGCACTTCGCCAATTTCGTGAAGGCCATCAAGAGCCGGAACCACGCGGATCTCCACCTCGACATCGAGGATGGGCATCTCTCGAGCGCACTGGCCCATCTGGGCAACGTCTCGTGGACGCTCGGCCAGGCGGTGCCCGCCGGCACGCGGCCTTCGCTCGCGGCGAACGACCGGCACGTTGCTGAGACGTGGGACAGCTTCGAGGCCTATTGCAAGGAAGACAACGTCGACTTCAACGCCACGAAACTCAAGCTTGGCCGCGAACTCACGATCGATCCGAAGACGGAGCGATCGACCGATGACGAAGCCAACCGCCTCTTCAGGCGGGACTACCGCAAGGGCTTCGAGCTGCCTCGCGTGTAGCGTGGCTGGCTTCGCATCCTGCGAAGCAGCGTTCGCCGAGGGCGGGCTCCTCATCCGCTGGGCGTGCGCAGGAGAAGCTGCCAGTATTCCACGTCGAGCCAACGCCCGAATTTGTATCCTGCCTCGCGGACCGTGCCCCCGTGGGTGAAGCCGAGCCGGCGGTGCAGCGCGATGCTCGCCGCGTTCTCGGCGTCGATCACGCCCACCAGCGTGTGCAGATCCCGGCCGCGGGCCTCCTCGATGACCGCCGCCAAGAGCGTCCGTCCGACGCCACGGCCGCGAAACCGGGCATCGACGTAGACCGAATGCTCGACCGTATGGCGGTAGGCCGGGAACGGCCGGAAGGGGCCCCAGCTGGCGAACCCAGCCAGTCCCCCCGGCTCAGCCTCGATGCCCAGCACCGGCAGACCGGCCGCCTGCTTGGCCACCCACCACGCCGCCATCGTTTCGCTGCTCCGTGGCTCGTATTCATAGAGCGCCGTCGTGTGGATGATCTCGTGGTTATAGATCCCCCGGATCGCCTCCAGGTGCTCCTGGCCACAATGGATCACGGCATGCTGCCCGCCGGCGGCGTCCGTCCTAGCCATGGCGCCGCACCACGGGCACGGGCTTCGGCGTGAGCAGCGACACGACGACCAGCACGAGGAATCCGAGGGGAATGGTCACGAGCCCCGGCTGGCTGAAAGGCACGATCGACGCCTCGCGGCTCCAGCCGTAGACCTTCTCGAACGTGTCGGCGGAGAGCAGGATCCACGCCAGCGACGAGACCATTCCCACGGTCACCGCGGCGACGATCCCCTGCTTCGTCGTCCGCGGCCAAAACAGCAGCATGACCAGGGCGGGCAGGTTCGCGCTCGCGGCGATGTTGAACGCCCATCCCACGAGGAAGCTGACATTAAAGCTGCGAAACAGCACGCCCAGCACCATCGCGATGATGCCCAGGCCCACGGCCGCGATCTTGCCACACCGCACCTTCTCGTGATCGGTCAACGGAATCCGGAACACGTTCTCCACGAGATCGTGGGCCACCGCGCCGCTGCCGGCCATGATCAGCCCGCTCACCGTGCCGAGCACCGTCGTGAAGGCGATCGCCGAGATGATCGCGAAGAGCGTCGTGCTGAACGACTTCGCCAGGAGCGGAGCGGCCATGTTCGTGCTCGTGGGGTCGAGGGCGCCGCTGGTCATCGCGCCCAGCCCGAGGTAGAGCGTGAGCACGTAGAAGGCGCCGATCGCCGCGATCCCCACCACCGTGCTCTGCCGTGCCGCGGCGGCGTCCTTCACGGTGTAGTAGCGGATGAGGATGTGCGGCAGCGACGCCGTGCCGCAAAAGAGCGCGAGCATCAGGCTCGCAAAATCGAGCCTGTCGGCCAGCTTCCCGGTGGAAAGTCCCTTGAAGTAGCCGCCCGGCTTGAGCAGATCGGCCCCACGCCGCTCGACCGGGAAGTAGGTCGTGTGCGTGCCGTCGGCGTCGGTGTGTTTCTTGCTCGACCAGGTCACGATCGTCGAGTCTTCCAGGGCCGCCAGATATTCCAGCGGCCGCAGCGGTCCGGTGGTGGTTTGTCCGGCGTAGCGGGCGGGCAACGCCTTGAGCGTGCCGACCGGCCGCAGGTCATGGTCCTTCGACTGTGGCTTTCCGTCGATAAGCACGGTGCCGTCGGGAGTGACCGTGCGAACCTGCGGCGCGAGATTCGCAGCGGGGCCGGTGCCGACCACGAGGCCGCGGTTCAGGATCATCGCCGCCAGAATGCCGCAGAAAAACACGAGCAACGACCCCTTGATGAACTGCACCCAGGTCGTGGAGACCATGCCCGCCGTCACGACGATCATGGTCACAGCCACGCCCACGAGGATCACACCGACGGTGTGGGGCAGCCCCAACAGCGGCACGATCAGGTCGCCCGCACCAACCATCTGCGGAATGAGATAGAAGATGCTCACCACGAGCGTCGAGATCGCCACCGCGAGCTTGATGCCGCGGCTGTTGAATCGGCTGTCGAGGGCGTCGGCGAAGGTGAACTTCCCGAGCGCCTTGATCGGTTCGGCGATCACGAACAAGGCCACGATCCAGCCCGCCAGAAATCCGATCGAGTAAAGAAAGCCGTCGTAGCCGTTGAAGGCGATCATCCCGCAGATGCCCAGGAACGACGCCGCCGAGAGATAGTCGCCTGCGAAGGCGATGCCGTTGACGAACCAGTGGATCTCGCCGTGCGCGGCGTAGTAGCCCTTGGCGGACTGCCCCTTGCGGCCGAGGTAGAACGACAGCCCGACGACCCCGAGCACGAAGGCGGCGAAGATCGCGATGGCGGCGGCGGAGGATTCGTAGAGCATCGGCCAGAAGTCCTTTCGAAGAACGTGTGTCCCAAAACACCGTCGCGGGTGGGTGTCAGCCGCGCCGTCGGCCGCCGGCCTCGACGGACCGGCAGGCGGCCATGTAGACGATGGCCAGGACAAAGGCCCCCGCGATCAGCCCCATCCCGTAGGCGATGGCGAGGTTGACGCCGCCGAACGGCCGCAGCGACAGCAGGTCGGGGCGGAACAGCACCAGGCCCATGAAGCCGGCGTAGAGCAGCACGTAGATCCAGAAGAGCCCTAGGCCGATGCGACTGCTGGCCGTCCCGGCAGGGCCGGGCGTGAGTGAGTCCGATCGTGATTCAGATGCAGCCATGCCCGCCTCCGGCTCGTGGTTCCCGCGCGCTTTGCGTGGGCCAGAGTGTAGCATCATGATGGCCGGTGTGCGGCGGAGCGTGCCGCCAAACCCCGCGACTACGCGGCATCCTTGCGGGTCGCCTTGGGCATTGCCGGAGGATTTTTCTTGCGGCCATTGAGCGGTTCCGTCCGCCACCAGTCCGGCCCTTCTGCCTCCACCTCGGCCGTATACGCGCGAAGGCGAGCCAGCATGCCGCGGAGTCTCTCCGACTCCTGCATGGCAAGATCGGTGGTTTCATTCCGGTCGGCGGCGAGGTTGTAGAGTTCGGGATTGTCCAGCGACTCGTCCACGACGATCTTCCAATCCCCCTCGCGGTAGGCCACTTTTCCGCCCCATCGCCAATAGAGCGGCACCTGCCGACGCACCACATCGCCAGAAAACGCCGGCAGCATGTTCGTGCCGTCGAGCGTCCGCCCCGTTGGCGGCTCGAGCCCCGCCGCCCGAAGAGCGGTCGGAAAAAAATCGCTGCCGATGACAGGCAGTTCGCTCACCGTGCCGGCTTCGATCTTCGCCGGCCAGCGGACGATCCCCGGCACCCGGTGCCCTCCCTCGTACATCGACCGCTTGCGGCCCCGCAGGCCTCCCGTGAGGCCACGGCCCGGGCCCTTGTCGCCGTCCCCCTCCGGCCCATTGTCGCTCGAGAAAAAGACGAGCGTCGAGCCGGCGAGCTGCATGTCATCGAGCGACTGCATCAGCTGCCCGAAGGCGTCGTCGAGCTGCGTGACATTCGCCCGGTAGGTCCGCTCCTCCCGGTCGGCGATGCCGGCATGGAGTTTTTCATACCGCTCTGCCGACGCGATCGGATAGTGCGGCTCATGCGTCCACACGGCCAGGAAAAACGGCTTCTGCGGGTCGCGCTTCTCCTTGAGCCAG
>CAZOMJ010000042.1:0-6738 GCA_964581055.1 uncultured Candidatus Kuenenia sp.
GCAGCACAGGGAGCGGTTCGCGAGTTGTGCGGAGTTTGCACAGGCGGTGCTGCGGGACGTGCGGCCGATGGCCGACGAGGAGGGCGTGGCGCGGCTCTTATGCCCGCAGTGCGGCAACATGCTGAAGATGCCGACGAGTGCGGCGGGGCGGCAGGGGAAGTGCCCTCGGTGCAAGGCGGAGATGATGGTCGCTGACGATCTCGGAGCGTTGTGGCTGGCACGTGAGGAGTACGAAGGGGAGGAACAAGCCGCCGCAGGAGCTGGAGAGCAGGAAAGCGGAGTGGATTCGGTCGACGTGTTCACGTCGATCTCGAACACGACCCCTGTGCCGAAGCCTGGTGTCCGCGGGGTCTGGTCGCAGTTCGATCCCACGGTGCGGCGGGTGGGGATCGGGGCGGCGATGCTGGCGTCGCTCGTGGCCACCGCGTTGCTGGCTGGCGACTACGCCGCGGCGAACGCCCGGAAGCAGCTTGACGCTGAAATGGTCGCACAGAAAAAACTCGTCGCGGAGAACGAGAGGCTCAAGAGCGAGGCGCAAAGACTCAAGGAAGCCAATGCAAACCTCGGGGAAGATATTGAAAATCTATCGGTAGAGAAAGAACTCTTATCCAAAAATCTCGGTGCTCCGGGGAAAGAAATCGAACGGCCTTTAGAGGGGCCACACGTATTAGTCCAACCCTCCCACCAAGCTGTTGGAGCTATCGTCGCCCTGCGGAGCGAGACGAACTCGATCGGGATGACATTGCTGGAAATCCCGGCCGGTACGTTCCTGATGGGCGAAGACGGCGGTGTCGTAGATGTGACGCTCTCGCGGACATTCTGGCTGGGCAAGACGGAGGTGACACGCGCGCAGTGGGAGAATGTGATGGGGATAAATGGATTGGCCGGGGAAGCCGGGCAGTCGGAAGCCGATCTTCCGATGGTGCTGGTCATCTGGGATGAGGCGCGAAAATTTTGTGAAGCCCTGACGGCCCGAGAGCGGAGCGACGGTAAGTTGCAAGCGAATGAGGTCTACCGTCTTCCGACTGAGGCGGAGTGGGAATACGCGTGTCGAGCTGGGACGACGACAGCTTTTTCGTTTGGGGATGACGAGTCGAAACTGGGCGAATTCGCGTGGTTTCAAGGAAATTCGGAAGGCAAGCCCCATCCTGTGGGCACAAAGCACCCCAATCCGTGGGGGCTTTATGACATGCACGGAAATGTCTGGGAGTGGTGTGCGGATTGGCATAGCGTCAGCCGGCTCGGTGGCACCGATCCGCTGGGGCCAGCCGGAGGCTCGGGCCGCGTTATTCGCGGCGGCGGCTGGGGGCACAGCCCGGGCCACTGCCGGCAGGCGTACTGCGACGGCTTTAACCCGCTGATCGCATGGGCCTCACTAGGCTTTCGTGTAGTCCGCGGTCAGTCGGAGTCAGAGCACCTACAAGTGGGGCCCGACCCTTCCGAGCAGGTGGCTACGGCAGGTCCGCCTCTCAAGAGTAAAACGAACTCGATCGGGATGACGTTTCTGCAAATTCCACCAGGCAAGTTTCAGATGGGTGAAGGCGGAGGTGCCGTAGCGGTGACGCTGACACAACCGTTCTGGCTGGGCAGGACGGAGGTGACACGAGGGCAATGGCAAAAGCTGATGGGGCTCCGTCCTGGTGAACTATCAGTTGCAGAGCCGGATGCTGATCTTCCCGCAGTGGGCATCAGTTGGTTCAGTGCGGTGGAGTTCTGCCAGAGGTTGACGCAATGGGAACGAAAAAGTGGCATATTGAAGTCAGGCGAGAAATATCGCCTCCCAACGGAGGCAGAGTGGGAATATGCATGCCGCGCAGGAACGAACACAGTTTTTTCGTTTGGAGATGATGAATCAAGATTGGGCGAATTTGCATGGTTTTTAGGCAATAACCGCGGTTCGCCGCAAACGGTAGCAACAAAGCAACCAAATGCTTGGGGCCTGTATGACATGCACGGCAATGTGTTCGAGTGGTGTGCTGATTGGCACGGCGGCAAGCTCGCGGGGGGGGGGAACCCTGTTGGACCCCAACGCGGGTCAACCCGTGTGAACCGGGGTGGAGCGTGGGACAGCGACCCTGTGTATCTCCGTTCATTTGGCCGCCCCAATTCCTTCCCAACAGCCACGGACAGTTATCTCGGCTTTCGCTTGGCGCTTAGCAAGGCTGCCAAGTGACTAGAAGCTAACTGTACCAACGCTGGCCGTCCCTCTCGTTGCGCAGCAGTCGTGCACGGGCAACGAACGAGTGGTGGCGTGACGGGCGGCAAAAAGCCCTCAAGGGTTCACCACATCATCGGGTATTGCGTCCTGGAAGACGTTTGCCGCCCGGCTTCGGCGGGCCGTCGGGCACGGAGTTGTTGAGGTTCGTGAAGTCGACCCGCGGGCGGCCGTCCGGTGGCCTGGGAATCGTGCGTCGGAAGAGCACCGTGTTGTCGAGAAGCAGGTCGTCGGTCCAGATGAACTTCGCGCCCTTGAAGTCTGCGGCGTAGAAGGGCTGCTTCGGGTCGATGTCGCGTTCGCTGTATTCCTTCGCCCGGCCCCAGTCGCTGTCGTCGAAGGCGGTCGCATACCAGTCGTCGGGAATCGGAGTCGTTTCGACACGCGGGTCACGGGTGTCGCCGTCGATGGGGCCCCGTGAAAAACACTTCGCCTTCCAGGAGGCGTCGGTGACGGTGCCGTCACCAAACTTCAGAATGAAGCCGCCGTCGCCGATGTTCGTGTTGGCGTATTCCATGCCGGTCTTCGGATCGGCGTTGTCCTTGGCCATGACGGCGATCGTCATCGGGTAGGACGGAAGGATGTCGACCGAGATCACGTTGTGCGGGATGAACGCGATCGAATCGACGGCCACCAGCTGACCATTGATATAGAGCATGAACCAGTTGTCGGCGTAGACGTTGGCCCGGATCGTGTCGTTGAGGGTCGGCTTGCGGACCCGGCCTGCCGGCTGGGCGTGGGCGTCTCCCAAAGTCCAGAGGCCACACAGAAGGCCTGCCGTCAGCAGGGCGGCCTGCACGGACGAAACCGTTTGACGATGCATGTCCGCTCCCTTGGATCTCTGTGGACGGGCGTCGGCCCGAACCTGCATTTCAACGGAAAGTGTCGGCGGAGTTGCGGTCGGCTAAGCCTTCCGCCGGGCAGCCTTGTTCCCATGGCGGCACTCTGCCTTTTTCCGCTACATTTTGCGGTTCGCCAACACGGTCCCTGAAAGGCACGCCACGCCATGCACGAACTGCCCAAGCAATACGACCACGCCGCCGCCCAGGCCCGCTGCCGCACCCTCTGGGACACCGGCCGCTACTGGCACGCCGAACCGCCGGCCGCTGGGGCCAGCCAGGGCGATCGCGAGGGACAAATCTTCTCGATGGTCATTCCGCCGCCGAATGTCACCGGCGCCCTCCACCTCGGCCACGCCCTCAACAACAGCCTGCAGGACCTGCTCGTCCGCACGCGGCGTATGCAGGGCTACAACACGCTCTGGATGCCCGGCACCGACCACGCGGGTATCGCCACGCAGGCTGTCGTCGAACGGCGGCTGCTCGAGGAAGAAAAACTCTCCCGCCACGATCTTGGCCGGGAAAAACTCGTCGAGCGGATATGGGCCTGGAAGGAACAGTATGAGAAGCGGATCCTCGGGCAGCTCCGCGACATGGGGGCGAGCTGCGACTGGGATCGGGTGCGGTTCACGCTCGACGACCAGTGTGCCAGGGCTGTTCGCGAGGCGTTCTTCCGGCTCTTCGAGAAGGGCCTCGTGCGAAGGGGCAAGCGGCTCGTCAACTGGGACACCTTCCTGCAGACGGCCGTCAGCGACGATGAGGTGTTTCACGAGCAGGTGAAGGGCCACTTCTGGCACATCCGCTACGACGTCATCGATGCGAAGCCGGGCGAGCCGACGAGCGTGACGGTGGCCACGACGCGGCCCGAGACGCTGCTCGGCGACACGGCCGTGGCCGTGCACCCGTCGCCCGCCGCCGCGCTTGCGGAGGCGCAGAAGGCGCTGCGTGAAAAGCGGGCCGCCGCATCGGCCAAGGAGCATGCTGACATCGACCGGGCGATCGAGGATCTCGAGGCACGAGGCCGCGACCTTTTGCCGGTGCTCGAAACGCTGGCGGCGATGGCGAAGGACGGTCGTCAGGTCCGACTCCCGCTGCTTGGCCGGGCGATTCCGCTCGTGGCTGACGAGTGGGCGAAGCCCGAGATGGGCTCCGGCTGCGTGAAGATCACGCCGGCCCATGACCCCAACGACTACGACGTCGGCCTGCGGCAGAAGCTGCCGATGATCAACATCCTGAAGCCCGACGGCACGCTCAACGCGGAGGCGGGCCCCTACGCCGGACTCGCCATGATGAAGGCCCGCACGCGGGTGGTGGCCGACCTCGAGGCAGCCGGCCAGCTCGTGCAGGTAGAGGACCGTGTCATCGATCTGGCCCACTCCGACCGGTCGAAGACGCCGATCGAGCCGTTCCTCGCCGATCAGTGGTTCATCCGCATGAACGAGATCGCGCAGCCCGCGCTCGACGCCGTCACGCAGGGAGAAATCCGGATCGTGCCCGACCGCTACGCGAAGAGCTATCTCGACTGGCTCGGCGAGAAACGCGACTGGCCGGTGAGCCGCCAGCTCTGGTGGGGCCACCGCATTCCGATCTGGCACGTGGAGGGGGTGGCGGAGGCCGACCTCCAGAAGACGTTCGCGGGACGGAAGACGGTGTCATGGAAGACGGACGGCGGCAGCGGCTGGCATGTCTGCTCGTCGGACGAGTCGATCGGCACCGAGGCCGTCGATGGAAAGCCGCTTGTTCGCGATCCCGACACGCTCGACACCTGGTTCTCCTCGGCGCTCTGGCCGCACTCCACGCTCGGCTGGCCCGCGCAGACGGCCGAGCTCGACTGCTTCTATCCCACGGCCACGCTCGTGACCAGCCGCGACATCAGCACGCTCGGGGTCGCGCGGATGGTGATCATGGGGCTCTTTGACACCGGGAAGATTCCCTTCCGTGACGTCGCCATCCACCCCAAGATTCTCGATCGCTACGGCGAGACGATGAGCAAGAGTAAGGGGAACGGTGTCGACCCGCTCGACGTGATCGAGGCCCTCGGCGCCGACGCGCTGCGTTTTGGCATGGTGAGCATGGCGACCGAGACGCAGGACGTGCGGATGCCGGTGGAGTTTCAGTGCCCGGCATGCGCGGCGCGGATCGAGCAGACGGTGCAGAACCGGATGCTGCCACGGATCGAGTGCCCGAAGTGCAAGCAGCCGTTCCGCACGCAGTGGGCGAGCAGCCCGGCCGATCTCGCCCTGCCCCGCGGTCCGGCGCTCAGCGAGCGGTTTGAGTCGGGGCGGAATTTCTCCAACAAGCTCTGGAACGCCACCCGGTTCGTGCTCATGAACCTCGAGGACTTCCAGGGGCAGGATCTGTCGGGCGGGTGTGCCTCCTTTGCCGCGCTCGAAGACCGCTGGCTGGCGAGCCGGCTGGCCAGCGTGACCCGCGACGCGACCAAGGCGATCGACGAGTATCGCTTCGCCGAGGCGGCGCGGATCCTCTATGCGTTCGCCTGGGACGAGTTCTGCAGTGCCTATCTCGAACTCTGCAAGTCGCGACTGGCCGATCCAACGCTCCGGGACCAGGCGAGGTCGATGCTGCTGCTCGGTCTCGACACGATCCTCCGGCTGCTCCATCCGATCATGCCATTCGTCACGGAGGAGATCTGGCAGCACCTCCGCGAGGCGGCGGGAAGGCGGCGGATGCCGTGGGACGAGGGCGACCTCGCGCCGTCGATCATGGTTGCCCGCTGGCCAGCGCCGCCTGCGGAGTGGATCGACGACCGCACGGAGAAGCAATTTGGCACGTTCTTGGGAGTGGTGGCCGCGATCCGTGAAATCCGTTCACGGCAGAACGTGCCGCCGCGGACGAAAGTAAAGGTGGCGATCCGTGGGCCCCGTGACACGTCTGACCTGCTGCAGCCAATGCACGCGGCGATTGAGTCGATGGCGACGGTGGAGATCACGGCAGCCGGCCCCGAGGCGGCCGGAGCCCCCGGGGCCGCGACGGCGTCTGCGATGGGCTGCGACCTGTTCGTCGATCTCGCCGACCTGATCGACGTCGGGGCCGAGATCACGCGGCTCACGAAGGAAAACGAGAAGACCGCCGGCTTCATCGCGGCCAAGCAGGCGAAACTCGCCGACGAGAAGTTCGCCGCCAAGGCCCCGCCGGCCGTGGTGGCCAAGGAGCGGGAACAGCTGGCCGAGCTGGAGGCGAAGCTCGCCAAGGGCGTCGCCACGCTCGCCGAACTGACTGCACGGAAATCATGAACGTCCCGTCCATGCTTTCGTGGCACACTCCGGTGAAAGGTGCCGGGCTAGGATTCCGGTCCAGACTTCCGGATCAGGCTTCCGGCCCTGATGCGCGGTGAAATGGTCCTCGGTTTCGGGTACTCTAGAATCTGATAGTCGGGGCGCGTCGGGCGGATGCGTCATCCCGAGCCGCGTTTCCCCAGAGGTTCGCACAGCCGGAGACCAGATCATGAGCGTCCAGATGGAACTCTCGCGGATCATCATCAGCGAGATCAACGACCAGCAGGTTGTCTACCTCAAGGAGGTGGAGGGCGACCGCACCTTCCCGATCCTGATCGGGCTCTTCGAGGCGACGAGCATCGACCGCCGCGTGAAGCACCACCAGTCGCCGCGGCCGCTCACGCACGACCTGCTGGTGGCATCGGTCGAACTGCTCGGCGGCGAGTTC
>CAZOMJ010000043.1:0-10782 GCA_964581055.1 uncultured Candidatus Kuenenia sp.
TCCCGCTCCCGATGCTGAGGAGCCGGTCGGAGGCACGCGCAGGAGTCCGGTGAATTCTGCGACTCACGAGCGATGGACGATTCGTCCACGAGCCTCCCGTAGCAGAATCCGCCGGCGACGAGCATGCCGCAGCCGGCGAACTGGCTTCAGCACGCAGCACCCGCACGTAACTCCGGACAAGTTAAAAACTTGCCGCCACGGGGGAACAGTACGTATCGTGCCGAACAGGACTGGGACGGGAGCGATTTTCTCATCCAAAGCGATGTGCATCACGAAGAGGGATACGGAAAATCGCGCCCGTCCCCATTTTCCTCGATTGCTGCCAGCGGCACGTCGATCCAGTCGGGCCGGTTGGTGAGCTCGTAGGCGAGTTCGTAGATCGCCTTGTCGAGCTTGAACACCGCCACGAGCGCGTCGGCAGCACTGAGATCGGCCGACCACCACGGCTGTCCGGCGGCCACCTCACGGTAGGCTTCGAGGTAGCAGGCTTCGAGCCGCTCGAGGTCCGCCGCGGCATACGGCCTGCCGCTCGACTTCGCCACGTACCGCAGCAGGTAGTCGAACGAGCGGCACATGCCCGCCACGTCCTTGGCGGCGGCCGTCTTTTCGCGGCGCTCGGCCAGCGTCCGCCCCGGCTCACCCTCGAAGTCGATCACGAGCAC
Organism: uncultured Candidatus Kuenenia sp.; assembly: GCA_964581055.1. Classification (GTDB taxonomy): domain Bacteria; phylum Planctomycetota; class Planctomycetia; order Pirellulales; family UBA1268; genus CAMCQY01. The sequence goes on from CAZOMJ010000043.1 coordinate 663, forward strand.
GCCCGCGTGCTCCGGCACGAGCGACTTGTTTTCGCGCTCCGCCACGAGCGACTGGTCACATTGCTCCGCCACGAGGACCTGGCCCAGATGGTAGTCGCCGTGCACGCGGATGGTGCTCGTGGCGAGGGCGATGCTCGGGAGCCGGTCAAATCGGCTGACGAGCTTCGACCGCGCGGCGAGCACGGCGACGAGTCGGCGGGCGATCGTCGGCTCCAGCTGCGGCAGCCGCGACTCGATCAGCGCAAAAACCCCCTCCGCATGCCTGCTCATCCGTGTCGCAGAGGCCTGCCATCCGGCGGGCGTCGCCGGCTCCGGGGCGAAGGCCGGGATGTCTGGCCGCGCGGAGAACGCCCGATGCATCCGGGCCGTCGCGCGGCCGAGGGCACCCACGATGGCGAAGACCTCGTCGCCGGCCTGACCAGGCAGGCCATCACCGACTGTCAGCAGCCCCACCAGTCGGTCCCAGCCGGTCGCGTGGCCCGGGGCAAACTCGTGCACCGTGGCGATCGCGGTCGAGGCGGCGTCATGCCCATCATCTGCGGGCAGGTATTCCAGCCAGCCGCAGAGCCGGGGCGTGTCGTGCCACGGCGATGCAACGGCGAAGAATTCGCCGATCTCCACCTCCGGCTGGATGCCCGCCCGGCATCTTCGAAACAGCTTGATGACCCAGCCGATCGATCCGCACCGCACCACGAGCGATGTATTGGAGGCATCCCCACCGATCGCGCTCACCGTAACCGACTCGGTCGGGGCGACGGATGTTGCTCGCTCCGCGTGGCTCGTGGGGTGGCCGACGAATGTTCCGTGACGCCCCGGCAGCGACCCACCGGAAAGCACCAGGTCGAGCAGCCACCGGGCAACGGCGGGTGTGAGTGCGGCGTCGTCGCCGGCAGCGTCGATCATCACGGCATACCGCGGCGATGGATCGCGTCCGGCACAATGCACGTCGGCCAGGGCCATCTCGGCCCCCATGTCTCGCGGCAGCGGTACGCGCTCGTGCAGTGTCACCGCCGTGACATCCGCCCCTTTGTCGGCAAACCACCGTGTTCTCGGCAACGAGGCTGCGAGCCGGGACGCGATCGTGGCATCGTCGAGCGTCATGCCGTTTTGGTCTCGGGGGTCGTGATCTCCTTCGGCTCGAGTCGAAACACCCGCACCGGCTCCTCGGGAGTGCACGTGATCGTGATGGCGTCGATCGCCCATGTCTGCTCGGTGTCGTCGAGCAGGTCGTGCGCCGTGAGCGTTTCAACGGATTCGAGGTCGAGCGTCCTGCGGTCGAGCGTGAGTCTGGCTTTCCTCGCCTCGCCCGGCTGCATGTTCACCACGACGAGCACGCGGTTGCCGCTGTGGGAATCGTGCCTGCACCAGGCGACGAGGCAAGGGTCGTCGATCGCCTGAATGAGCGGCGGCCGCACGCGGGCCAGGCTCGGCTCCGCGCGACGGATTTCGTTCAGGCAGCGGATGAACGGGGCGAGGCTCTCGGGGGCATCGAGATTCCATCGCTTGATCTCGTATTTTTCCGAGTCGAGATACTCCTCGCTGCCCGGCTCCCGAGGCGTGGCCTCGAGCAGTTCCATCGCGGGCCCGTAGATGCCCCAGTTGCCGACCGAGAGCGCGGCCAACGCCAGCCGCACCAGAAACATCGGCCGGCCGCCATGCTGGAGCGTCTCGTGGAGGATGTCGGGCGTGTTGGGCCAGAAGTTCGGTCGGAAAAAATCAGCGATCGGCGGTGTCGTCACCTCGGCCAAGTAGTCGGCCGTCTCCCGCTTTTCCGTCCGCCAGGTGAAGTAGGTGTAGGACTGTGTGAAGCCGAGCTTGGCGAGACGGTACATCGTCTTCGGCCGGGTGAAGGCCTCCGCCAAAAAGAGCACGTCGGGGTGCGTGCGATGGATGTCGGCGATGAGCCACTCCCAGAATGCGAACGGCTTCGTGTGTGGGTTGTCGACGCGGAAGATCCGCACCCCTTTTTCCACCCAAAATCGCACCGCTCCGCCGAGCGCCTCCCAGAGTTGACGCCACTGCTCGCACTGGAAGTCGAAGGGGACGATGTCCTGGTATTTCTTGGGCGGATTCTCGGCGTACTGGATCGTGCCGTCGGCCCGGTGGCGAAACCACTCGGGGTGCTCGCGAACCCATGGGTGGTCGGGCGAGCACTGCACCGCGAAGTCGAGCGCCAGCTCGATACCGAGGGTTTCGGCCCGTTGACGGAGCCGCTCGAAGTCGTCGAACGTGCCGAGTTGCGGATGGATCGCCGTATGGCCCCCATCGGGGCTGCCGACGCCCCAGGGGCTGCCGACATCGTCGGGCCTGGCGTCGAGGCGGTTGTTGCGGCCCTTGCGAAAGGCGGTTCCGATCGGGTGGATCGGCGCCAGGTAGAGCACGTCGAAGCCCATCCAGCGGATGTAGTCGAGCCGGTCTGCCAGATCGGAGAGCGTGCCATGCTCACCCGCCACGCGACCCCACGACCTGGGAAACAACTCGTACCAGCTGCTGAACCGGGCGCGGGCCCGGTCGACCCAAATCGGCCGCGGCGACTCGAGCCGGGTCTCGTCGCGGCGGTCGGAGTAGAGTGCCATGAGCTCCCGCAGGCGGTCACTGCGGACGACGCCCTTCCATGCCGGCGACCTGAGCGTAAACGCCAGCTGCTCGATCTCCGCCGCGATCGCCGCGGGCGCGGCGTGGGCCGCGGCGGCCACGATCTGGCTGCCGGCGACGAGATCGACCTGCAGGTCGTCGCCCGCCTGTTCGCGGCGGCCGAGATCACGCAGCCAGGTGGCAAACGCATCGACGCGGGCCGTGAGGAAAAAGTGCCAGAGGCCGATGCGGTCGGCGATGAACGATGCCTTCCAGAGATCGTTGCCCTCGCACACCATCGGCGTGACCGTCCACTGACCCGTCTCGCCGTGCCGCACGTGCAGGCGGCAGTCGAGTTCTTCGTGGCCGTCGCAGATGATATCGGCCTCGACTACCACCTCGTCGCCGCGGACCCGCTTCACCGCGAAGCGGCCCCCGTCCACCTCCGGCCTCACGCGATCGATCGCCACCCGGCGTCTGAGTTGATTGGGGAGTTCCATGGATCCTTTCCGGCACGGTGGCCCGCACTGTCGCTCGCTGCCGCGAAAGTGTAGGAATGGCGGGGGAAAAACGCGACAGCACTGGCCACCATGACCGACAGTCAGCCCGCCTTCAGCACGATTGCCTGCGACGTTCCGGTGGGATCGCGGCAGCGCACCGCCGTCGTCTGCGTACCGGCGGGAATGCCGGCGGGGGGCGGCTGGCCGCTCGTGCTGGCCTTCCACGGCGGACAGAGCCATCCCGAGATGATGCGGCGGTTTTCCGGGCTCGACGCACTCGCGGCTGCCGGCCGGGCCGTGGTCGTGTTTCCCGAGGGCACCGGCTCCCGGGAGGGGCTCTTCACCTGGAACGGCGGCAACTGCTGCGGCGAGGCCAGGGCCGACGACTCCGACGACGTGGGGTTTATCGTTGCCCTGCTCGACGCCCTCGCCGCCCGGCTGCAGATCGACCCGCAGCGAGTGCATGCCACGGGCATGTCCAACGGGGCGATGATGGCCTATCGCGTGGCGGCGGAACTGTCGGAGCGGATCGCATCGATCGCGCCGGTCGCCGGCCCGCTGGCACTTGGATCGATCGCGCCCTCGCGGCCCGTGCCCGTGCTGCACTTCCATGGCTCGCTCGATCAGTTTACGCCGCTTGGCGGCGGCATCGGCCGACGGAGCATCACACGGGTGTCGCACCGGCCGGTGCTCGAGGGACTGCTCGACTGGGTGCGCGTCAATGGATGCGCACCCGAGTTCATGCGGGAGTCGATCCCCTGCTCCGACGAGGGAATCACGATCGACCGGTTCACGTGGTCCTCGGCCGCTGCGGGCAACGAGGTGATCTTCTATCGCCTGGAAGGCGGCGGCCACACCTGGCCCGGCCGGGTGCCCGACTCGTTTTTCCTGGGGCCCTCCGCCCTGTCGCTCGACGCCAACGCGATCATCTGGGAGTTCTTCCAGCGGCATCCGCTGCGAAGCTCGCCCTGATTCAGGCGGCGGACCGCATCATGGCGGGCGACGCGGTCGGCTCGGCGGAGGTGTCGCATCCGCAGGACCGAATCACGTCCATCATCTCGAGGAGCACCTCCTCGCGGATGGCGAGATGCTCGTCATCGTCGCCGGTGAGGGCGATCGCCGACACCTCCACGGTGATGGCGCTGGGCGTTGCGGACGCGAGGCGGGCGCTGGCGGGCTCGTTGGCCAGCCGTGGATGGTCGAGGAGCACGTCGTGCAGCCGCTGGAGCATCTTCCGCAAGGGCCGCGGGGCGATGTCGGGCTGCAGCGTGAGCGTGAGCGACATCGGGATGTGGTCACGAGCCGTGAAGTTCACGAGCTGCATCTTGGCGAACTCTGCATTGGGCACGGAGATCACCGAGCGGTCGGCCCCGCGGATCCGCGTCGACCGCAGGCCGATCCTCTCGACGTGACCGCGCACCGAGCCAAACTGGCAGTCGTCTCCGATCCGCACCGGCTTGTCGGCGAAGATCACGAGCCCGGCGATGAGGTTTTCGAGCGTGTATTGCGAGGCGAGCGCGAGTGCGAGGCCGCCGGCGCCCAAGCCGGCCATCAGCGGCGTGACGGGAATGCCGATCGAATCGGCGGCGCTGAGCAGAATCCAGGAGACGAGGGCGAATGTCAGCACCTTGCCGCCGAGCCGGATGAGTTGGCTGTCGATCGCCTCCGGCCGCATGCCCTGGCTGTCGATGAGCAGGTCGCAGAGCCACGACATCGTCACCAGCACGCCGCCGAGCACCCCGGCCAGCGTCACCACGCGAAGGGCGATCTTGGCAGTGAGCAGGTTGTCGCCGGTGAGTCGGATCTGGACTGTCAGCAGGTTGTCGCATGCGAGGCTGACGGCGATGAGCACGGCCGGAAACAGCAGCCGTCCGACGACGTCGCGGCCGGCCGAGCCGGTGTGTCGTCGCGGCAGCTTCCAGGCATGCCATACGGCGGCGCCCGCAGCCACGAGCAGCAGCAGCGACGCCGTCCATTGCCAGACCGTCTCGCCCAAGAGCCTCGCGTGGGACCACGCAGGCAATCCGCGGATGAACGACTCCGGGATCATCCAGCCGCCGAGCGTGACGTAGGCGTCGTGTAAGCCCGGACTGCCGGCATCGGAACGGTAGGGCAGGAGGCGGACGAGGTCGTAGAACCGCTCGGCGCGGGTGACGGTCTCAACGCTGAAGACGAAGTCGCCCTCCCGGGAGCCGTCGCTGATCCGAGTCAGCATGATCTCTGTGCCGGGCACCCGCCACCGCTTGAGGCCGTCGGCCTTGGCGGCTGCGGCGTCGGGAATGTCGGCGGCGGAGGGCAGCGAAATGCGATCGAGAACTTCCTTCAGGCAGACCAACGCCTGACGGCCCTCAGAATCGACCAGCGTCGGGGCGATGGCCGACATGTCCAGGCAGGTGAACGCCTGCTGGATCAAGTGCCTGGTCTCGGCTCGCAGGGCGAGAGTCCGCTCCTGCGACATCAGGTTGGCGAAGATGCGGTCGACGGTGTCGCAGAAGCTCCGCAGCGTGGCCCGCGGGCTCGACGTGTCGAGCGGCGCCAGCGGCGTGGTGCCGGCTGACTGGTCGGCCATGGCTCGTCCCGCCAGGCATGCCAGCAGCAAGCCGGCCAGCGCCACGAGGCGGCAGATGCCGACGGAGGCGTTCGGCCGAGGCCGCAGCGTTTCAAAGGCGGGGGAAATGGAGGCCAAATGCACTCTCCGACAGCGTTGTCTGGCAGGAGAATTAGCAGGTCGGCTGGCCGCGAACAAGGCCGTCAGCGGCGGTCGTTGCCCGGCGAAATCCCGGCACCCGCGAGCAGTGGCACGGCCCGTCTGGCCGCCCGTGGCATGAGCCTGGCGAGCCGAAGGGCCCAGGAGACGATTCCCTGCCGCCGGACGCCGCGGGCCACCCATCGGCACCGGGCGTGGTGGGCGGCGAACAGTCGCCTGTGGGCCAACTGGTAGCTGGCTGCCGCGGTGGCGATGTCCCCGAGCAACGATTCGGCGAGGATCCCGCCGCCGGCCAGCGCCCAGCCGATTCCCTCGCCCGTGAACGGCTCGACATAGCTTGCGGCGTCCCCGACACGAAAGATGCGCTGCGAGGCACCGGCGGTTCGCGGCGAATGATGCGTGAGGGGGGGCGTGGCCCGGAAGTTCGCTGCGGGCAATGCGGCGAGGATGCGATGCAGGCCCGCAGGGCATGGACTGTTGCCGGCGGCCGGCTCGAGCAGTCGCGCGATGGCTGCGGCGGGGCTGCCTGCATCGCTGAGGAGCTTCCGGTCGACCGCGGCCGCGAGATCGATCCGGCCATCTTCCAGCCGGACGAGGCCGCAGTAGCCATGGCGGCCGACCGCCATCACGAGTTCGCCGGGCGGCAGATCTATTCCGTCGGGGGGCAGGGTGAGCGTCGCGCCCACGCCGATGCGGCTGTCCGGCGTCACGCGGCGGCCGCGTCGTTCATGGGCAGCATGCCCTGCGAGGCTGCCGACGATCGGTCCGACGGTGCCGTCCGCTGGAATGCGGATCGTGTCGGCCAGTCCGGCGGCTATCACGGCGACGCGACCCCGGAATTGCATGCGGGCCTGCGGCTCTGCGGTCGTGGTGCGAGACACGACCACCACGCGTGCCTCTTCACGATCGGGCGTTTCCTCATCGACGGCCTCGACCAGCATGTTCGGGAGCCAGTCCGCGCCGGCGGCGATGGCCTGTTGAACGAGCGCCGTATCAAGTGCCTCGCGCGACAGCACGCCACCGCCGGGCATGGGAATGCGGGCCGACCGCCCCGCCGACACGAGGCAGACCGTGGCCAGCGGCAGCGGCTGTGGAAACGCTTGGGGCGGGCAGAGCGAGGCGAGTTCAGCGACCGCCAGCGGCGAGAGGCAGCAGCCACAGACCTTGGGCCTGGGCATCGACGACCGATCGAGCAGCAGGACGCGCTGGCCTCGGCGGGCCAGGCGGATCGTCACCGCCGCACCGGCCGGTCCCGAGCCGATCACGATGCAGTGCCAGTCGATTCCGGCCGCAACCGCGGGCGTGAGCGTCGCGGCCACCGGAGCGGGCGGGCTGCCGACGACATCAGGCGGGATCATGCGGTGCCCTGCATGGCGGCCGGCGGCGGCTGGTCGCCGGGCCGCTTCCAGACGAGGATCGCCCGCTCGGGCCAGGCGCGGTGAATGGTCGCCTCGCGGAGGCCCGCGCGGTCGAGCAGCATGCGGTATTCGGCAGGCGTGCGGGCCGCCCGCACGGAGAGCGGGCCGTCCACGCGGGCCACACGCGACCGCGACAGCACGGCGGTGCCGACCACCGCGAGGGTAAGCCCCGTCGCCGTCCGCAGGAGGTCCGACGCGATGATCCCGATCCGGGCGGCACGGGCCAGCGAGGCGAGCACGTGGACCGCGTCATCGTCATCGAGGTGATGCAGAAACAGCGAGACCGTCGCGATGTCGCAGGGCGGACAGGCGTCGGTGAGGATGTCGTGCACGCTGAAGGAGACGTGTGCTGAGCCGGCACGCCTGTGGGAATGCCGTTCCGCGCGGGCGACCGCACGGGGGCTGATGTCGAGCCCTGTCACGTGCACCGCCGGCCTGCCTGTGGTTCCCGCGGGCCAGCGGCGGCTGAGCCTGCGGGCCACAGCGACCGTCACGTCGCCGCCGCCGCAGGCGACGTCAACCACCTTCAAGGGAACGCCGTCATGGCGGCCGGTCGCCTGCGAAGAATCGCGTCCGGCCTGCATGCGGGTGATGGCCCTGACCACCTGGGACGACGTGAGCGAAAGCATGTTGATGCGGGCGAGGGCATCAAGGGCATGCATGTGGTCGGCTGGCGGCAACGCCGGGTCGTCCATTAATTCGGACCGTCGCGAACGGGGGATCGACCAGAGTGACAAGGCTGCGAATCTCCACCACCGACGGCACGATTGATACTCGCCGCCATCATACGGTGATTCGTCAAGACTGAGCGTCTTTCGCCAAATTCAGGGACCAGGCGGGCACGGCGGTGTCTGGCCACCCCCTTCGACCATGGTGGCGGGCATCACCATGCCCTCCATGCCCGGCGTCGCGCAGGGAGGGCATTCTCCGCCCACGGCTTGCACGACGGTGCCCGCCGGCATCGTCGGGCCGGCGACCACCATGCCGGCCGGCAGCGACCCCGTCGGCATGGCCCCCACCGGAACAGCACCTGCCGGAATACTGCCCGGGGCACCGGCATAGGCGGCCGGTTGGGCCGGCATTTCCACGTGCGGCTGCGAGTAGACCGGCGGCGCATAGGGAGGCGCGTAGGCATATTGATCGGCGCGGTGGTGGGCGCAACCGGCCGCTGCCAGCACGCAGGCGGCCGTGAGTGGCCTCACTGTCGCGGTCCACGCGGCGCCCGTATCTTCCAGCCAGCAGATTCGCATGCAGCCCGTCTCCCTCTCGAATGGGAGGGACGGTAGGCCGGCGTCACCCGCGGGGCAATGGCAGAATGGCGAGGCCTCGGCGACGGCTCATTCCGCGGCTTCGAAGAGCGCGATGCTGGCTGTGAAGCCGTGCAGGCAGTTGCGGCGGCCGATCGGGCCGATTTCCCCCTGCGCAAAGAATCCGGCAGCCGGTACCGGGCCGATGGTGTCCTGCAGGCAGCGGGCGTCGTGGCTGGGATCCGGGAACAGCCGCGTGCCGCGGCCATTGCAACTGAAGACGAGCGCGCCGACCGGGGCTGCGCCGCGTTCCTGCTCGCGGGCCAGCAGGGCCGCCAGATCGTCGTGGGCACTCTTTGCATCGCGGACGTGGAACTGGATCGTCTGGCCTGTGCGAACGAGATCTCCAACCGCGATCACGCCGGAGTCGGGGTCGGCGCCCACGACGTTGCGCACCAGAAAGTCGCCACGCTGGAAGTGGTCCTGGTATTCGCTGGCCACGCGACCGACATGGAGCGAGCTGCGGACGAGTTCGCGGTCGGCGGGATCGAGTTCGCCATACACCTCGCGCAGCCGCTCGAGCGCCGGCCTCCCGCCGAGCTCGACGATGACGTTCTCCTCCGACTTCGTGATCACCAGCGGCCGGCCGATCGGCCGGCAGCCCTGCGACACGACGGGGCGGATCCTCGCTTTCCCGCCGATGAGAAACCCCACCGCGCCCGAGTCATACGACCGCGAGCCGACGACGAGGGTGTTGCTGCCTGGCTGGTATCCGCCGCTGGCCATGCCCCCCACGATCGGCACGCCTGGATGATCCTCCTCGATCCGCTTGATCAGCGCATCGACCGGGAAGGAAAACGGATCCGCCAGCAGGACGATCGCGGCGTTGTCCGGCCAACTGCCGTCGAGTTCGGAGGGCCAGCCCACGAACATGCCGCCGTCCGGCGTCTGCGTGTATTCGAGCGCAAACGGCACGACGGAGGCGCCCGGCAGGCGGGCCAGCCAGACGGCAACCGCCGGACCAGACTCATATTCAACCCCGGCGGCGAGCACCGACTCGGCGGTCGTGCCGATCACCGTCCGTGCCCCGAGCATGTCGCTGAGGCCCTCCATCGCGGGCCGGATGGCGGCACCGTAGCCGCTCGACAGGAACACCACGGCGAGATCCGCGTCGCCGCCGAGCTGTCTGGCCGCGGCCTCGGCCGCCTCGCGGATGGCGTCGTCGATCTGCTCGGCCGTCGAGGCGGCTACGGCACAGCGGATCTCGGTGGCGGTGGGCGGCGTCGCCGGCTCAGCGGGCATCGGGGGGCACCAACGGGGGTGGCAGGATAGTGGGAAGGCGACGCGGCAGGGTCAGAGCACGATTTCGGTGAACGACTCGAGCGATTCGTGTTCGAGCCGGCCGCCGGGCTCGCGGTTGCCCGGGCGGATGGCCAGCGCCGTGGCCATCCCGGCCTGCCTCGCAGCGTCCAGTTCCTCACCGACGTCGCTGATGAAGAGGATCTCGCGGGGCTCCATCTCCATGTCGGCCGCAATCGCCCGGTAGCTGGCTGCGTCCCGCTTCGGGCCGGTGGTCGTGTCGTAGTGGCCGCGGATGTGGGGTGTGAGGTCGCCTGCGCCAGTGTGCGAGAAGAAGAGCTTCTGGGCGTCGATCGAGCCCGACGAGTAGATCCG
>CAZOMJ010000044.1:0-19206 GCA_964581055.1 uncultured Candidatus Kuenenia sp.
ACCTTCATCACTTGGACTCCATGTGGATCATTCGTGTCCGGAACTGTCCTGGCCAGCCCGCACCCTTCTGAGCAGCGGAACCCAGCCCCCCATGACGCGGAAATTTCGTCGTGGAACCGACCGCGTCGTCGACCCCACGAAGGCCGGCCACGAAGCGCCGGGAGGGGGTGTGAGAGGGAACCGGACAAAACGGACGTCCGCAGACGCCGTCGCCCGGTTCCATGACTCGCAGGTGTCCCCCCCTGCTTCTGCCCGCGGCCGTGTCCCGGTTTTCACCAGGACACGTTCGCGGCATGACCGCACAGAGGGTTAGATCGAAAGATCACGTCGTGCGACTTGAGACGTTCTTGGGGAAAGCGCCGGTAAGGCCGGGTGGACCGGCTGCCAACAGCGTTTCAAGCCGCTTTTCTGGCAGGTCGGGCCACGGCGGCGGCGGCGGATGCCTCGAACCGCACCGAGATCCGCTTCGACACGCCCGACTCCTCTTGGGTGATGCCGTAGAGGGTGTCGGCGGCGGCCATCGTCTTTTTCGAATGCGTGACGACGATGAACTGCGTCGACGAGAGAAAGTCACGGAGCACGCCGGCGAAGCGGTCGACATTGGCCTCGTCGAGCGCGGCGTCGACCTCGTCGAGCACGCAGAAGGGGCTGGGACGAGAGCGGAAGATCGCCAGCAGCAGGGCGACGCAGGTCATCGTCTTCTCACCACCGGAGAGCAGCGAGATGCTCCGCGGCTCCTTGCCGGGGGGCCGCGACACGATCTCGACCGACGTTTCCAGGAGATCGACACCGGGTTCGAGCACGATGTCGGCCTGGCCGCCGCCGAAGACCCGTTCGAACAGCTCGCGGAAGTGCCCGCGGACCGTCTCGATCGTCTCCCCCAGCAGCCTTCGGCTCTCGTCGTCGATCCGGGACACCAGTTGCTCGATCGCCAGTTTCGCATTCGTGACGTCGGCGAGTTGCGTCTCCAGTCCCGTGAGTCGTTCCGTCAGCGCCTCCGCCTCCGCCAACGCCTCCATGTTGACGGATGTCATCGTCGAGAGCTTGCGACGCAGTGTCTCGATCTCCGCGTCGAGTTCGCCGCGGTCCTGCGGGATGACAGGAGTCTCGCTCTGCTCGCCGGCTGCGGTCGCGGCCGCCACCTCGTGGCCAACCTCGGGCGCTGCGGCGTTCTGGGCGACGACGTCCTCAATGGCAATGTCGTAGTCATCACGAATCCGCTCCACGATCCGTGCGCGGCGGTGCCTCGCCTCGCCCGCCTCGAGTTCATGCGAGTGGATCGTCTCTGCCAGACGCGACGCCTGAGCCCGTGCCAGCTCCAGTGTCGTGTTGACGGTCCGCCTGTCGGCCGCGACCTTGTCATGGCCGGCCGCGAGGTCGGCCAGCGATGTCGTGGACCGCTCCGCCGCGACCATCCCCTCGGCGTGGGCGGCGCTGGCGGCCAGCAGATCGAGATCGATGCCGGCCAGCCGCTGTTCCGCGTCGCTCCGCCGCCGGCGGGCGTTGTCGAGGTCGTCGCGGCGCGACTGCAGGTCGGCGAGTCGGTCCTCGACGCCGTCGCGGGCCCGTGTCAGGCGTTCGGCGCAGGTGGCCTGACCCACTCTCAGCCGATGGATCTCATCGAGCACCTCGCTCCGCGAGCGGTCGAGGGTGTCGATGTCGTTTCTCACCCGGCCGAGCTGCTGCCGGGCGTCGGCGAGTTCGCCGTCGGTCCGCGTGATGGCGGCCTGTGCGGCGTCGCGGGTGGCGGCCATGTCGACGGCCTGTCGCTCCGCATCGCGGAGGCTCGCTTCCAACGCGGCCAGGCTGTCGCCGGCCGCGACCTGCTCGCGGGCGGTGCGATCGAGTTCCGCCCGTGACGAGGCGATGCGCTCGGCAGCCTGCTGCTTGCGCGTGTGCGCCTGGCGGATCTCCTGGCGGGTCGCGGCGAGTTCTGCCTGCAGTTTCTCGATCAGCCCCCCGGCCTCGGCCACGGTCAGTTCCAGCTCGTCGTGCCGCTGGTCGAGTGCCTTGAGTTCACTCCGCCGTGCGACCAGTCCGGTGGCGGCACCCGGAAGACCGATCTCGATCGCGCCATCGGCTGAAAGGCATTCACCGGCCTGCGTGATGAACAGCGTGCCCGGCGGTGCCATGGCAACCAGCGGGACGGCATCCGCGAGCCGCTCGACGACCCACACCCTCGCCAGCAGCCGGGCCACGATCTGCCGCCCGCCGGTCGGTGGCGGATCGAGAGCGGAAGGGGCGGGCAGGCCTATGAGCCGGTCGAGACGGCCCATCACCCCCGGCGCGGACTCGGCGGCGAAGTCCGCCCCCGCGCGGACCGACTGGGCCGATATGAATCCGATGCGGCCGCCGGCCGCCAGCACCGCCCGCGACTCGTCGGACGCCGACCATTCGGCGTGCCACCGCACGAGCTCGTCGAGCGAGTCGACGACGAGGGCTTGGCCGAGGGAACCGAGCGCGAGATCGACGAGGGAAGCCCAGGTCACCTCCGCATCGACGTGGTGTGCCAGTGGCCCGAGCAGGCCGGGCACGGCGTGGGAGGGATCGGCCTCCGCAAGCAGCTTCCTCGCAGCGTCGGAGAAGCCCTCCTGCCGGCCGATCATCTCCTCGAGCATCGCGCGACGTTCGCGGCAGGCTTCCAGCTTCGCCTGCCAGCCGGCGAGCGCCTGCCAGCCGGCATCGACCGCCTCTGACCGTTCGCGTTGCGTGAGGTCGAGGGTCTCCAACTCGCATTCCACGGCGGTCATCCGCTGGGAGAGCGACGCGATCGTGCCTTCCCAGGTGGCGGCCGACTCCAGCATCCGGGCCAGTTGGAGTCGGGCCGTGTCGATCCTCGTCCTCCAGGAGTCGGCGACACGATGCGACTCCTCGACCCGCGCGGCTGCACGGTCGAGATCCGACTGCAGCTTCTGTCGTGACCGTTCCAGTTCATCGACCCTCGCCGTGCGGTCGGCAACCGCCTGTTTCGCCCGCGCTGCATGCTCGTGCGATCCGGCCGCAGCCTGCTCGCAGGCCCCCAGGCGGTCGACCAGTTCGAGCGATTCCGCCTCGATGCCCGCAACCTCGTTTCTGGCCGCGGCGACGGCCTCGACTGCGGCGAGTTGTTCGCGGGCGGCCCGTCGCAAATCGTCTTCGAGCCGGGCCTGTTCGGCTTCGAGCTCGCGGCGCCGCGTCCAGAGTATCGCGAGCGTGGCCTCCGCGGCGGCAGCCCGTGCCCTGTCGGTGGCGAGTGCCGCCCGCGCCGACTCGAGCCTCGGCTGCAGTTCCACCTCCGCGGCGGCGAGCGACGTGGCGGTGTCGGCGGCGTCGTTGGCCCGGGCCTCGGTCGCGGAGAGTTCTTTCCGGGTCGCGGAGAGCGTGCCTTCGACGCGGGCCACCGCGGCATCGACATCGGCGAGATCCTCGGCCGCCGCGGCGAGCCGAAGCGTGCGGAGCCGGTCGGTCATCTGCTGCCAGCGGCGTGCCCGTGCCGCCTGATGACGCACGGTCTCCAACCGGCTGGAGACCTCGCCGACGATGTCGGCAAGCCGCTGCCGGTTCTGTTCGCTGCGCTCGAGCCGGCGCAGTGCCTCGGTCCGACGGGCCCGAAACCGGGTGATGCCGGCGGCTTCCTCGAAGACGGCGCGGCGGTCGCGGCCCGAGGCCACGAGCAACGCGTCGACGCGGCCTTGCTCGATGACGCTGTAGGCTTCGGTGGCGGCGCCCGTTCCCGAGAAGAGCTCGCGGATGTCGCGCAGCCGCGAGGACTCGCCGTTGATCAGGTATTCGTTCTCACCGCTGCGGTAGACGCGGCGGGTGATCTGCACCTGCGGCGCATCGACCGGAAGCAGGGCGTCGGCGTTGTCAAAAATGAGCGACACTTCCGCGGCATTGAGCGGCTTGCGGCCACCCGATCCGGCGAAGATCACGTCGGTCATGTCGCGGCCGCGGAGACTGCGGACCGATTGCTCGCCGAGCACCCACTTGATGGCATCGACGACGTTCGACTTGCCCGACCCGTTGGGGCCGACGACCGCCGTGATACCCGCGGGAAACTCGAACCGCGTCCGGTCGGCGAAGCTCTTGAAGCCGAACAGTTCGAGGGCCGTGAGTCTGGTCATGAAGACTCGTCCGTGGGCGGGGCCGCATCGGCGGCACCGTCGCCGGCCGGCGCGTCCTCGTCAGTCGATGCGGGAGGGATGTCGCGGATTCTGGCGGATGCCTCTTCGTGAATGCTCATGCTGCCGTCCTCCTCGGCCACGGCGTCGAACACCAGACGGCTCTTGAGCGCATGGTGGGAACTCGCCTGCTGGAGGAACTGGACGATGTCCGGATAGGTCCCGCCCATTTCGGCGATCGCACGGACGATCGTCTCCACCCGGGCGGGGACGTCTGTCTGCTGGTCGGGGTCGCCGGCGACGAAGCGGCTGATGATCGCCGTGGGGCCGTCGACGACCACCACGATCGTCGGGCCGGCTTCGGCCCGCAGCCCGTCGCCCACGGGATGTTCGGTGCCGAAGAGCACGACCTCGGGCCGCCGGCTGCGGGTGACGTGCACCAGCGGGGGCCCCTTCACGTCGAGCACGTGCAGCGAGCAGGCGTCGCCCAGGCGTTCGCCTCGCACGAGCGGGGACGTGGGATCGATCTTCCACAATCCCCGGAAGCCGCCGTAGCGTGTCTCGGCGCTCGTGCTGGTGAGCAGCGATCGCAGGGCGTCGATGCCGTTGGCGTCGTCGAGCGTGCCGAGCGCGGCGAGGGCAGCCGCCCTGGCGCTTCGCAGACTGGTCGCCGCTTCTGCGAGATGGGGCGCCGCAGCCGATTCTCCCAGATACGCCAGCGCCTCGGCGGCGGCGAAGCGGATCTCGGCGTCCTTCGATTCCAGTGCGTCGCGGAGCGTCGGCACGCCCTCCTTGCCGATCGCCTCCAGACGCAGCGCCGCTCCAGGTGCCGTGACCGGATCGGAGAGTTGCCGGCGGAGCAGTTCGAGTCGCGCATGGCGGCCGCCCGGCGGTTCGACCACGGCCAGGCAGCGCACGACGCGGATGTAGCGGCCGAGGTTTTCGGCGTAGACGGGCGGGATTTCCAGTTCGATGTAGCGGTCGGTCTTCGGTGTGGCCACTCCCCGCTTGGAGCCGCGGATGGAGGTATGAAACCGGCGATTGATGCAGTCGCCGATCCGCTTCGAGAGTCCGACGGAGCGGTGTTCCGGGGCGAGGATCAGGCCGATCGGCCGCGATTGCAATGCCACGCCGCCACCGGGAACCTTGGCGCGGAGCTTCGAGACCGAATCGAGCGTGCCGGTCGAGACGGGGTCGACCAGCAGCGGTCCTTCGGCGACGCCCAGCACGTGGCCGTCGCGGATGCGGCTGCCGAGCACGGCCATCTCCGCCAGTCGGGTCTCCATCAGCCAGCCACCGCCGAGGCTCGTGGTGTCGGAGTCATGCGGCACCTCGACGTGGATGTCGAAGCGGTCTCCGCGGCGGACGCCCGGCGGCAGGTAGCCGTGCACCCAGACCAGCGACGTGGACGTCGAGGCCAGAAGGGCATTGGGCTCGACGACGCCGCGGGCCTGCATGTCCGCCATGAGCGACTGACGCTGGGCGTTGGGCGCCGGATCGCTGCCGGTGCCGGCGAGCCCGTTGACGAGTGCCGCACGTTCGATCCGCTGCGGGTTGAGCCCCCAGGGGGCGGCGTAATCGCCGATGAGCTTCGTGTCGGCTTCAAGACTGGCCAGCGCCTCGATTTCAGGACTCTGGCTGCGGATGGCCGGACCGGCGCAGCCGATCATGACGGCGCAGAGCGCACACCACGCGAGGCATGCCGTGGCAGCGTTGCCGTGGGGACGGCCGTCATGCGGTCGGTGTTCGTCGTGCATCCGCGGTGCCGTCCGTCGTGTCATGAGTCTCGCCGTCGTGGCGGGCATGCCGCGCACGCCCACCCGACGGCCTCTTTCCCGCGAAGGAAGGCGGGGACAGTAGGTGCCGCACCGGGGGCGGTCAAGCCGGGCTTGCCTGTTTTCGAAAGGGCTTTCGCGGCCGCGAAAGCTCTTGGCTGCGGCGTGGGGGCCTGCTACGGTTCGCCCCCCGCGGTCCGGTCGGGAACCCGCTGGTCCCTCCGACGAACCGCGGACTGCACGGCATTTGCATCGATCCTGGTTACCGATCCGAGTCGCCGATCCGAGTCACCGAGTCACCGAGTCACCGATCCTAGTTCAGGCACTGACGCAGGGAGTTTCGCACACGTGAGATCGACACACGAAGAACGGCTGCGGATTCACGTCCGCTGGATGATCCGTCGTGACATGCGAGAGGTGCTCGATGTCGAGCACGAGGCTTTCGAGTTTCCCTGGTCGGACGAGGACTTCACCCGGTGCCTGCGGCAGAGGAACTGCATCGGGATGGTGGCGGAGTCGGGCGACGCGGTGGTCGCCTTCATGATCTACGAATTGCACAGGAGCCGCCTGCACGTGCTCAACTTCGCCGTGGCCCGGTCGCATCGGCGGCTCGGCGTCGGCACGCGGATGATGGAGAAGTTGATCGGTAAGCTCACTCCCGAGCGGCGAAGTCGGATCGTGCTGGAGGTGCGGGAGACCAATCTCCCGGCGCAACTGTTCTTCCGCTCGCTTGGCTTCCGCGCGATCTCGGTCCTGAAGGACTTCTATCAGGACACGACGGAGGACGCCTACCTGATGCACTACGACTCGTCGGCTGCAGCAGGCGTGCAGATGATGCCGCGGCGGATGGCCGGCTAGCGACGCCGGGACGGCAGAAGTCTCCTTCGCGGGGACTTTCGCCGTGGGGCGTCGTGGCGGTTCAAACCTTGACAGGGCGAGATTCCAACGCTCGTCGAGCCTCCGCCCATCCCGCCCTAGTCCATGACTGCTTCGCAGGATGCGAAGCACAGCACCAGCAAATTGCGTTCGTCTTGCACCGCCCCCGGCGGTGTGGGCCACTCGCTGTGTGTCAGATGCGAGTCAGCACAAGCCGGCTAGCAAGGCGTCGATGCGGGCGACGCGATTGCGGAGGGTGGCCAGCGGGGCGTCGTCAGCGGGGGCGACGGCGAAGATCGTGACCACCGGCGCACCGGCGGCGATGGTCTGTCCGGGACGAGGAATGTCGGCCAGTGCGGGCCATCCGCCGTCGGCCTGCGTCCAGGGGCTCGTCTCCCGCACGAGCCTATCGATCAGCGACTGCGAGATCGCTGTCGACTGCGCGGCGAAGAGCACGGCCTTGGCCCAGTTCAAAGCCGGCGCGACGGGAGGTTGCTCGAGCGGGATGTCGACAGGCGTGGCGAATCCGCAGGCGGCCAGGTGACTGCCGGCGATCGAGCCCGCGCCCGACCGCTCGAAGAGTTCCATGGATGCCGTCGGCCGCGGGTTGACCTCGATCACCGTGAGGCGTCCGGCTGCGTCGACGATGAGGTCGACCCCGACCAGACCGACTGGCCGAAACCGCTCTGCGAGAACGCCACCGAGCCGTTCGAGTTGGGCAAGCAATCGATCGACCACCGGCAGACTTCCAGCGGTGCGGAGATTTACGGCGCCGCACCAGGCAAACTCGCCTGCATGGCACCACGGTTCCCCGATCAGTTGTCGGCTCACGCCGAACAGCCTCGCGGATCCCTCTGCGAAACAGTAGGACGCCGACAGGGGAGTGCCGGGCGTGTAACGTTGCCAGATATGGAGCCGACCCGCCGGGGTCGCCTGATGCATCGCATGGTTCGCTGCCGACGCGGGATTCCACCATCGGATGCCACGGCCACCGGCCCCGGCCAGCGGCTTCACGAGGAAGGTGCCGTCGAGCGGGAGCCCGTCAGGGGAGGACAGCGTCTCCGGGAAGGACAGCCCTGCCGCGAAGGTGGCACCGGCCAGTTCCGCTGGGTCGCGGAGTCGTCGGACGACGTCGCCCGTGTTGCCGGCCAGGGGCCGCACGCGGGAGATGGCGTCGATGAGGTTTGGGTGGTTTTCGACGGCCCCGGTGTAGCACCAGGCGGCGGATGACGAAAAGCCCGCGGCCGCCGCGACGAGACTCCACGGATAGCCCGCGGCCTCGTCGCCATCGCCATGGGGCACGGGGACGGCTTCCCTGGCGGCAGTCTGCAGGTCGAGGTCGCAGAAGAGATCGGCGGCGTACACGTCCCAGCCGGCACGTGCGGCCGATGCCGCCATCGCCCTGACGGAGGCCCCGAGAACAACGAGTGGACTGTCGCAGCGACGAGGCACCGATACTGCAACGGCATTTGGGCGACTCACGAGAACCCCGTGGCCGGTTTGGCAGAGCCGGGTTTGAAGGACCGAGGCTGAATGGTATCCTCTGCCCCAGTATGCAAGGTATGTAGATCCCCCTCGAAAAGGAGAACAGGTTTTATGTCGATGTACATTGGTGAGGCTCTCGCAGGCGACGGCAACGAGATCGCCCATATCGACCTGCTGATCGGCAGCAAGGATGGTCCGGTTGGCGTGGCGTTTGCCAACGCGTTGGCCCGACAGAGCGAAGGGCACTCGAACCTCCTGGCCGTGCTCACGCCGAATCTGGCCGTGAAGCCCGCCACCGTCATGATCACGAAGGTCACGATCAAGGGGGCCAAGCAGGCGGTGCAGATGTTCGGACCGGCGCAGGCCGCCGTCGCCAAGGCCGTTGCCGACAGCGTTGCCAGCGGCGTGATCCCCAAGGCCGAGGCCGAGCACCTCGTGATCGTCTGCGGCGTGTTCATCCACTGGCTCGCCGAGGATGACAAGAAGATCTACGAATACAACTACAAGGCCACGGTCGACGCCATCGCCAACGCCATGCACGGCAAGCCGACCGTCGACGAGATGGTCGCCGGCAAGGACAAGGCCGCGCATCCGTTCCGCGGGTTCTAGATTCACGCAACGAAGCCATCCGTAGCCGCTTGTTGCTGAGCGAAGCGGGGCTTTGCTGACCGAGCGTGATGGAATACGTGATGAAATAGATGTGGGGGTGGGCACGCCGTGCCCACCCCCACAGTGTTGATCACCCGATGTGCCCCTGCCCGATGTGCCTCGTTATGGGAGCGTTGGAATGGCCGCGACGCGAATACTCGTTCAACTCGATTGCGATCCGCAGCCGAGCACATTTGATTCGGTCGTCGCGGTCGACGCCGGCGCCGAAGTGCTCCTGCGGCACGGCAACGTGACGCCCGACGCCGCCGTGCCGCTCGTGCATGGGGCGATGTTCACGCGGGGCGGCGAGGACCTGGCGTCGACGGCGATCTTCGTGGGTGGCTCCGACGTGTCCGCCGCCGAGGCCGTGTTCGAGAGGGTGAAAAAGACATTCTTCGGGCCGGTGCGGGTGAGCGTGCTGCTCGATCCCGCCGGCGCCAACACCACCGCCAGCGCCGCCGTGGTGGCGGCGGGCAGGCATCTGCCGCTCGGCGATCTGGCCGCCGCGGCAACGCTGCACGCCCTGGTGCTCGGCGGCACCGGTCCCGTAGGGCAGCGAGTCGCTCGTCTTCTCGTGCGGAAGGGAGTCACGGTGGCGGTCGCATCGCGGTCTTTTTCGCGGGCCCGGGAGGTCTGCGAGCGGATCGCGTCCACCGTGCCGGGAAGCCGACTCGAGCCTGTTCACGCCGATGGTCCGTTCACGGCTGAAACGCTCCCGTCTGAAACCCCATTGTCCACCGCGCTCGCCAGGGCCGACCTGATCGTGGCGGCAGGCGCCGCGGGCGTGACGCTGCTGGGGGCTGCCGGCCGTGGTTTGGCGGGTCGGTGCAAGGTGCTGATCGACCTGAACGCCGTGCCCCCCGCAGGCATTGAGGGGATTGCGGCTACCGACAAGGCACGGCAGGACGGCGGAGCGGTGGTCTATGGCGCGCTCGGTGTGGGTGGCACGAAGATGAAGATTCACCGTGCCGCCATCCGGCGGCTGTTCGAATCGAACGACGCGATCCTCGACGCCGAGGAGCTGCTCGCCATCGGCGAATCGCTCTAGGCGGGCCCTCACTCGCGGCGTTTGGGCCGCTTCGTGCCGAATAAGAACACGATCGCCATCAGGATCGAAACCCCGGCCAGCATCATGACGAGGTTTCGCCGCGCGCGGCGAGATGCCTTCTCCTCGGGCGTGAGGCGGCGGAGTGTGATCACCTGATCGCCACTGATGACCGTCCTGACCGGTTCCTGGAACTGCAGTTCCGCGGCCGGTGCCGCCTCGGGTTGCGGCGCCGCGAACGGATCTTCGGGCAGCGGCTGGCTGAACGGTTCGTGTGACGGCTGCTCGCGCGTCGTGTCCAAGCGGCGTTTTCGCGGTCGTTCGGGGGGCGGCGTCGCGGGGCCTCCGGCTGCGGGAACAGACGAGGCAGGCGGTCGCGGCGACTCCGTGACGGCCGGCAACGGCACCCGGAATCCGCGGCCGCAGAGCGGGCATTCAGCCGCCTGCCCCAGCAGGTCGGTGCCCACGGCGATCGCACCGAAGCAGGTCGGGCAGGCGACCGCCAGCAGCGGCTCCGGATGGAATGCCGTTGGCGGAAACGAAGCGGTGGTGGGCGGAATGCTCATCGGCGAACGCTCAGGGCAGGGACCGGCTGCGCCGCATGCGACGCATCATCGCCCGATCGATCAGCCGAGGGAAGAGGCGGGCCGCAAACGCGAACCCCTTGGCCTGCCAGCCCGGCAGCACCTCGCGCCGGCGCCACACCAGCGCCCGCAGGATGATCCGCGCCGTGCGGGAGGCCGACATGGCACGGCCGCGTGACCAGCCGGGACGCCGGCCTGCGAGCAGGTTGGTCCAGAACTCGGATTCCGTGGGGCCGAGGCTGGCCAGCAGCACGCCGATGCCATCGTCCGCGAGTTCGATCCGCAGCGTCCCGGCCAGCGACTTGATCGCTGCTTTGGCGGCACAATACTCCGCGTGCAGTGGCAGCGGATGGTAGCCGAGGATGGAGCCCACGAGCACGATCGCCGGATCACGGCCGGCCCGTAGGGCCGGCAACGCTTCGCGGACCAGTTCCGCCGGCGCGATGAAATCGACGTTCATGATTCCCGTCAGCGTGTCGGGGGAGGAGTCACGGAAGCTGCCAATCGCTCCGCTCCCCGCCGCCGCCACGATCAGATCGAGCCCGCCGAGTTGCCCGTTCGCGACGTCGATCAGATGCCGGCGAAAGTCGGACGAGGTGATGTCGCCGGCCTCGTGCAGGAGCGGCCCACCTGCCACGACGGCTGCCTCGTCTGCCAGCGAGGCGAGTCGTTCAACGCGGCGGCCGGTCGCCAGCACCCGCACGCCCCGGCGGGCCAGTTCCAATGCAACGGCCCTGCCCACGCCCGAGGATGCTCCCGTGACGAGAGCACGCGAGCCGGCGAGTCGTCGCCGCCAGCAGGGCCATCGCGCCGCGGAGGGCATGGCTTCCCTCGCTGGCGACGTCATGACGCATCCTCGCCCGGAGCCGCGTCGGCCTGCGAACGCCGTGCGGCGGGCGACTCGTGCGGCATCACGACAGCCTCGTCGGGCGGGATGCGGCCCAGAATCGCCGCGGGGAGGCGGCAATGGATCGTGACGCGGTTATCGACGAAGTTTCTCGACAAGACTTCGCCGTGGGCGTTCAGCCAGGCGAGGAGTCGGCCATTGCCGGCATCGGCCTCGATGTCGACGTCGCGGAAGCCGCGGCTCAGGCATGCGGTGGTCGCGCGTTCGAGTGCCGCCAGTCCTTCGCCAGAGCGAGCCGACACGCAGACAGCATGGGGATAGCGGTTGATCAGGCTGCTCCGCGCCGCGTGGTCGGGCAGGGCGTCGATCTTGTTGAGCACGAGCAGCGTCGCCTTCTCGTCGACCTCCAGTTCGGCAAGCACGCTCCGAACCGCGGCGATCTGCGCGTCGACCAACGGGCTCGACGCATCGGCGACGTGCAGGAGGAGGTCTGCCTGCCGCGTCTCCTCCAGCGTGGCTTTGAAGCTTGCAATCAGGCGGTGGGGCAGGTCTCGGATGAATCCCACCGTGTCGCTCAGGAGCACGGGGCCCCAGCCCGGCAACTTCCAGCGTCGGGTGCGGGTGTCGAGCGTGGCGAAGAGCTTGTCCTCGGCGAGCACGTCGGCGCCCGTGAGCCTGTTCAAGAGCGTGCTCTTGCCCGCATTGGTGTAGCCGACGAGCGACACCGTGAGGTGTTCATGACGGGCGGCCACCTCCCGCTCGCGGCGGCCATGGATCGTGGCGAGTTCGTCCTTGAGGTCGTGGATCCGTTTCTCGACGAGCCGGCGGTCCACCTCCAACTGCTTCTCGCCCGGACCGCGCATGCCGATGCCCATCTTCAGCCGCGACAGGTGGGTCCACATCCGCTTGAGCCGCGGCAGGGAGTATTCGAGCTGGGCAAGTTCCACGGCCAGCCTCGCCTCGTAGGTGCGGGCGCGGGCGGCGAAGATGTCGAGGATCACTTCCGACCGGTCGAGCACCTTGGTCTCGAGCTCTCGCTCGAGGTTGCGGGTCTGCGCGGGGGAGAGATCGTTGTCGAAGATCACGACGTCGGCATCGTGATGCTCGACGAGCCTCGCCAGTTCGGTGACCTTGCCGCTGCCGAGGTAGGTGGTCTGATCCGGTCGTTCGCGTCGTTGCGTCAGTTCCGCGACCACGCGCGCACCGGCGGTCTCGGCGAGGCCGCCGAGTTCGTCCAGCGGATGCTCCGGATCGAGCGGAGCGTCGAGCAGCACTCCCACGAGCACCGCCCGTTCGCTCTGCACGCTGGTGGTCCGCCGCGGTTGGGTCACTCGTAGTCCTCGCCGGAGTCGTGGTCGCCCATCGCATCGGGATCGTTGGCTCCAGCCGTCGCGGCGAGATGGCAGCAGCTCTCCCATCGACGGGTGTCGAGCAGGCCGTCGGCCACCGCATGCTTCACGGCGCAGTCGACTTCGTGCGTGTGGCTGCAGTCTGGAAAGCGGCACAGATTGGCGAGCGGTCGCAGGTCGCGAAAGGCCGCCGGAACCTCCGCCGGCACGATCTCCCAGAGTTGGAACTGCCTGACGCCGGGCGTATCGACGAACGAGCCGCCGGCCGCTTCGCCCAGGGCGTGGGGTATCAGCCGCGCCGTGGTCGTGGTGTGCCGGCCCTTCTCGTTCTCCCGGCTCACCTCCGCGACCCGCAGGCTCAGGGTTGGATCGAGCGTGTTGAGCAGCGACGACTTACCCACGCCGCTCTGGCCGACGATCGCGGTGACTCGACCGGACAGTTCGTGGCGGAGCCTCGCGATGCCGATCCCTGTGACGGCGGAGCAGAGCACCGTCGCGTAGCCCATCCTGGAGTAGACGCCCGCCAGTGGAACCAGGCGTGAGGCATCGACGAGATCGATTTTGTTGATGCAGATGATCGGCCTGATGCCGGCCGACTCTGCGGCCACCAGCAGCCGGTCGAGGAGCGCCGGTTTGAGGTCGGGCATGGCAGCGCTTCCCACGATCACCACCTGATCGACGTTGGCGACGATCACATGGCGACGACCGCGGCTGGCCCTGCAGAGTGAGTTGCGGCGCGGCTCGATCGACTGGATCACGCCGACACCGGCATCGTCGCGGATTCGCACCCAGTCGCCGGCGGCGACCGGATGCCGCTGCTCCGTGGAGAGCGTGCGCAGCAGGCGGCGGGTGGTGCAGCGGACGATCCGGCCGTCGTCCGCGCGGACAAAGCTCTCCAATCCATGGACATGCATCACCTGTCCTCGCCACGTCAGCCCTGCGATCGGCGAGACGGAGAGACCGTCCCCTGCCGCCGAAGGCTCGTCGTGGATGATGACCGTCCGCTTGCGGGTGAGGTCGCCCTTGCCCGAGATCCGCTCCGAAGAGGCCATGTCGGAGGTATGGTCGGGATCGGCGGCCACCGCGCGGGTGAGATCGCCACTGCGACGGCGCGACGAACGGTTTTTACGGAGGTCGGCGCGAAATTTTCGGGGCTTGGCCATCGCCTGAATTGTAGCAGGCGGGCCACGCCGCCTGCCCGACGTCAGGGCCGCGGACGGCCCGGCTTCGGCGGGCGTCGATTTTCCAAGCCGGCCGCCGCGAGGAGAGACTTGCTGAAGATGTCACGTTGCGGGGCTGCATAGGCTGAAGCATCGCCGTCCCCCATTATGGCGGCCGGGTCGTAGCACAGCTCATATTCGTGCCGTCCGATCGAGACCTTGTCGCCCGGCTCGAGTCGGCCTTCGCTGACCCGCATGCCGTTGACCTTGGTGCCGTTGCTGCTGCCCAGATCCTTCACGACCCAGTGACCGGCGACGAGCGAAAGCTCGCAGTGCGTGCCGGACACGTTCGGAAACCGCAGGACGATGTCGGAACTTTCCCGCCGGCCGATGATGAGCGATGGTTTCAGCAGGGGGATCGGGTCGCCGCCGCCGACGGGTTGCAGTTCGCCGTAGGCCACTGGCGCCTCCTTGGCGACGTGGGGACGGGGTGGGCTGGCATGGGGGGTGGAAACAGGGGGCGGGCGCATCGGCCGCGAGTGTTCGTCGGTCATGAAAAGCTGGGTAGTCAAGGTGTGTGTCACGGTGAAGCATCAGCCGGCGGCGATGTGCTCGATCCGACCGTCGCAAATGTAGTACGAAGTTAGGACACGAGTCGTTCGGACGTCAAGAAAAACAGGAAAACAAGCACCGCCGGGAAATTTTGGCCGCACGGCGCGAAGGTGCGGTGATGCGACGTAGAATGCCTGTGAGGACTGGAGCGGACCGGATGATCGCCGGCCAGCGGTTTCCAGGGCGTCGTCTGACGCCCGCGGCGATGCTGGCGGGAGGAAAGTCCGGGCTCCGAAGGGTGCGATGGTGGGTAACGCCCACCGGCCGCGAGGCCAGGGAAAGTGCCACAGAAAACAGACCGCCTGCGGAGTTCGCTCCGAAGGTAAGGGTGAAACGGTGAGGTAAGAGCTCACCAGCAGGCCGGGTGACCGGTCTGGCTCGGTAAACCCCATCGGGAGCAAGGCCAAGCAGGAAGAAGTTCGATTTCGCGGTCGCCTCGGCGCGGCGAATATCGGCACGAAACGGCCCGTTTCGTCATTCCTTCCGGGTCGGCTGCTGGAGGCGTCGGGCAACCGGCGTCCTAGAGAAATGGTCGTCGCCCCACGGGACCTTAAACGGTTCGTGGGGAACAGAACCCGGCTTACAGGTCCGCTCCAGTCCTTTTATTCCGATTGCTCCGATTGCTCCTGCTGGGTGGTCCGCGGAGTCCCCGCCGTCGTCAGTTCCCGCCGGCCTTCGCCGTCGATCAGTTTCATGAGCTTGGAAATGCAGAGCGCGTTGATGCTGACTCGCATTTGGTCCGCTTCCGCCTTGAGAGTCTCGTGGAGCGAACTGGGCATCCGGACCGTGATCACCCGCTGGGTCTCCCGCTCGGCGGGGCGTTCCCGTTCGCGTTCGCGGAGTTCGTCGAGCATTTCCCGGATCCGGGCGTAGTGCGGGGTGCACTCGAAGCGGACCAGCGCCTCCGGCGTGTTGAATGTTCGCCGCACGATGCCGTCCACCCCCAGCACCTCCCGGAAGAAGACCACCCATTCCGGCCTCATGGAATGCAGGCGTTCGGCCACCTCTAGAACCGCTGCGGCGGCGTGGTCAGTTCCCGAGTCGAGTGCGGTGGCGGTCATGAAATCGTTTTCTTTCTTTGTCCGGGGTGTAGCCGTAGGGCCTGGCTTCAAGGGTTGCCTGGTCATGCCGATCGTGCCCCGCAGCGGTCCGGGGCTGAGATCGGCAGGCGGGTCGATGTCGAACCTGCGTGAAACTCTTGCGCGGCGGTCAAGTGACAGCATGAAGTGCAAGCACAGCAACGACTTGCGTCGATCGCAGAGGCCTCGACTTATTTTTGTGCAGAGATGCCTCGTTTGGTGGCACCCCTCCGGCTGCGCGATAAGTAGGCAGCGGCCCGGTTTCGCATTTGCCAAGTGTCCGGGTTTCGCGGCCGCTCAAAAAACTTCTCAAGCGTTGGCTGGAGCCCGACCCGGCAGGCTCTTCAGGCTTCTTTTTCAGCGGCTTTCGAGGTGTCGGACAACGGCAGCGGCCACGGGAATGCCCGTGGCTGCTTCCAGACCCCGCCACCCGGGCACGGCGTTCACCTCCAGCACGAGGACGCGTCCATCACTGGCGGGGAGGATGTCCACGCCGGCGATCTCCGTTTCCACCGCCCGACTGGCGGACCGGGCCAGGTCGACCCAGTCTGCCGGTGGGCTGAACGCCTCTGGCCGGCCCCCCAGGGACACATTGGTCCGCCATTCGTTGCTCGCCGCGAACCGGCGGATGGCGAAGCTCTCGTTCCCCACGAGCAGGATGCGGACATCCCAGCCGTCGTGCGGCACGAATTCCTGCAGGTAGGCGACGGCACCGGCAGACTCGGCGGCCGCCGCAGCGTCGATCAGCGGTGCGAGCGACCCCGCGTCGGTGATTCTGGCGAGGCCGCGACCCCGGGAGCCAAACATCGGCTTCGCCACGCAGTTGCCCCCCAATGATTGCCAGGCCTCGCGAATCGCGGCCGGATGCTGGGCGACTATCGTGCGGGGAACAGGGAGGCCGGCGGTCGCCATCCGCGCCAATGCCAGATATTTGTCGATGGCGATTTCGAGGCTGCGGGGGCTGTTGACCACCGGCGTTCCGCGGGTGGCCAACCGCCCGAGCAGATCCATGCGAAAGATGACCTCCTCCAGGCCGCCGCCCGGCATCCCCCGGACGACGACGAGATCGGCCGACTCGATGGCCGGTGGCAGGAACCGCTCGGCGGTCAGAGGGCCGCTGACGGAATTTTCCGCATGTCGTGCCGTCCGCACTTCGGCAGACAGTTCGGCCCACCGCACGGCGGTGGCCTGATGGCCGCGGGCTGCAAGAGCGGCCAGCAGGCGGCCCACGTGCCAGCCCGTCGGTTCGCCGACGACGGCCACCCGCAGACCGCCACCGGCATGCCTGCCCATGGGCATCACGTCCCGGAGCCGGCGGCCGTGGCCTGCGGGGTCGTGAACGACCGGTCCACGATCTCAGGCGCGATCCCGCCGAAGCGGTGTCGGCGGCCTGTTTCAACGTTGACAAGATCGACCAGTGCCGGCGCGAACAGCGCAGGATCGAGCGCGTAGAAATCGCGGCCCGCCCGTTCGAAGAGCTCGCAGAAAGACGATCCGTAGTCGGCCGAGGCGCGGCTCACCATCCGTGGGCCGATGTCGGCCAGGCTGGCATCGTCGCCGGCCACCTCCAGCACGACATGCCCGCCGTAGAGGATGGCGTCGTTGGTGCGGCCGATGGCGACGAGGTCGTCCTCTCGGGGCACGGGGGCCAGCGGCGCGCGTCCGGAACCCCTGCGGATCCTGCGGAGATCGAAGTGCAGGTCGTGCAGTTTGTGGAGCGCGGTCTCCAGCGATCGGGCGATCACCTGCAGCGTGCCGGCGATGCTCGCCGTGCGGGCCACGAGCAGCACGAGCTTGTCGGCAGGCACGCCCGCATCGGCCGCCAGCGAACGGCAGACCTCGTCGGGCGGAAGTTTCGCAGTCTCGAGCAGCCCGACGGCGGTGTCTGGCCGCTCCCGCATGCCGATGTCGTCAAAAAGATCCTCGCGGCCGATCGCCGCGCGGATCGGACCGCTCGCCATGGCGAAGTAGCCGGTCGTGCTCACCTTCCAGCCGGCATACTGGGAGGCGAGGCATGCCGCCAAGGGCTGTTCGCTCTCGACGGCTACGATCGGCCATCGGCAGCCGGGCCAGACTTGGGCGAGTGCGGCCGACGAGTGTGCTGGCTCCTCGACCCACACGTTGCCGAGCCCGGCCATCGCGGCCCGCGCGAGAAGCAGACCTGCGTCGGTGCTTCCTGGAGCCTTCACGCCGCAGTCCACGACCCGCGTGCCGTTGGCGACCGTGTGGCACACCACGCCGAGAGCGTCTGCCTGGGAGAGGATTTCCGAGACGATCCGCAGGGCTCCTGCGTTGAGCTGCATACCAGTGCCTTCATGAAAAGGTGCCAGCCACCACGTATTGAGAGCGTGGGCAAGCGACCTCGGCGTATCGTGACCAATTTTGGTGGCTGGCACCTTTTTGAACAGAGGAGCGGTTCATGGCCGGGTTTTGCGGCGTCCGCCGCCCTTGTCGCGGGGGCGAGGGTGGCGTCCTTCCACGGACTTTTCCGGCGTGCGACACTGCCGGTGCCGGCGGTGCCCATGCCGAGCCAGCGAGGAGTCTGCAGTGCCAAGCCTGACCGTTGAAAACTATGTCAAGACGATCTACCAGATCACCGCCGCTCAGGCGGGGCAGCCGGCGAGCACCG
The DNA here is from genome assembly GCA_964581055.1 of uncultured Candidatus Kuenenia sp. Taxonomy (GTDB): domain Bacteria; phylum Planctomycetota; class Planctomycetia; order Pirellulales; family UBA1268; genus CAMCQY01. The sequence goes on from CAZOMJ010000044.1 coordinate 18,190, forward strand.
GGCAGATCGCCGCCGCGCTCGACGTCTCCCCCGGCACGGTGACGAGCATGCTCAAGACGCTCGATGCCGCACGGCTGGCAACGCACAAGCCGTATGAGGGCGTCTCGCTCTCGCGGGCCGGTCGTGTGCTGGCCCTGCGGATGATCAGGCGGCATCGGCTCATCGAACTCTTTCTGCTGCGCACGCTCGACATGAGCTGGGATGAGGTCCACGACGAGGCCGAACACATGGAGCACGCCGTCAGTGACCTGCTGGTTGATCGGATCGACGCCTATCTCGGGCATCCCGAGGTCGATCCGCACGGCGACCCGATCCCGCGGGCCGAAGGACTCTCGCTCGAGCCGCCTGTCGAGCCGGCGGCGCGGCCGTTGGCCGAGTGCGCCTCGGGCAACCGCTTTCGTCTGGCCCGCGTCCTCGACCAATCGTCGGAGTTTCTCCGCTACCTCACGGACTCTGGCTTGGCCTTGGGCGCAACAGGATCGGTGGAGAAGAATCCTGACGGCGCCGGACTGATGCGGATTCGCCTGGGGGACCAGGTGTTGTCGTTGGCACTCGAAGCGGCGGCCAAGCTGCTCGTCACCGAGGGCTGACTTCCCACACGGCCGACTGGCCGAGGCACTCGTCGACCTCGACCTTCAGGCAGCCGCGGATCGGGCTGCCCGCGGATTCCATCGCGGCGACGAGCTCGTGGCCGATCCAGCGGGCCAGCCATTCCGCGGTCGCGTTTACCACCGGCAGCAGCATGCACTCATCGGCTGGAAACACCCAGCGGCGGTTTTGAAACCGCACGGTCACCTCGGTCGCACCCGCTACGCCGTTCACAACCGGACCCGGGCCCGTCGACACGTCGAGCAGCCGGTTCTCCGTGGGCAGGAGCATGCGGTGATCAAGCCGCGACACGATTTCCGACAGCAGATCACGCAGCTTGATGAAGTCGACGACCATGCCATGGGCATCGGGCTGCCCCTCGATATCGACGCCCACCAGCCAGTTGTGGCCATGCACGGCCTCGCAGAG
>CAZOMJ010000045.1:0-64618 GCA_964581055.1 uncultured Candidatus Kuenenia sp.
CTAGCCGATACGGCCGCCGCCGACCCGCGAATAAGGATTGCCGACGTGGTCGCCGACGGCCGTGACGCCGCTGTGGCCAAGGCGGCGATGGCGCTTGCCAGCGGCGAGTTCGTGGTGCTCTTCGATCCCCGCCATCTCCTCTCGGAGCAGGCCCTCTATGAGATGGCCGCCGAGATCGTCGCCCACCCCGATGCCGACATCCTCTTCAGCGACGAGGACCACGTCGACGATGCCGGCCATCGGCACCAGCCGATCATGAAAACGGGCTGGAATCACGAGATGATGCTCAGCCACGACATGGTCGGCAATCTGAAAGTGGTGCGACGCAGCCTGATAGAGAGCATCGGAGGTGTTCGACCCGGCTTCCGGGGCTGCCGCGACTACGACCTTGTCCTGCGGGCAAGCGAAGCGACGACGGCCACACGTATCCGTCATCTCCCGCTGGTGCTCCACCACTCCCGCAAGAAGACCGATGCACGCGGCGCAGACAGCCTCGACCACGCATCCGCCCTGGAGGTGGTCAGCGAGCATCTGAAACGCACCGGGCAGCCCGGTGCCTCCGTGACGCCCCTGCCCGGCGCCCCAGGATGGCTGGAGGTCCGCCGAACGGTCCCCTGTCCGCCGCCGCTGGTGTCGGTCATCATTCCCACCCGCGACCGGGCCGATGTCCTGGGAAAATGCCTCGGCGGACTGTTGGTGGCCACCGATTATCCCGCCCTGGAAGTGATCGTCGCCGACAACGACAGCTGCGAACCGGAGACGTTCCGCCTCTTCGACCGACTCGCCTCCGACCCGAGGGTGCGGATCCTGCCCTGCCCTGGACCCTTCAATTACTCGGCGATCAACAACAAGGCTATCGCCCAGTCGCGGGGCGAGATCCTGCTCTTGCTCAATAACGACGTCCTGATCCGCCACGCCGACTGGCTCACGAATATGGTCGCGCAGGCATTAAGGCCCGAGGTGGGGGCGGTGGGAGCCCGGCTGCTCTATGAAAACGGCACGATCCAGCACGCCGGCGTGATCCTGGGCGTGGGGGCGATCGAGCCGGTGGCGGGCCACGTCTACGAACGGGTGGCCGCCGATGCCCCCGGTCATCTCAACCATCTGCGGATCGCCCGCAACATGTCGGCCGTCACTGCGGCCTGCCTGGCAATGCGTCGGACGGTCTTCGACGAGGTCGGCGGGTTTGACGAGAAACACCTGCCGGTGGCCTTCAACGACGTCGACCTCTGCCTGAAGGTGGGCCAGCGCGGCTACCAGATCATCTGCACGCCACAGGCGGAACTGACCCATCTGGAATCGATCTCACGCGGGTCGGACCTCAGGCCCGAGGCCATCGAACGCTTCAAACGCGACATCGCACACATGAAGCAACGCTGGGGCAGGCAGATCGAGAGCGATCCCCACTACGGCCCCAATTTTCACAAGGTGGTGGTCGACTACAGCCTGGCCTTCCCGCCAAGCCGCAAGAAGACCTGGCTTCGCGAAGAGGTGACCGCGTTCGCACCCCCGGCCGAAGTCAAAACGCCGGCCCCCATCCCGGCAGTGCACAGCGAAGGCACATCCGCACCGCAACGCTATGCGATCATGCACATCCCCAAGACTGCCGGCACCACGCTCCGAACGATCCTGAGTGCGGCATTCCCGATGGATGTCTTTCCCTCGCAGAACGATCTGAGTGCGAACGCAGGCCTGTATCTTCCGTTCTCCGAATTACGAAAGCAACGGGAGAGGATCGCTGCACGACGGTTCATCATGGGGCACTACACCCTGCCCCAGCTGCGAGAACTGTTCCCAGAACGGGACATTATCACCTGCCTGCGTGAGCCCTTCGCAAGGACGGTATCGGTCATCAAGCATTTTTCCGACGTGGATGGCACTCCGCCACATGAACTGCTGACGAACGTACGTTTCCTCGAGCAACAGGTCATCAACAACCAGCTCCGTTTTCTGACACCGGGCCGGCATGCCAAATGGACCGTCGAGTATTCCGAATCCCTGGTTGACCAGGCACTGCAGAGCCTCGAGCGAGTGAAGATCGTGGGAATCCAGGAGCGGTTTCCCCAGTTCATCGCTCATGTCGCCGCTGAACTGCAGTTTCCGTCACATACCAATTGCGACCGGCGAGAAAACGTAAGCTCGGCCGACATCAACGATCAACTGGCCCCCTTCACCGACCAGATTCACGAATTGATTGCGGGAGATCTGGAACTCTACCGGCAGGTGTGCCTTCGGGCAGGAAGCCAGCAGGTGCCATGACAACCTCCCCTCAGACTTCCGAACTGGTCGCCACCACGGACGAGCCCGTCGACATCTCCGTCGTCATCCCGGCATACCACGGCGCCGCCACGATCGCCGCCTGCCTCGCCTCGGTGCAGCGGGCCACGGAGGGGCGTCGTGCGGAGATCATCGTCGTCGAGAGTTCGGGCGACCGCTGCGGCGAGATCGTGCGTGAGCAATTTCCGGAAGTGAAACTCGTTCTCTCGCCCGCCCGGCTCTCGGCGGGCGCCGCCCGCAATCGCGGCGTCGCGATGGCACGGGGGAGAATCTTGTTTTTCGTCGACCAGGATTGCGTGGTGCCTCACGACTGGATCGCCGCCCTAGAAAAGCACTTCGCAGATTCTGCCATCGGGGGCGTCGGGGGATCGCTTGGGATTCTCAATCCTGAATGCCTGACCGGCTGCGGCGTCTATTTCCTCGAATTCTTCCGGCACTTCCCCCATGATGGACCGCCGCAATGGAATCGGAATTTTCTGCTCGGCTGTAACAGCGCCTACCGGCCCGAGTTGCTCCGCGACGGCGGGTTCCCCGATCAGACGCTCGGTGAGGACGTGCTGCTGTCACATCAGATGCGGCAGCATGGCTTCAAGCTTGTCTACGATCCCAGAGTGGAGGTGTTGCACCGCAACCGAGAGGGCCGCGAGCAGTTCTTTCGATACAACACGAAGATGGGATCCGCCTCCGCCGCAGACCAGTTGATCCTGAATCGCCCCAGATCGTGGCTGTTTTTGCGATTTCCCATCCTCGCCTTCCTGACGCCCGTCATCGTCCTGCCACTGATCTTCGTCCGTCTGCTGCGCTGCAGCAACAGAAGATATCTCCCAACCTTTCTGTTGCTCCTGCCGCTCTGCCTAGCGGGGAACCTCGTCTGGTCCGCCGCCTTTCGCCGAGAGGTCTTGGAGTCGCGCCGGCGGGGTTCACTGAGTTCGTGAGCGTCGTCGGCTCTTTGGCCAGCAGCGATGGTCCATGATCCGCCAGATATCGAGGCACGTCGCCCGACGCATGGCCTGCACGGCCCGACGCTTGCTCAGGAATTTCGGCAGGCCCACGAGGGCATGCCACTTGGCCGCCACGACCGCAGCCCCACTGCCCCGCAGCGTGAATAGGCCCAGATCGTAGAGCAGCAGGGCGATGTGCCCCGGTAGAAGCAGCAGCACAAGCGGGAAGGGGATGTTCTTGACGAAGCACCAAACGAGATTGCGATGCCCGTGATAGACCGCGAAGGTGCTCCTGCGACCACCCGCTGAAGCGAAGCTCACGTGAGACACGCCCGCGGCAGCCACTGCCCGCGCGGCATGCCCCGCCAGCCGCAGACGGAAGCCCAGGTCGACGTCCTCGAAGTAGCAGAAAAAATCCTCGTCGAAGCCTCCCACCTCGAGGAACGCCTGCCGGCGATAGAGCGCCGCAGCGGCACACGCCGAGAAGATCTCCGCGTCTGGCTCGTAGCGGTCGCCATGCGTTTTTTCATGGCCGTCCCGCCAGGCGACACCGCTGATGTGGTAGACATCGCCCACGCCGTCGAGCAGGCCGGGCCGGCCGTCGAGCCGCTGCCATGATCCGAAGGACGCCGCCTCCGGATACTGCCGTGCAGCGGCCACCAGCGCCGTCAACCAGCCCCGATCGGGAAACGCGTCGGGATTGAGCAGGGCCACGAATTCGGTCGTGCAGCCTTCGACAGCGCGGTTGTTTGCCACCGCAAACCCGGCGTTGACGGCGGAGTCGATCTGCTCGAGCCGTGCCGTCAACCTCCCATCCCTCGCCACCCACTCCCTGGCAGCGGCCGCCGACCCATCGGTGCTGCAGTTGTCGACCAGCACGATCCGCTCGGGCGGCGTCTCCTGCTCCGCGAGGCAGGACAGACAACGCAGCAGGTGCTCGCCGCCGTTGAAATTGACGATGATGACTGTCACCGGTGCTGAAGGACTGACAGACATCGATACTCTCGAACGGGAGGAACCGCAGGCTCCCATAGTACCCTCACCCGCAAAAAGCCGCCCGCGGCGCTCCGGCTGCCTGCCACCTGGCGCGTGGCATATCCTTTCCCCGCTTGGCGGGCCCGAGTAGGATCGGACTTATGTTCGAACATCGCACCGCCCCGCTTCTCCCAAGGCACCATTTTCTCCTCCGCGTGCTGATCTATTCAGCTCTGGCAACATTGCTGGTGGGGGTTGCCCTGGGGATTGGCGTGCTGGGCTACCACCACCTGGGCGGCCTGCCGTGGATCGATGCCCTCGTGAACGCATCCATGATCCTCGGCGGCATGGGGCCCGTGGATCCAATCGCCTCGAATGCCGGGAAGCTGTTCGCCTCGTTCTACGCGCTCTTTTCCGGGCTGCTCTTCATCGGTGCGGCCTCGCTCGTGCTGGCCCCGTTCGTGCATCGTGTCATGCACAAGCTCCATCTCGACGACGAGTGATCGACGCGCTTCCTGTTTTTCAATGGTACTCGCGATGAACACCCGCCCGCCCCTGCTCCATCTGATCACAGCGCTGGCATGCCTCGCCGCGGCATGTCTTGTGACGCTGCCCATAAATGCCGCGGACGATCTGCCGGCTCGTGCCGTGTCGCCGGCCGGCAACGCATCCGTCGTATTCGTCGGCGACATCATGCTCGACGGAGGCCCCGGCCACGCGATCGCGTCTGGCCGAGATCCCTTCGCCGCCTGCGCCGCCCTGCTCATGGACGCCGACTTCACCATCGGCAACCTCGAGTGCGTGCTTGGAAAGGGCGGAAAACGGGTGCTCAAGCCCTACTCTTTCCGTGCCGCCGCCGGCTCTCCGCCGTTGATCAACCGGTATTTTTCGGCGGTCTCGGTGGCGAACAACCACAGCCTCGACTTCGGCCCCGAGGGGCTCGTCGAGATGCTGGCGATTCTCGACCGCGAGGGCATCCCGCAGGTCGGCGGTGGAGCAACGCCTGAAGAGGCCCGTCGTCCACTCTTCCTCACGAAGAAGGGAGAGCCGGACGGCATCCGCATCGCCCTGCTGGCAGCCAACGGCTTTCGGGCCGATGCCTACGCTCCGACCGAGTCCACAGCGGGCGTGGCACCGCTGCACGAGGCGGAGATCCTCGCAGACATCGCAGCCGCGAGGAGACAGGCGGATGTGGTGGTGCCCTTCGTGCACTGGGGCCCCGAACTCGTGGCGCAGCCCCGCGACGCCGACATGACGCTCGCGCGGAAGATGGTCGACGCGGGCGCCAGCGCCGTGATCGGCAGCCATCCGCACGTCACGCAGACGGTCGACCTGCACCGCGGGGCGCCGATCATCTACAGCCTCGGCAACTTCGTCTTCGACTACTTTCCGGTCGATCCGCCGGAGTGGACGGGCTGGGTCGTGAAGCTCACGTTTTCGAAGAGCCAGCCAGTGTCCCTCGAGACCCATGCCGTCGTGATCGACCCGGCCGGCCTGCCCAGCCCGGTGCGCGAGGAATAGTCCGCCCCGGTCGCCAGATCCTACCCGCCGGCTGCCACCCGGGCGGCTGATTCAAGCTGCAACTCGGAGAGCGCATTGGAGGCGGCACGCTGCTCCGCCTCCTTCTTGTTGCGGCCCCACGCGGGCGGATACCGCCGCGGGCCGATCTGGGCCGACACGTGAAAACTCTTGCTGTGATCGGGCCCCGCCTCCTCCACCACCTCGTAGGTGGGCGTCACGCCGTAATCCCGCTGTGACAATTGCTGCAGGAGCGACTTGTGATTCAGCCCCTGCTCGCCCGAGGCCACCTTCACGATCTCCGGCTCGAGCATCCGCGCCACGAGGGCCCGCACCGGCTCGAGGCCGCCGTCGAGGTACATCGCGGCCACCAGCGATTCAAAGAGGTCCGACAGCACCGACGCCGGCACCGGACGGTTGAGCGCCAGCCCCTTGCCGACGATGAGAAAGTCGATCAACTGCAGCCGCTCCGTGATCCGGCCACACGTCTCCCGGCTCACCACGACCGACTTGATACGGGTCAGATCTCCCTCCAGCGAATCGGGAAAGAGCTGATAGAGCGTCTCGCAGACGATGAATCCCAGGATGGCGTCGCCCAGGAATTCCAGCCGCTCGTTGGACGCCAGCCGATGCTGGGCCCCCGAGGCGTGCGTGAAGGCCGCGACCAGCAGCGATGGATCGCGAAACTCGTAGTTGATGCGACGCTGGCACTCCGCGATATCGATGCCGCCTTCGGGTCTGTCGCCCCGCTGGTGTTCTTTCGGCTGTTGCTGGTCCGTTCGATTCATGCCATTCATACCGTGCCCGCGTTCCTGCCACTGGCCAAAGGTACGTCCCCTCGCGCTGGCCTGTCAACGCAACACCCCGCTAAACCCGGGCAAAAATGCGATTCAAGCCGTCTGGCGAACCAGCAGCGGGCAGGCCGCGTAGAGACCTTCGAGACACGCGATGAAGCCGGTGCCAGCGAGGCAGCCGGCATGGATGCGTTTGCAGCCGCGAGTCGCCGGGCATGGCGACTGCGGCCTCCGCAACAGATGGTTGCGCGCCTATAATCGAAGCGAAAATCACCCAGAAAGGCTGAGTCTCTATGAAAAACCAGAACCCCACTCGTCCATCGGTTACTTCCTGCGACTTCCGCCCGTCACGACTGCACCGGGCTGTCTTGTCTCTCGTGCTGCCGATGGCCGTGGTGCTCGGCACGGCCGCCAACGCCCGCGCCGAAGAGACGGTGGCGACGGCGGAGGACCTCATGCACGCCAACTCGCTCTCCAAGGCGTTTCGTCATGCAGCGGAGCACGCCACCCCCAGCGTGGTGGTCGTCCGCAGCGAGACGAAAGCCAAGAAGGTGGCCGCCAGCCGCGGACAACGCGACGGGCAGCGGCAGGAACGCGGCGGAGAAAATCCCTTCAAGGGCACGCCGTTCGAGGATTTCTTCAAGGATGGCATGCCTGAGGGCTTCGAGTTCAACCAGCCCGAGGGCGGCCAGACGCAACCGCGGTCGGGCGTCGGCTCAGGCGTGATCGTCGACAAGGAGGGGCTCGTGCTCACCAACAACCACGTGGTCGCGGGGGCCGACTCGGTGACGGTCGAACTCCCTGACGGCCGCGAGTTCAAGGCGGCGGAGATCAAGACCGACCCCGACAGTGACCTGGCCGTCATCAAGCTGGAAAATGCCCACGACCTGCCGGTGTCCAAGCTCGGTGATTCAGACAAGCTCAACATCGGCGACTGGGTGATCGCGATCGGCAATCCGTTCGAACTGGAAACCACCGTCAGCGCCGGCATCATCAGCGGCAAGGGCCGCGAACTCGGCAGCATCCGCCGGGCGAAGTTCCTCCAGACCGACGCCGCCATCAACCCGGGCAATTCGGGCGGCCCACTCGTCAACCTCGCCGGCGAGGTGATCGGCATCAACACCGCCATCGCCTCCAACACGGGCGCCTATCAAGGCGTCGGCTTCGCGATCCCGATCAACCTGGCCAAGTGGGTGAGCGGCCAGCTCATCGCCAAGGGCTCGGTGGAGCGGGGCTATCTCGGCGTGTCGATCGGACCTTTGAGCAACGAGATGGCTTCCAAGCTCGGGGTCAAGACCCGCAAGGGCGTGCTCGTCACCGAGGTGATGGACGGCACGCCGGCCGCCGACGCGGGCGTGCAGGAACTCGACGTGATCACGGCCTTCGACGATCTCGCGGTGGATGGCCCCCGCTCGCTGCAGGAAGTGGTCGAGAAATCGGCCATCGGCAAGCCGCACACCATCACCGTGCTCCGCGACGGCAAGCCGATGTCGCTCTCGATCTCCGTCAAACCGCTGCCCGACAAGATCGCGAAGCGTGACGGCTCGGGCAGCCGGAAGCTGTCCGCAGGTGACCAGGAGACCTTCTACTCGGAGGCCTTCGGCATCGAGGTCCGCGACAAGGCGTCGCTGCCCGAGAACGTCTACGAGGGCTTCGACGGCGTCGTGGTCGATCGCGTCGATAACGACGGCGTGGCTGCGGAGGCAGGGATCGGCCCGGGCGTGCTGATCCGCAAGGTCGGCAAGACTCAGGTGAAGACGATCGGCGATTTTGCCGAGGCGATCGAGCGGGAGTCGCCTGAGGAGGGCGTGGTGCTGCAAGTGCGCACCCCCCGCGGCAACAGCGTCATCCTGCTGAAAAAGGGCCTTTAGCTATCGGTCTGCTGAGTCCGTCGATAGAGTAGCCGCATGGCAACGCTTGGCGTCAACATCGATCACGTGGCCACGATCCGGCAGGCCCGCCGCACGGTCGAACCCGACCCGGTGTGGGCGGCTGCATTGGCCGAACTCGGCGGTGCCGATGCCATCACGGTTCACCTCCGTGAGGACCGTCGTCACATCCAGGATCGCGACCTCGAGGTGCTGAGGTCCACCGTGCAGGTGAAGCTCAACCTCGAGGCCGCGATCGCGCCGGCGATGATCGACATCGCCTGCCGGGTGCGGCCCGACCAGGTGACGCTCGTTCCGGAGAAGCGCGAGGAAGTGACCACGGAGGGTGGCCTCGACGTGGTCACTCACCGGGCGGCGACGGCGGAGGCGGTCCGCCGGCTGCACGAGGCGGGCATCGCGGTATCGCTGTTCCTCGATCCGTGCCCGCGACAGATCGATGCCGCGGTCGACCTCGGCGTCGCGGCGGTGGAACTGCATACGGGCTGCTACGCCAACGCCGTGACCGACGCCGATCGACATGCCCAACTCGTGGAGCTATCCCGCGCTGGGGGAATGATCCGGCAGGCGAAGCTCGCACTCAACGCCGGTCACGGCCTCACCTACCGCAACGTCGTGCCGGTGGCCCGCCTCGAAGGGATGGGCGAGCTCAACATCGGCCACTCGATCGTGTCGCGAGCCGTGCTCGTCGGCTTCTCACAGGCCGTTCGCGAGATGAAGGCGCTGCTGTAGGGAGTGTGGCTTCACCGCCATCCGGCACGGGCAGTTGCAAAGTCACCCGCATTGGTTCGCCGGCTGCGGCATGCTCGTCGCCGGCGGATTCTGCTACAGGATGCGATTGGACGAATCGTACATCGCTCGTGAGTCGCAGAATGCCGGAGCGGAGGCGATCTGGCTAGCGCAGTCAGCATCGAGTGAGCGAAGGCAGGATACGAAAGCGAACGTCCGGCGACGGGGCACGGGCAGCCCCGAACCGTCGCCAGCAGCCTTCTACCGCCGCGTGAAGGCTACAGGGTCGTCGAGCACGAAGAGGTGGCCATGGTCGGCGGTCACGATCACAACCGAGTCTTTCCAGGCGTCGTGCCGCTCGATCCACTTCACCACCGCCTGAAACGCTGCGTCGCCGCTCTTCACGGCGCCGATCGCCGCGTCGATGTCGTTGGCATGCGACGCCCAGTCGACGTCGCCCGCCTCCACCATCAGCCAGAAGTTGCCCCGGCTGTGCAACACGTCCAGAGCCGCGCGGGTCATGTCGGCCAGCGTCGGATTCTCGGTGAGATCGGCCTCTGAGTAGGGCTTGATCGGACAGTATTTTTTGCGAAGCCTGTCGGCCGTCGCCGCCTGCTCAGGCCGGCAGCCAACGGGATCGAAATCCCCGTCGGCCGTCTGGTAGGGCAGGTTGCCCTCGGCCACGCCGAAGAAGCCGAAGAGACGGAGATTCCGCTTGATGGCGTCCTCGGCCGCGCCGGCCAGCACCTCGTCGCCGGCCTGGCCGAAGGTGCGGAGCGCGAGCCGATAGTGCCCCCCCTTTCTCGCGTCGATCGCGGCGAGCGTCGAATCGGCCACGTATTTTCCTCCCGGCTCGAAATTCATCCCCTGATCCATGTCGCTCACCCGGTCCCCCCGCACGCCGAAGCCCGCGCCAATCAGCACGTCGAGCCCGGCGAGCGGCTCCGTGCGGTGGGCGATCGAGGGCTGGCCGAGCATGTCACGGGCGATGTCCTGGTAGTCGTCCCGCGTGACATTGTTGGCATAGCTGCAGGCGGGCGTCGCATGCGACACCGGCACGCTCGTTACCGCCCCCACCGCATAGCCCCGGGCCTGGAGCGTGCGGGCGATCGGCTCGATGTGGCGGCCGGCGACGTCGACGTTGATGGCGTCGTTGTAGGTCTTGCGACCGGTGCACAGCGACGTGGCCGAGGCGGCCGAATCGGTGACGGCATGCGGCCGGCTGCGGTCGCGGCCGATCAGGTAGCGGAGGTCCGGGAGCGGCGCCCAGGGGGCCTGGCCACCGCGGCGTTGGTCATACCCGCCCGGCGTCTCTCCGCCGGGATTCTTCACGGCCTGGGCGTCGACATCGACCTTCGTGCCGTCGTTGGCCGGGCTCGTGACACAGAAACCGAAATCGGTCGGCACGCCGCGGTAGTCCTGGAACGAAAATCCCGTGCCGCGGCCGGCGTCGTAGTCCACACTGCCACGAGCGGCGATCGCGGCCGTCCGGGTGGTCGTCCAGTCCATCCCATCGAAGACCACCAGCACGATGTATTTTTTGCCCGCATCGGCTGCCATGAGTTGAAGCCGGTGGATATCGGTCTGATCGAAGTAGTCGGCCCCGGGGTTGAGCGTGTCATCGGGCAGCCGGCCATACAGGCTTTTCAACCGGTCAGCATCGCGATAGGCGCTGCGCGGCCCCGCCACGGCGTCGAGCAGCGTGCCGAACGTGTAGACGGGAATCAGCCGGTTGGAGTGGTTCGACCAGGAGATGAAGCGGTCGGGCTGGTCGCCCCAATGCCCCCACGCAGCCTTTCCCGTCGCCTCGGCCTCGGCCTCCATCGCCCTGATCGGATCGGCGGCCGCGGCGGGTGCCACCGGTGCCTGAAGCTGCTGGCCGTGGCTGCTGGCGGCCGCCAGTCCAAGCACAATCACCAGCGCAGGAACTGCGCACGGTTGCCACAAGACCGGGCCATGCGATCCCCGCCGATCGTTCGTTTTTATGCTCATGAACCTCATGATACCCGCATCAAACGAGGTTCTCATCGCGCCGATAGTTTTTAAATCGCCGCTGGCGCACGATTTGCACCGTGATGACCCCTCGAGAATGCCCGCTGGCGACAGTCATCCTTCAAACGCTCGCGATCGATTTGTACATTACTGCCGCCCGCGATCACCTCCGCCTGCCCTGCACCAAAAGGCTTTCCCGTGGCCAACGATGACCTGCTGCGTCGCGACGTCCGCCTGCTCGGCGACATGCTGGGAGAGGCGATCGTGGAATTGGCCGGCCAGGAGTCGTTTGCACTCGTCGAGGAGATTCGTGGTCTTGCCCGCGACCGTCGCGCCGGCCGGCACGACGCCGAACGGGCGCTCGCCGTGCGGATCGAGTCGCTCGACACAGCTCAGGCGGAGTGTGTGGCGCGGGCCTTCAGCATCTATTTTGACCTGGTCAACATCGCCGAGGATCGCCAGAGGGTCCGGGTGCTCCGAGAGCGGGAGCGAGAACGGTCTCCCCTGCCGATCGGAGAATCGCTGGCTGCCGGCATCGCCGAACTCAAGTCGCTCGGTCTGTCGGCGGCCGACGTGCAGCAGGCGCTCGACCGGCTCTCGATCGAACTCGTCTTCACGGCTCACCCGAGCGAGGCCAAACGCCGGTCGATCCGGGCGAAGCTGCGGCGGATGCGGCACAGCCTCCAGGAACTCGACCGCGGTGACCTCCTGCCCCGCGAACGGTCGGCGTACGAAAGCGACCTGCACAGCGAACTGGACGTGCTCTGGCAGACGGAGTTTCTCCGGCCCACGCGACCGACGGTGCTCGACGAGGTGGAACGCGGCCTGTCGATCATGCCCCGCCTGTGGGAGGCGGTGCCTCAGGTGCATGCCTCACTCCGCCGCGGACTCGCCACCTGCTATCCGGGGCAGCCGTTTCACATCCCGCCATTCCTCACCTTCGGCTCGTGGATGGGGGGCGATCGTGACGGGAATCCGTTCGTCACCGCCGATGTCACCGAGCGGACGCTCCTGCGACTTCGGGCCGCGGCGATCGACCGTCATCTCGACTGGTGCGTCCGCCTCCACGATCTGCTCACGATCTCGCTTCACGCCGCGCGGGGCGCAGGCCCGCTGGTCGAGCGGCTCGAAGCCCTCGCCACCGCCTGGCCCGACCTCGCCGACGTGCTCGAACCGCTCGCCCCACACGAGACCTACCGCCGCTGGATCCGCATGATCCGCTTCCGTTTGGAGCGATCCCGCACCGCCAGCCTCGCCGAGCCTGCAGCGGTCGCCGCGTATGCGTCGGGAAGCGAACTGGAGGCCGACGTCGCCCTGCTCGTCGACGCTCTGGGCCATGACCACGGCCTGGCCGACCATTCGCCCGCCACGCACTGGCTCGACCTCGTGCGGACCTTCGGCCTCCACATGACGCGACTCGACGTGCGACAAGACGCGCGGGCCTACTGCGACATCATGGGGGAGATTCTCGCGGCTGCCGGCAGCGTGACGGACGCGGCGGCCTTCTCCGCGCTCGACGAGCCGGCCCGGCAGACGCTGCTCATCGATTCGATGCCCGGCGGCGAGGCATCTTCCGCCGGCAACACCGTCGACATCCGCCGCGACGGCCTCGCGCCACTCACCGCCGACACGCTGCTGCTCTTCGAAGTGCTCCACCAGGCGATGGCACGATTCGGCCCGGAGTGCGTGGGCACGGCGATCATCAGCCTCACCCGCAGTCCCGCCGACGTGCTCTCGGTGCTCTGGCTCTGGCGGTGGGCCCGTGCGAAGGCGGCCGCACGCAGCGAACCGGTCTCGGCCAGTGACATCGACATCTCGCCTCTTTTCGAAAAGATCAACGATCTTGCGCACGCCCACGAGACGCTCTCCGCGATCCTCGACGAGCCCTGCTACCGCGAGCACGTGGCAGGCCGAGGCCACAGGCAGATCGTGATGGTCGGCTACTCCGACAGCACCAAGGACGGCGGCTACCTTGCGGCCTGCTGCGGACTTCAGGCGGCGCAGGGCAACCTGCACGCCGCGGCCGCTGCACGCGGCGTGAGCCTCACCTTCTTCCACGGCCGGGGCGGATCGCTCGGCCGCGGTGGCGGGCCGGCCGCACGGGGCATTCTCTCGCTCCCGCCCGAGACGCTCGACGGCAGCCTCCGCCTCACCGAGCAGGGAGAAGTGCTGGCCGAACGGTACGACGACACCGAGGTCGCCTGCCGTCATCTGGAACAGGTGTCATGGGCCACGCTCGTCGCGTCGAGCGTCCGACGGAGCGAACCGCGACGCGAGTGGACCGAAGTCGCCGCCCGGATGGCCGAACGGTCGTGGACCGTCTACCGCGAACTCGTCGACCAGCCGGGATTCATCCGCTATTTCTCCGAAACGACCCCGATCGATGACATCGAAACCCTGCCGATCGCGTCGCGGCCCTCCCGTCGCCGCGGTGAGCGAACGCTCGACGACCTCCGCGCCATCCCCTGGGTGTTCGCATGGACGCAGAGCCGTTGCATGATTCCCGCGTGGTACGGCCTCGGCACGGCACTCGTGGAGGTGAAGTACGACGACCGCCATGCCTGGCAGAACGTCTGCGACATGTATCGGCAGTGGCCGTTTTTCCAGGCCACGATCGACAACGCCACGCTGGCGCTGGCCAAGGCCGACATGTATATCGCCCAGCGGTACTCGGAGCTCGTCGACGATGCCGCCATCCGCCGTCCGATCTGGCAGCGGATCGCCGCGGAACGCGACCGTACCCGGCAGGCGATCCTCGACATCGTCGGCGGCGGCGAACTCCTCGCCACCACGCCCTGGTTCCAGCGGTCTATTGAAGCACGCAACCCATACATCGACCCGCTCAATCTCATCCAGATCGAGTTCATGCGCCGCCGCCGACAGCGGCCCGACGACGAATCGCTCCGCGATCTCCTCCGACTCTGCGTGCAAGGCATCGCCGCCGGCATGCGGACGACTGGCTAATTCAGGGATACACCAGTGACCACCGCTGCCGACCTCGTCGTAAAAACGCTCGGTCCCTGCCGGATCGACTCGCCGCTCAAGCCGATGCTGGAATCCCGCCGCACCACCGTCCACTACGTGGGGGAGGACGACCGCGTGCTCTTCCACGACACGGCCAGCCTCGTGCGCGAAAGCGGCTGCACCCTCGAGTCTCTCCCCGGATTCGAGCCGGCCGGCCCGCGGCGAAAGATCTTCTTCGACGCCTCGAAGATGCGGGTGGGCATCGTCACCTGTGGCGGCCTCTGTCCGGGCATCAACGACGTCATCCGTGGCATCGTCATGGAGCTCACGTTCCACTACGGCGTCAAAAAGATTTACGGGTTTCGCAACGGCTACCAGGGTTTCGTGGCGAGGTACGCCCACGACGTGCTCGAACTGACGCCGGGCGTGGTCAGCAACATCGACGAGGACGGCGGCACGATTCTCGGCACCTCGCGGGGCGGGCAGGATCCGGAGGAGATCGTCGACTGCCTCGAACGGATGAACATCAACGCGCTGTTCGTGATAGGCGGTGACGGCACGCTTCGGGGGGCGATGCAGATCGCCGCCGCGGTCGCCTCCCGTGACGGCAAGATCGCAGTCGTCGGCGTGCCCAAGACGATCGACAACGACATCCCCTACATCGACCAGAGTTTTGGTTTTCAGACCGCTTTCGGCGAGGCGACGAAGGCGATCCAGTCGGCCCACGTCGAGGCGAAGGCGTCGCCCAACGGCGTCGGTCTCGTGAAGCTGATGGGCCGCCACTCCGGCTTCATCGCCTGCTACGCGTCGCTGGCCGAACCCGACGCCAACTACGTGCTCATCCCGGAGGTGCCCTTTCAGCTCGACGGCCAGCACGGCCTGCTCGAGCACCTGCTCGAACGGGTCAAACGAAGCGGCCACGCCGTGATCGTGGCGGCGGAGGGCGCCGGGCAGGATCTGATCGCCGACTCTGGAAACGGCCACGACGCCTCCGGCAACCGCAAGCTGCACGACGTGGGGCTCCTGCTCAAGGCCCGGATCGCCGACCACTTCGCGGCGGCGGGCGTGGAACTGAACCTCAAGTACATCGATCCGAGCTACATCATCCGGAGCGTGCGGGCGAATCCTTACGACAGCGTCTATTGCCTCAGGCTCGCGCAGAACGCCGTGCATGCGGCGATGGCGGGCCGCACGGAGATGGTTGTGGGCCGCTGGCACGGCCGGTTCGTGCACATCCCGATCCCGCTGGCAGTGAGCCACCGCAACCAGGTGGCTCCCGACGGCGACCTCTGGCTTTCGGTGCTCGAGGCCACCGGCCAGCCCCGGTCGTTCGGCTAGGCCCTTTCCGCCGTGGCGGCAAGTTTTCAACTTGTCAGTTGTCCCCGCCTTCGATTCCACAAGGTAAAAACTTGTGGCCATCGGTCGAACTCCTTCTGTCTCATCCTTCGTGCCGAGAAAGCTTCAACCCTCTCCCCCGGCACAAGCACTGGCACAAGCACTGGGACGCAGCTCTTTTTGACCCTGCCTTACCGCATCGGTGGGGCATGTGCGGCTTGCCGGGTTCGTGGAGATGAGGGATGCTCTTGGCATTGGATTCCCCGTCCCCGGGAGTTGAACGATGCAGCCTTTCCCCGCGCCCACAACGCGATTCGTTCTGCTCATCGCGGCGCTGGGCATCGCCGTCTGTGGTGCGGTCGTGCCAGCAGCCGAATGGCCGCAGTGGCGGGGCCCCGACGGCCAGGGCCATGCCGCCGCGGCCCACGACCTGCCAGTCACCTGGAGCGACACCGAGAACATCATCTGGAAGACGCCGCTGCCCGGCCGGGGCTGGTCGTCGCCGGTGATCGACGGCAATCAGATTTGGATGACCACGGCGATCGAGACCGAGGCCACGGAGGAGGAAAAGAAGAAACGTCTTGAGGGCGTCAAGGCGAGCCAGCCGCTGAATATCTCCGGCCCGGTCTCGCTCCACGCCATCTGCGTCGACCGCGACTCAGGGAAACTCCTGCACGACATCGAACTCATGGTCGTGGCCGATCCGCAGCCGATCCATTCGCTCAACTCCTACGCCTCTCCCTCGCCGGTCCTCACGGCCGGCAGGCTGTACTGCCACTTCGGCGACTTCGGCACCGCGTGTGTCGACACGCGCGAGGCAAAGGTCGTCTGGACCAATCGCGACCATCGGCTCAACCACGAGAACGGGCCGGGAAGCACCCCGCTGCTCTGGCACGACAAGCTGATCTTCCACTGCGACGGCAGCGACAGACAGTTCATCGTGGCGCTCGACGCGGCCACGGGCGGAGTGGCCTGGAAGACCGCCCGCAGTGGCGACCTCCGCAGCGACCCGCAGCTCAAGAAGGCCTACGGCACGCCGCTGCTGCTCACCCTCGGCGGCCGCGACGTGCTCGTCTCGCCGGCTGCCGACTGGCTCTACGGCTACGACCCCTCCACAGGCAAAGAACTCTGGAAGATGAGCTACGGCGTGCTCGGTTTCTCGATCGTGCCGCGGCCCGTCACGGCCCATGGGCTGCTCTACCTGAGCACGAGCTTCATGCAGCCCGAACTGCTCGCCATACAGCTTGGTGACGCCGCGACCGCCCCCGCCATCGCCTGGCGCGAAAAGAAGGGCGTTCCCTCCATGCCTTCGCCGCTCGTCGTCGGGGAAGAACTCTATATGGTCAGCGACAAGGGCGTCGCCACCTGCCTCGATGCCAAGACGGGCGACGCCGTCTGGACGGAACGGCTCGGGGGCAATTTTTCGTCGTCGCCGCTGTTTGCCGACGGCCGAATCTACGTGGGCAACCGGGATGGCGCGACGTTCGTGATCAAGCCCGGCCGCAGCTTCGCCCTCGAGGCGACGAACCAACTCGACGGGCAGATCATGGCCACGCCCGCGGCGCTCGGGCGGGCGATCTACCTCCGCACCGACAAGGCGCTCTATCGGATCGAAAAACGGCAGCCACCGGCGGCAGCCAGAACGCCGGCCGCGACGGCTCGTCCCGTGGCTTTCCAGGCTCCGGCTGCAGCGACGCCCGCACCACCCGCGGCCGCCGATGCTCCGCCACGGGGGGAGCTGGTCTCCTTCACCTTCGACACGAGCACGATCTTCCCGGGCACGACCCGTGAGGTTTCGATCTACGTGCCGAAGCAGTACGACGGCACGACACCCGCCTGCGTGCATGTCAATCAGGACGGCATCCAATTCAACGCCCCCGAGGTCCTCGACCGGCTGATTGCTGAAAAGAAGATCCCGGTGATGATCGGCGTGTTCGTGAAGCCGGGAGTCGTGCCCGCACCACGAGAGGGAGCCCTCGCCCGTTTCAACCGCAGCTACGAATACGACGGCCTCGGGCCCGACTACGCCAGGTTTCTCCTCGAGGAAATCCTGCCCGCCGTCGAGACGAAGAAAACCGCCGACGGCCGGGCGATCGTGCTCTCAAAGAGCGGCAACGACCGCTCGATCGGCGGCACCTCCAGCGGCGCGATCGCCGCCTTCACCGCGGCCTGGGAGAGGCCCGACTCTTTTTCACGGGTCTACAGCGGCATCGGCACGTATGTCGGCCTCCGCGGCGGCCATGCCTACTCGACGCTCGTCCGCAAGTTCGAGCCAAAGCCGCTGCGGATCTTTCTCGAGGACGGCGCGAACGACCTCAACATCTACGCCGGCGACTGGTGGATGGCCAACCAGGCCATGCAGCGGTCGCTCGCATTCGCCGGCTATGACCTGCGGCACGCGTGGGGCGACGGCGGCCACAACAACAACCATGCCACGGAACTGTTTCCGGAGGCGTTTGCATGGCTGTGGCGTGATTGGCCGCAGCCGATCGCGAAGGGCATGGGGAGCCCGCAACTTCAGGAGATCCTGATTCCCGGCGAAGACTGGCGGCTCGTCGGCGAGGGCTACAAGTTCACCGAGGGCCCCGCGGCCAACGCCAAAGGCGAACTCTTCTTCAACGACGTGGGCGATGGGAAGACCTACCGTGTCACGCCCGACTGGAAGGCCGAGGTCTGGCTCGCCGATTCGCACAAAGGTGACGGCCAGAGCTTCGCGCCGGACGGCCGGCTCGTGGCGGCCAGCGGCGGCGATACGGCCATTCTCGCATGGGACGGGGCGAAGCAGCCGACGACGCTCGTGCAGGGCTGGCGGGGGAACGACGTCGTGGTCAACGCAGCCGGCATGGTCTACGTCACCGAGCCCGGCTGGGATGGAAAGTCGCCCAGCAAGATCCACTGCCTGAAGCCCGCGGACGGCGGCACGTTCACCGACACCGTCGTCGACACCGGCCTCAGGTTCTCCAACGGAATCTGCCTCTCGCCCGACCAGAGTCTGCTCTACGTAGCCGACAGCCGCAGCCACTGGGTCTACAGCTATCAGGTGAATGCCGACGGCACGCTCGCCAACAAGCAGCGGTTCTATCATCTCCACGTGCCCGACACGGCCGACGACAGCGGCGCCGATGGCCTGCGGGTCGACCGCGACGGCAGGCTCTGGGTGGCGACGAAGATGGGCATCCAGGTCTGCGACCAGGCGGGAAGGGTCAACTGCATCATCCCCACCCCCAACGGCAAGCTCTCGAACCTCTCCTTCGGCGGGCCCGATGTGAGCATGCTTCTGGCCACCTGCGGGGACAAGGTCTACGTGCGGAAGGTGAAGCCGATCGGCAGCCTGAACTTTCTCCCGCCATCCACACCAGCCAAGCCCAAACTGTGAACCGGAGCACACGCATGTCGCCATGGCAGTCATCCCGCCGCGGATTTCTTTCGGCCGTGACGGCCCTCGCGGCAGCACCACTGATCGGTGCCGACATCCGTCGCCTTGACATTCCGCTGGGATTCGACAACTTCGCCGTCCGGGCGATGAAGTGGAACGCCCGTCAACTCGTCGACCACGCGGAAAAGCTGCGGTGTGACTCGCTCTTCATCACCGACTTCGGCCCGTTCGAGGGCCGCTTCGACGACGCCTCGCTCGGGGAGATCCGCCGTTACGGCGAGGATCGCGGCATCGCCATCGCGTTGGGATCGTGGAGCATCTGCCCGTCGTCCAAGACTTTCAAGCACGACTGGGGCTGCGCTGAAGAACACCTGTCGCTTGGCATCCGCATGGCGAAGGCCCTGGGCTCATCGGCGTTTCGCGTGATCCTGGGAAATCACGAGGACAGGCTCTCCGACGGCGGCATCCAGGCGCGGATCGCCGACACGGTCGAGGTGCTGAAGGCCCATCGTGGCAGGGCGATCGACAGTGGCGTGAAGATCGCGGTGGAAAACCATGCCGGCGACATGCAGTCGCGGGAACTGAAGGCGCTCGTCGAGGCGGCTGGCCCCGACTGGGTCGGCGTCAACTTCGATTCGGGCAACGCCTGCTGGTCGCTCGAGGATCCGCTCTCGGCGTTTGCGACCCTCGCTCCCCACGTGCTGACGACCAGCCTGCGGGACACGATGCTCTGGGAAACGGCGAACGGACTGACGACGCAGTGGACGGCGATGGGCGAGGGCTGCACCGACCTGCCAGCCTTCTTCGACCTCTTCGAGAGGTCGTGCCCGGGGGTGACGGTGCACATCGAGACGATCTCCGGCTTTTCACGCACCTTCCCAATCTACGAGCGGGACTTCTGGCGGGCGTATCCCGACGCCCGCGCCGCGGACCTGGCAGCACTGCTCGCACTGGCAAAGAAGGGTCGGCGGATCGAGCCCTTCACCGCTCCGACGGGTGGCGACCGGCAGAAGGCAGAGCAGGAGTATCAACTCGCGGAACTCGACCGCAGCATCCGACACTGCCGCAATACCCTCGGCTTGGGCATGCGACCGCTGGGAACTTGAGCAACAAGGGCAAAATGTCCTATGCTCCTGCCACCATTGCTCCCTCCTTCAGCCTGCCGCGTGTCGCCCTGAAATCTGCCTCCCCCAAGTCGCTGCTCGTCACTGGCGCCACCGGATTGCTGGGCGCCTACCTCGTCCGCGATCTCCTTCTGGACGGCCGGAACTTGGCCGTCGTCGTCCGACGCAGCCGGAAGCAGACCGCCGCCGCCCGCGTGGAGGCAATCGTGGTCCACTGGGAGGAGACGCTCGGCAAGCGGCTCCCCAGACCGGTCGTCCTCGAAGGCGACCTGACGCAGCCGCTCTGCGGGCTCGATCCCGCCGCCCGCCGCTGGGTGGGAGAACACTGCGACGAACTGCTCAACAACGCGGCCAGCCTCACGTTCCGCGGCTCCGACCGCGAGGCCGAACCGTGGCGAACGAATGTCAACGGCACGAGCCAGATGCTGGCGTTGGCCCAGGAAACGGGCCTCAGGCATGTTCACCATGTCTCCACGGCCTACGTCTGCGGCCTCCGCTCGGGCGTCGTCAAAGAGGACGACCTCGACGTCGGCCAGACGTTCGGAAACGATTACGAGCGGACGAAGGTCGAGGGCGAAAAGCTCGTCCACGCCGCTGTTTGCACCGCAGGCGGATTTCTCGACACCGCCACCATCTACCGGCCGTCGATCATCGTGGGCGACTCGAGCACCGGGTGGACCTCGACCTACCACGGCCTGTTCGCGGCGTTGCGGCTCGGCCACACGCTGCTGACCAAGGTCACAAAGGGCACGACGAGCGGTCCGGCCCTGCTGGGCCTGATCGGCGTGGCACTCCACGACACCAAGAACTTCGTGCCCGTCGACTGGGTGTCGGCCGCGATCGCCCACGCGATCCAGACGCCCTCCGCCCGGGGCGCCACCTATCACCTCACGCACCCGGAGCCGCTCTCGATGGATCTCGTTGGCCGGCTCGTCCAGCAGGCCGTCGAGTCCTATTCAAAAGACGCTTCGCCCGACGACCCCGACCTGTGTGACGAGCAATGGTTTGCCGACAATCTCGGCACCCAGTTGGACATCTACAAGAGCTATCTGCGGAACGATCCCACGTTTGATCGCTCGCACACCGCCGCCATCACCGCCCACATCCCCTGCCCGACGCTCGACATGCAGTCGCTCATGAAGATGGCGAAATTCGCCATCGACCACGACTTCGGCCGCAAAAGCCCGCTGTTGTCAGCCACCCCCAACCCGCCGGTCTTGGCGAGGTCGTGAAACCATCAGATCCCGCCAGACTTGGCGAGGTCGTGGAAATAGTGTCCGACCTTCTTCTGGTTCTTGAGCAGCCAGTCGATCGATGGCTCGTTGCCCATCGCCTTGCCGATCGCCTTGAGCGTGGCCTCGCGATGCGTGCGGAACAGCACGTCGTGGTCGATCTTCAGCTTCGCGTCGGCCACCGATGGATCGAGCCAGACAGCCACGATGATGCCGATGTCGTTCGCCTTGGCCTTCGGGATGTATCCCTCGCGGACACTGTCGAGCACGGCATTCGCGATCGCCGCCTGCACGGTGCCCATGAGGATGTTCGTATAGCGTGCGTTGGGAGCGGTGTATTTGCTCACCATCAGCGTGGCGGGCCGCACCTGCACATCGCTGTTGAGGATCGCCCAGACCCGCGAGTGCCCCTTGACCTGATCGCCGATGAGGTTCGCAATCGCGTAGCCGACGGGGCCGTCCAGCTCGCCGATCACCACCTCCGGTTCGGCCGCGCTCCACGCCTCGTCGGCCTCCACGAGCGCCTCGCCGGTCCGCATGATGATCTTCTTGCCTGCCATGAAAATGCCTCCTGGGAAACGATGGTCTGCCGATTGAATCCGGCCACGTTATTCACGATCGGTGGCCGGCGCGTCAATCGATGGCGTCCGGCAGCCGGGCCACGATCCGCAGCGGGCCGCCGCTGCCGCCGCCGATCTTCATCGGCAGGGCGACGACGAACGCCCCCTGCTCGGGCAGGGCGTCGAGCGCCGCCACGTTCTCGAAAATCGGCACGTTGCCGCCACAGAGGACGACATGCGAGCCGAAGTGCGTCGACGGACCGTGGTCGATGCTGGCCGTGTCGATGCCGACGGCGCGGATCCGGCGGTGGTCGACCAGCCACCGGGCCGCCAGCGGCGAGAGGCCGGGAAACCGCAGTCGCGCCACCGCTTCGGGACCGGTCTGATCGGTGCCGAGATAGGCGGACCGATCGTTCCACCGCGTCGCCCAGCCGGTGCGGAGGAGCACGATCACATCCACCAACTGCCGGCCGTGCCGCGTCTCCCACTCCACGAGATCGTCGGGCGTGACCTCGTAGGCGGGATCGGCCGAGGACTGTTTCGTCACATCGATCACGACCGCCTCACCGACCAGATGCTCCAGGGGAATGGCGTCGGCGGTCTGGCCGGCGGCGGAAAAATGCCGCGGCGCGTCGAGGTGGGTGCCGCCGTGCTCGGCCGAGGCAAACCGGTTGGCGGCGTAGTAATAGCCCTTGGTGGTCAGGCCGTTGATGCCCTGCTCGAAGCGAAACCCTTTCTCCGTGGGCCAGTAGATCGTCTTCTCATCGAACGCATGCGTGAGATCGACCCAACGTCCCTGCGACCATTGGCCCGCCCGCGAAGCCGCAGCCCGAGCCGACACGGCCGGCGACTGGCCCCGGGCGGCGGCCGCCCCGCAGGCCAGACACAACACGATCACTCCAGCCAGGCATCGCCCCATCGCCTTGATCTCCCTCGGAATCACGTGATGACATCGACTCCAGCGGGCAGCATACCGGCGCCGTTCCGATCGTGCGGACAAGCACCACTCCGTCGAGGGGGCCGCGTTGGGGCCGCTGGTGCGGCGCTGCGGGATATGCCAAAACGTCTGCCGTCGGCAGGTGCGGGCACACTCTGCAGCGGCCGCATCCGATGCAACAGATGGCGTCGGAATCGATTCCTGACGCCGTCACGACATTCATTCCAGGGAGGCAGTTGGTCCATGGTCATGCTCAGGGTCATCCTCGTGGCTGCCGTCGCGGCCGCAGCAGCAGCCCCGGTTGCCGGAGCCGGATTCGATCCCCGCGTGGTCACGTTCGGCAGCGAGCGCGACCAGATCAAGAGCATCCCCATCGAAAAGCGCCCGAACCGGCCGTTGCATGTCTACGGCAACTCGGTCCGCCGCCGTCATGGCCGCGCGGCAGAGAACGCACCGCGGGGCGACGTCCGCCGCTGACGGTGCCCGCAGCCCGGCGCCCACAGCCTGAGGGCCCGTCATTCCCCCACGGGAGTCACCCGGCAGAGCGGGTGCATCCGGTATTCCAGGCCCGTCCGCTGCTCGACGCAGCGGTAACGGCTCCGCAGTTTCGGCCCCAGGCGAAACAACTTGCCGCCGTCGGTCCGGAAGATCGTCCCGGCGGCCAGCGATTCCACGAACACGAGCCCGGGATCGACCGCATCGTATCGGGCCAACGCCAGCATCAGATCCCGGTCGCTGCAGGTCGCCGCCGCGGGGCTCCGCATCGCGCGGCTGAGCGCGGCGCCGACGTCCTCCGGCAGCATGCGGCCGACCACCACAGGCAGGAGGAGCCGTTCGAACTCCGCCTTCCATTCCAACCCGTGCGGCCGCACGCGGCGGATCCTCGCCCGGTGGGATTCCCAGGTGGCGGCATGGGCGATCTCGTGGAGGAGCGTGGTGAGGAAGGCGTAGGGATTGAGGTCGATGTTGACGGATATGCGATGCCGCCGCCGCAGAGCCGTCGGAGCCCGGTGGTCGCCGAGTTTCGTCCGCCGCGGCCGGCTTAGCCGCACATCGACGGGGTGGGCGGCCAGCAGGTCCGCGACGTAGGCGTGCGTGCTTTCGGGCAACCGCGGCCAGAGCCCGGCGTGCGGCAAGGAACGGCTCATGGCAGGCGGTCTCACTCGACGATCCTCTCATTCCCGGCCACCGTCCGGGCCGCCGGCAGCAAGCTACCGGCAGTAGCCGATTTTGCACAATCCGGAAATGCGACATAGCCTGTCGGCAAGGGTAGGATCGACAGTCGTTTTTTCCCTGCTTTCTCTCGGTCGCATGACGCCATCGTCCCATCGCCGTACCGGCCCCCTCCCGCCCCGCATCGTGCTCATCGGCAGGGCAGCGGGCAACGATCTGGTGCTCCACGACGCGAGCATCTCGGCACGGCATGCCCGTGTGGTCGTCGCCGACGACGGACTCTGGCTGGAGGATCTCGGCAGCCGCAACGGGACGTTCGTCGGTTCCCCGCCGCGACGGATCGAACGGGAGCAGATCAGCCTCGACACGTGCATCACGGTCGGCTCCACGACGCTGCCCATGACGACGCTCCGCGACCTGCTCGAGCGGACGCAGCCGCTGCCCGCGGCGGATGAGGCCATCGAACTGGCGCCGTCCGCGATGGTCACCTTCGGGCGGCGGTCGGGGGCCAGCGTCGCCATCGACCACCCGGTCGTTTCCGCACTCCATGCCACGGTCACGCACGAACGCGGCCGCGTGGTGGTCCGCGATCTCGGCAGCATGCACGGCACCTTCGTGGATGGCCGGCGCATCGACCGGCCCATGGAGATCAGCCCCGGCACGGTCGTGCAGGTTGGCGACAGAAGGTTTCGGCTTGCCGCCGACAGCCTGTCGCTCACACCTCTCCACGCACCGGCCGACGTGATCGAGGCCAGCGGCGTGGCGGTCGCCGCCTCGGGCCGCCGGCTGCTGGAGGACGTGTCGCTGGTCGTGCAGCCGGGTGAGATGGTGGCGATCATGGGCCCCAGCGGCGCCGGCAAGAGCACACTGCTCTCGGTGCTCAACGGCAATGTGGTGCCCGCCGACGGCAGGCTCGTCGTCGGCGGCCTCGACCTCCACGAGCATTACGACCTCTTCCGCGGCCGCATCGGCTACGTGCCGCAGGACGACATCCTCCACGCCGACCTCACTGTCTGGCAGGCGCTCTGGTATGCGGCGCGGCTCCGCCTGCCGCCCGACACGACGAGCGAAGAGATCGGCAGGCGGATTCGCGCCGTGATCGCCCAACTCGGGCTCGCGGGCACGGAACACACCCGCGTGGGCGACCAACGGAAGCGCGGCGTGAGCGGCGGCCAGCGGAAGCGGGTCAATCTGGCCATGGAACTCCTCACCGATCCGCCGATCCTCGTGCTCGACGAGCCCACCTCGGGCCTCTCCAGCACCGACGCCCTCTCGGTGATCGACCTGCTGCGGTCGCTGGCCGACGCGGGCAAGACGATCCTCGTCACGATCCACCAGCCGAGCCTCGACGCCTTCCAGAAGTTCGACGCGGTGGCCGTGATCGCTCGGGATGCCTCCACCAATCAGATCGGCCGGCTGGCCTGGTTTGGCCGGGCGTGGCCCGATGCGGTGGCGTTCTTCGAGCCGCCCGTGCCGGGTGCGGCGGCGGCGACGAGCGTCGACGGCCTCCTGCGCGGCCTCGCCACCCGGCCGGTGAACGACTGGGTGCGGCAGTGGCAGCAGTCGGTGGCGAAATCGATCTGGGTCGATCGCCGCTCGAGCCGCCACGCCGACGCCGCGAACGACCGTCAGCCACGAAAACGTCGCGCCATCGCCCCGCTGACGCAGTGGCGCACCCTGGTGCAACGGACGCTCGCAGTGAAGGCCGCCGACCGCTGGAACAGCGTCGTCATGTTCGCGCAGGCTCCGCTGGTCGGCCTGCTCATCGCCGCCGTGTTCGGCAAGGTGGTGCGGCACGAGCCGTCCCTCGAGATCTGGCCCAAGATCGGCGTCAACCTGGCGACCACGTTGTTCGTCACGTCGCTGGCGGCCATCTGGTTCGGCTGCTCGAGCATGGCCCGCGAGATCGTCACTGAATGGCCCATCTACCGCCGCGAACGGATGGTGGGCCTCTCGATCCCTGCCTACGTAGCAGCCAAGATGACGGTGTTGCTGGGAATCGCCGCGGTGCAGTCGGCGCTCCTGCTGGGCATCGTCGCGTGGACGTGCCGGCTCGACACGCCCTGGTGGCATCTCTACGCGGTGCTCTACGCGGCAGCTCTGGCCGGCGGCGCGCTGGGTCTGTTCATCTCCGCGACGCTGCAGACGGCCGAGGCCGCGGCGGGCGTCCTACCGGTGCTCCTCCTGCCGATGATCGTGCTCGGGGGCATTCTCGTGCCGCTCTCCGACCTGCCGCGGCTCACGCAACCGCTCGCCGCCGCCATGCCGTCACGGTGGGCTTTCGAGGGGATGGTGGTGCCCGAGGCGCTGCGGCGCCCCCGGGTGCGGCCCCTGGCCCCGCCCGGCACCGCGTCTCCTCCGCCGGCCGCCTCGCAGCCGACACCGACCGACACGCCGGCCGTGGCCCCGCCAGTCAAGCACGACGAAACCCGCGCCGCCCCGCCACGTCGCACGCAGGTCAGCCTGGCCGTCGCCCGCCCGGGAGCCGTGCCGGTGCGGATGGCATCCGGGGCGGGTACCGTCGCGGTTGGCGACCGGGGAGGCCGCCCCTTCATCCTGCCGGGCCGCCGCCGGATCGCCGAGGCGCTGGAAGACGCCGCCGCGAAGGCGGAGGCCGAGATGCAGCGGGCGAAGCAGGATGCCGAACGCAAGGCCCAGACGATGAAGCAGCAGATGGAGCGCGACGTCGAGCAGCGTGGCACCCAACTGCAGCAGCAAATGCGGCAGGAAGTCGAGGGCCGCGGCACCGAGATGCAGGCCCGCATGCAGGCCGAGATGGAGAAGAAGTTGCAGTCGGCACGAACCGACTTCGAGAAACAGTCGGCCGCGATGAACGCCACCCTTCAGAAGACCGTGGAGGCGCGGGTGCAGGAGGCGACGCAGTCGTTCGAAGCCAGGCTCCACGACATGCAGCAGGGCATGGAGCAGGAGCGGCAGCGGATGAAGACCCAACTCGATCAGCTCGGCTCGCTCGCCGCCCAGACACGCCGCGAGGTCGTGCCGGCTGCCACCCCACCGGCGGGCGACGACATCGACATGGCGGAGCGGTTTTTTTCGCGGTCCGGCTGGCGTTCGTCCGCGGGCGTGCCGCTGGCCGTTCTGGGCGGCATGTTCGTCGCCGGCATCGTGGCCACGGCCGTGATGCTCGTACGGCGTGATGCCACCGGCCGCTAGCCGATCACGGCCCGACGGGCGAAAAGGAGTTCATCGTGCGGGAACATGAGTCGCGGCCTGAAACCGTCGTGCCGCCGATGCTCGTCGCGACGACTTCCATCGCGATCGATCGCCCTCTTGGTCGCGGCGGTCTGGGCGACATCTACGAAGCCAGTGACCGCGGCACGGGCCGGAATCTGGCCGTGAAGTTTCTCAACGACTGGGCCCTCGACCAGCCGGCCTGCCGCGAGGCCTTCTCGTTCGAGGCGAAAGTCACCAGCCAGCTCGAGCATCCCAACATCGTGCCGGTCTACGCCACCGGCAGCACGCCGGAGGGCCGGCCCTTCTACGCGATGCGACTGATCCCGGGACGAACGCTCGCCGCCGCGATCGCCGAGTTCCACGACCGCCGACACGGCGAGCACGATACCGAGCGGCACGCCGCGCGGTATCGCGAGCTGCTCGGGCAGTTCTCCATGATCTGCAAGGCGATCGCCTTCGCCCATGACCGTGGCGTCATCCACCGTGACATCAAGCCCGCCAACGTGATGCAGGGGAGGTTCGGCGAGGTCGTCGTGCTCGACTGGGGTCTGGCGGCGCGGATCGACCGAGACGATCGGGCACGGTCCAGCGGTGAGCAGAGCATCGTGATGCCGACCGTCGCGATCGGAGACGAGCAGCCGGCCGCCAAACGCGGCCTCTCGGGCACGCCGGCATACATGAGTCCCGAACAGCACGACGGCGCCCGCCATGTGGGGGCGCCCAGCGATGTCTACGGGCTCGGGGCGACGCTCTACCACATCCTCACCGGCCAGCCGCCCTTCGATGGAGAGCTGCCCGCCATCCGCGAGCAGGCGATGGCGGGGAAGGTGGTGCCGCCGTCGCGGGTGAAACGCGGCGTGTCGCAGGCGATCGAGTCGATCTGCATGAAGGCGATGGCCCGCGATCCCGTCGACCGCTACGAATCGCCGCTGGAACTCGCCCGTGATGTTGACAACTATCTCGCCGACCTGCCGGTGTCGTCCTACCGGGAGCCGCTGCTGCGGAAGCTCGCGAGGTGGACGCGGCGGCACCGCTCGCTGACGCAGATGAGCGTGGCCACGCTGCTCCTCCTTCTCCTGACGGCAGGGGCCTCGTCGCTGCTGCTGCATCGGATGGCCAACGAGGAATACCGGGCGCGTCAGACGGCCCTGCTGATGGCCGCCCGGCTGGCCGCCAGCACCGCGGGGCTGCAGATCGACTCGCGCTGGCGGATCCTCGAACGCGATGCGCAGAATTCCGCCCTGGTCGAGGCGGTCGCCGCCACGGCCGGCACGACGCCCGCACCGGATGAGGGCCGACGGTCCTGGGCCGCCATTCAGTCCGCGGTCGACGCGATCGCTGCAGCCAACCGTGACACCGTCGATGCCGAGAGCTGGTCGGTTTGCAATGCCCAGGGCGTGCAGGTGGCCCGCTGGCCGCTGGCCGACACCATCGGACAATCGTTCTCGCACCGCGATTACTTTCACGGCGGGGCGGGCGACCTCAAACCCGGCACACCGAGCGAGCCTCTGCAGGAGGTGCATCGTTCGACCGTGTACGAGAGCACGGCCACCGGCCGTCTGAAGGTGGCGTTCTCCGCCCCGATCTGGCGGGAGAAGGCGGGGAGCCCGGGCCGGACATGCCTTGGCGTCCTGGTGATGGCCTTCGACGTGGGGGTGCTCTTCCGCTCGATCGACGCCATCGGCGGTTGGAACGCTGCCAAACAGTCTTTTTCGGTCGCCGTGATCGACCTGCGCGACGATCAGGTGGAGGGCAGGCCACAATCCGGTCTCGTGCTCGAGAACCCCGACATCGTGCGGGCTGATCTCGTGGGATCGACGAAAGCGCAATACACGCGTGCCCCACAGACGATCGTCGAGCAGCTGAAGGCCGCCTCCAGGCGGAGGCCCGAATTCGGCAAGCCGCCCGCCCTCAACGCCCCCACGGCGATCGCCTTCGACGCCGAGGTGCCGACGATCGCGGCGGCGGAGCCGATCGTGATCCTGGGCCGGCCGGAACATCTGGCCAACATCGACTGGGCGGTGCTCGTCCACGAGCGGTGAGCCTATACGGCTGGAAAGCAGAGCACCCGTCATGCAACAGTTCGATGTGATCGTGATCGGCACGGGCGGCATGGGAGCCGCCGCCCTCATGCACTTGGCCGCCCGCGGCGCCCGCGTCTGCGGGCTCGACCGCTTTCCGCCGGGCCATGACCGAGGCAGTTCCCACGGACAGACACGGCTCATCCGCCTCGCCTATTTTGAGCATCCGGATTACGTGCCGCTGCTGCGTCGCGCGTATCAACTCTGGCACGAGTTGGAGACGATGTCGGGGAGACCGCTGCTGGTCGAGTCGGGCCTGCTCATGGCCGGACCGCCGGACGGCGAGGTGGTGGCGGGAGCGATCGCCTCGGCCGAGATCCACAGCCTGCCGATCGAACGCCTGTCCAGCCGCGAAGCCATGGCCCGCTGGCCCTGCATTCGGCTGCCGGATGAATGGGCCGCGGTTCACGAGGTTCGTGGCGGCTATCTGTTCGTGGAGGAGTGCGTCAGGGCCCACGCGGCGGAGGCCGTGCGACTGGGAGCCCGCATCGATCATGGCGCGGTTGTCCGCGGCTGGCGGGCGGTTGGGCATGACGGAAGCCATGGTCATGTCGTCGTGGAGACCGACCGGGGCAGCTACTCCGCCGCCGCATTGGTGGTCACCGCAGGTGCCTGGGCGGCTGACCTGCTCCAGCTGCCATCGCTGCCGCTGCGGGTGCTCCGCAAATCGCTGTTCTGGTACGAGCCCAACGCCGCTGGCCGCGGCGAATATGCCGCGGGCAACCTGCCCTGCTTCGCCTTCGACGGACCTGACGGCTTCTTCTACGGCTTTCCCAGGCTCGACGAGCGAGGCGTGAAGATCGCCGAGCACAGCGGAGGAACACCCGTCGATGATCCGCTGGCAGTCGACCGCGGGATCGACGCTCGGGAGCGGGCGCGGGTCGAAGCGGTGCTCGAAACCCACCTGCCGGGGGTGCGAGGACGGCTGACCGACCACGCGGCGTGCCTGTACACCATGTCGCCGGACGGCCATTTTGTCATCGGCCTCCATCCGCAGCATGCGCGGGTGGCCATCGCCGCCGGCTTCTCCGGCCATGGATTCAAGTTCGCCAGCGTGATGGGCGAAGTCCTCGCCGACCTCGCCCTCGACGGAAAAACGCCCCATCCGATCGGATTTCTGTCGCCCGAACGGTTCTGCACGAACTAATACACAGCCACAAACGGGGGGGGGGGGCGCAGCGTGCCGCCCTGTCAGCAGTCCGACCCCCAGACGCGGGCACTTTCCCAACTTTGTTGGCCCCACTCCAACCTGCACGAAAGTCTGCCGATAAACTATTATTTGGGGTGGTTCGAACCTAAGGATTGGATCGGTGGTATGCCCGCGTTGAACACCAGTTTCTGCTTCCTGGCCTCCTGCTGTCTGCTTGCAGCGGCTGCCGCATTCGAGACCTCGGCCGGAGAGTGGCCGCAGATTCTCGGGCCCGACCGCAACGGCATCGCGGCGAACGACGAGGTCCTCGTCGACGAATGGCCCACGGGCGGTCCCTACACACTCTGGCAGCGGGATGTTGGCAGCGGCTACGCGGGAGTGGCAGTGGCCGACAAACGGACCGTGTTGTTCCACCGGGTGCAAGGCAACGAGGTCACGGAGGCGCTCGACGCCGCGACCGGAAAAACGCTCTGGACGGATGAGCATCCGACGACGTTCAAGCCGGATGTGGGCAGCGGCGATGGGCCACTCTGCGTGCCTGTGATTCAGGGCGGTCACGTGTTCACGTTCGGCGTTGAGGGAGTGCTCACGTGTCTCGATGCCGCCACGGGCAAGCGGTTGTGGCGGCGGGACACGCATGCCGACTTCGGTGCGCAGCCAGGCTATTTCGGCGCCGGCAGTTCGCCGATCGTGGCCGGCAAGTTGGTGATCGTGAACGTCGGAGGCGCAAAGAACGAAGCCGGCATCGTCGCCTTTTCGGTCGCCACGGGAGAAACGGTCTGGACGAAGACCGGCGAGCGAGCGAGCTACTCCTCGCCGGTGCTCGTCTCGATTGCCGACGTGCCGCACCTGTTGATCATCACGCGTTACCGGGTGATCCTTCTCGATCCGGCGACTGGCGCGATCCGCTGGCAGTTTGCCTTCGGCGCCCGCGGCCCCACGGTGAATGCGGCCAACCCGCTCGCGCTTGCCGACAAGAACGGCAAGCCCCATCTGCTCGTGACGGCATCCTATGGAATCGGCTCGCTGTATGGATCGTTCGACAAGGCCGGCATGACGAAGGTCTGGGCCGGCACCGAGTCGCTGGCCACCCAATACTGCACGCCCATCGCACGCGGCGGCTTCCTGTTCGCCATCGATGGCCGCGATGACGGCCCCCCGGGCGAATTCAAGTGCATCCAGCAGGCAACCGGCGAGGTCATCTGGAAAGAGCCCAATTTCGGCTACGGCTCCTTGATCTTCGCCGACGGCAAGATCATCGCCACGAAGGTCGACGGCGAACTGGTGCTCATCAAGCCCGACGCGGCAGGTCTGCATGTGCTCGCAAGGGCCAGGCCGTTTACGGGCACGCTCCGCGCCCTGCCCGCCCTCGCGGCGGGCAAACTCTATCTCCGCGACGAACACACGCTCAAGTGTCTGAGTGTGAAGCCCCGCGTGCGCTGACCGTCCGCGGACACCGCTATCCTCATCAACGGGCCCACGTCTCGTCATGGGGCGCAGGTTTTCAACGTGCCGTGCGGATTCGTGCCGTTAGTGCGAGCGCACGTTCGCCGTCTGCGGCCGTCTACCGCCGGCTACCCGCGGCTTCGCCAGGCTTCGGCGAGCAGGATGCCGCAGGCGACCGAAACGTTGAGGCTTTCCACGGCACCGGTACCAGGAATCTGGACGGCCTCGTCGGCCAGGGCCGCAATCGGCTTCGACACGCCCTCCCCTTCGCTGCCGAGCACCAGCACGATCTTGCCACCAAGACTCTTCGGTGAGACCGGCTTGCCGCGGTGACTCGATGTCGCCACCACGCGGAATCCCAACTGCTTCAGCCGCGTCAGATCCGCCCGCGGGTCGGCGAGATCGCAGACAGGCACGTGCTCGGCTGCCCCTTCCGCCACGCGAACGGCAGCCGGCGACAGC
Source organism: uncultured Candidatus Kuenenia sp. (assembly GCA_964581055.1). Classification (GTDB taxonomy): domain Bacteria; phylum Planctomycetota; class Planctomycetia; order Pirellulales; family UBA1268; genus CAMCQY01. The sequence goes on from CAZOMJ010000045.1 coordinate 32,148, forward strand.
GGTGGCAGATCGCCGCGGGCTCCCAGGACGGCGGCCGTGCCGAAGTGCGCCGCGGTCCGCAGGATGGCGCCGAGGTTGTGCGGGTTTTGCACGCCGTCAAGATACAGGAGCGGGCCCTTCAACCGCCGCTCGTCGATCGCCCTCAGCAGTTCCGGCATACCCCACCGCGGACAGGCACGGGCCAGGATGACGATCCCCTCGTGGTGCGTCGATTCACTGATGCGGGCGAGGTTTTCCTGCGGCACCACCTGAAAGCCCAGCCGGGCCTTCGCGCAGTGGTCGAGGAGCGCGGCGAAGTGCCGGCGGCGTTCCTCCGCGACGTAGACGCGGATGATGTCTCCGGGTCGGCGGGCAAAGAGAGCCTCGCAGGCGCGAACACCGTGATACTTCTCCTCGGCTTTGCTCCGATGGCGTGCCGATGGACGCTGCGGCCTGCGGGTCGCCGACCTGCTGCCCTCGTGTGCGGCGTGTGCGGCTGCGGGGCCTGCGGGACGACGCGGCGACGGGCGAGAACGCTTCATGGTGTGGTAGGCGATGTGTTCGCTGACGGCTCGACGTCGGCCGGCCCGCTCCGCAGGCGCTCGACGCGGTCGAGTTCCTCGCGGAGGTCGGTCGACAGGTTGACGCCGTTGAAGTCGGCCGACTCGTCGAGTTTCACCAGCCAACTGCCGCAGACGTCATAGCGGATCGTACCACCGCGCAGGTGACAGTCGAGCACATGGCCTCCGCTGCGGCGGTCCGCGGCCAGAAAATGCCAGTGGTAGCCGGGCACGGTGATGCCGTGGGCCCACCGCGGGCTGCGGATGCCCACGAATGTTCCTCGCAGGTTCTCCCGTTTCCACACCGACTGAAAATCGCTGCGCGAGTTGATGGGCCGGTAGGGCTTCGACTGCGCATGCACGCTGCGAAGCGTGATCGCAGCCAGTTCGGCGTCGATCCGCACCGCGACGAAGTTGTTGGGGTGAGCGACCACGGTCTCGAGCCGCCGCTCGAGCTCGGCGAGCGAATCGACCGCCGGGCAGGGCAGTTCACCATCCCGGTCGAAGGGCGTGACCACGGCAAAGGGTATGGTGGCCTCGGCCCCGACCTCGACCACGGCCCCGTCGCTCTTGATCTGATAGCCCTTGCCGTCGAGCACGATCAGTTCGCCATCGAGCCTGTCGAGCGTGCCCAGCCCGAAGTCGCCGTCGGCCAGCAGGCCCGCGAACGGCACCTTGCCCTCGAATTGCCCGAGCAGCAGCGCGTTGATGACCGACACCTGCGTGATCCGGTCCCGGTCCGGCTCGCCGGCGGCGGGTTGTTCCGCCGAAACCGGCCTGCCAATGGCCACCGCGACGCAACAGAGCAGCGACAGCCTCAGCGTCCAGTGCCGCATGGTCATCCTCCCCTCTCGTACCCGTCACTGTGGCGATCAGTCATTGACGACATGCTGCGGCCGGCCCGCCACGAAGGCCCGAAGGTTGGCGGCCGTCACCTCGATCAGCCGACGCCGGGCATTCGGCGTGGCCCAGGCGATGTGCGGCGTGATGATGCAGTTGCGGGCCGTGAGCAATGGATTCGACGCCGGTGGCGGTTCTACCGAAAGCACGTCGAGGCCCGCCCCGGCGATCCGGCCCTGGTCGAGCGCGGCCGCCAGATCGGCCTCGTTGACGAGCGGCCCACGGGAGGTGTTGATCAGAAACGCCGTCGGCTTCATGAGGCCGATCGTCTTCGCATTGATCAGACCCCGAGTATCGGGCGTGAGCGGGCAGTGCAGGCTGACCACGTCGCTCTCGCGGAGCAGTGTCGGCAGATCGACGATCGTCACGGCGTCGTCGCCGGCAGCAGCTGCAGATGACCGTCGATGGGCCAGCACCCGCATCCCGAACGCCCGGCCGACCGCGGCCACCGACCGGCCGATCCGTCCGTAGCCGACGAGCCCGAGCGTGAGCCCGGCCAACTCCACCAATTCCCCGTCCCAGTAGCAGAAATCCTCGCATGCCGACCAGCGGCCCGCCCGGACGGTCTGTGCATGGTGGCCGGTGTGGTTGGTGAGTTCGAGCAGCAGGGCGAACACGGCCTGCGCGACGTTCGGCGTGCTGTATTCCGGAACGTTGCAGACCGGTATGCCCCGCTCCTTCGCCGCCTCGACGTCCACGATGTTGTAGCCCGTTGCGAGCACGCCGATGCACTTGAGCCGGGGCAGTGCCGCGATCGCCTCGCGGGAAATCGCCGTCTTGTTGGTGAGAACGACATCCGCATCACGGGCCCGTGCCACGACATCGGCGGCGGCCGTCCGCGGGTACACGGTCACCGGGCCGATCTCCTCGATCTGCGACCAGCTGAGATCTCCAGGATTGGCCGTGTGGCCGTCGAGAATCACGATCGTGCATGGGTGTGTCATGGCGACAGAGGATAGCAGGATCACGCGGCCGATGGGGAGCGCCTCCGATTCACAAGCCTGAAAGTGTCCGGCGAATTGTCCGCGGCTCGTGCGGCCGGCACCGAGCGGCTTGCTTCAGCGGGAGGGGCACCGCAAGGTTGACCGTTCCGGTGTCATGAGGCCGCAGAGATCCCTCCCATGCCCCCCTGCACGCCCGCGGTCGGCTCCCTGGTCTGGCTCGACCGGCCGTCGTTGCAATCCTTGATCGACACACTGCTTGCGCAGGGGCATCGGGTCGTGGGGCCGCAGGTGGCGGACGGGGCGGTGGTCTACCGCGACCTTGCCGACGTGAACCAGCTTCCAGAAGGCTGGATCGACGAGCAGGATGGCGGCAGCTACCGGCTGCGGCGCGACGATGCCGCCGGCTGGTTCGACCATGTCGTGGGCCCGCACTCCCTCAAGAATTTTCTCTTTCCGCCGCGGGAGACGATCCAGCGGCTGGTGCGTGAGGAGGGCACCTGGCGGGACGAGCCACTCCCCGACGGGCAGCAGCCGCTGGCCGTGATCGGCGTGCGGGCCTGCGATCTCGCGGCCTTGCGAGTGCAGGACAGAGTGTTCCTCGAAGGCTCCCACGTCGACCTCGCCTATCAGTCGCGACGCGAGAAGCTCTTCGTCGTGGCCGTGAACTGCCGCCGGGCGGCTGCCACCTGCTTCTGCCACTCGATGCAGTGCGGGCCCGTCGTCACGCACAGCTTCGATCTCGCGCTCACGGAGAGCGGCGATCGCTTCGCCGTCGAGATCGGCTCGGAGCGGGGCGGCGAGATGCTTGGCGGCCTTGGTTCCGCGGGCGTGCTCACGCCCTGCACCGCAGTCGAGGCCGACCACGTGCGGGCCATTCCTCGCGACCTCGAACGCACGATGCACGACCGCGTGGCCAAGGCCGGCGAGCCGCGGCCGCGGTCCCTCGACACCGACACCATCCGCGATCTGCTCTACGACAATCTCGAACATCCCCGCTGGCAGCAGGTAGCCGACCGCTGCCTGTCGTGTGCCAACTGCACACTCGTCTGCCCGACCTGCTTCTGCAGCTCGGTCGAGGAGGTCGCCGACCTCTCCGGTGACCATGTCGCCCGGGACCGTCGCTGGGCCTCGTGCTTCACGCTCGCGCACTCGCAGATGCATGGAGGCGCCGCCCGACCGACGGTGGCCTCGCGCTACCGGCAGTGGCTCACACACAAACTCGCCGGCTGGATCGACCAATTCGGAACGTCGGGCTGCACCGGCTGCGGCCGCTGCATCACGTGGTGCCCCGTTGCCATCGATCTCACGGAGGAGGTCGCGGCGATCCGAGAAACGGCACCACCATGAAGAGCACGCTCGCCAAGCCGTCACCGATGACACCCGTTCAGAGTGCCCGAGGCCCCGATCCATCGCCGTGGCACCTCACCGCAACCCGCATTGCCGCCATCCGCGAGGAAGCCCCGGGCGTGCGCACCTACGCGCTCGACCTCATGGCCCGCGGCCCGCGGCCGCCCTATCGCTTCGCCGCCGGACAGTTCAACATGGTCTCGCTGCCCGGCATCGGCGAGGCGGCGATCTCGATCAGCTCCGATCCCGAGTCTCTCTCTGGCATCGCCCACACGGTGCGTGCGGTCGGGAACGTCACCCGGGCGCTCGCACGACTCGACGTCGGCGACGAACTGCTCCTCCGCGGACCATTTGGCGTTCCCTGGCCGCTCGACGCGCTCCGTGATCGCGACGTCGTCTTCATCAGCGGTGGCCTGGGCCTCGCGTCGCTCCTCTCGGCGATCTCGTTCTGCATGGTGCACCGCAGCAGCTATGGGCGGATCGCTGTGTTGCACGGCACCCGAACCCCGGCAGACCTGCTCGCCACCCGCGAGCATCACCGCTGGCGCGAGCACGGCATCGACGTGCGCTGCATCGTCACCGACCCCGACGCCCGCTGGCAGGGCCGGGTCGGTCTCGTGCCGCTGCTCCTCGACGGCCTCGACCTCGATCCGAATACCACCAGCCTCCTCTGCTGCGGTCCGGAACCGATGATGGTGGCGGTGGCGGAGCAGGCGATTGCCCGTGGCATCGCCCCCGAGCAGGTCTTCGTGTCGATCGAACGACTGATGGGCTGCGGGTCGGGCCTCTGCGGGCTCTGCCAGCTCGGGCCTTTCTTCGTCTGCCGGGACGGCCCGGTGTTTTCCTATGACCGGATCGCCCGTTGGCTGGCAGTGCCGCATCTGTAAAGCGTGTGTCATGCCGAGTGTTATGCCGAATAAGAAACCACGACTCGCCGTGTTCAAGTTTGCCTCCTGCGACGGCTGCCAGCTTCAGGTGCTCGACGCACACGACACGTTGCTGGCACTCGCGGACCGGGTCGAGATCGCGCACTTCCCGGAAGCCCGCTCGCAGTCGCTCGCCGGTCCGTATGACATCGGCCTGGTCGAGGGGTCGATCTCGACTCCCGGTGATCTCGGCCGGGTCCAGGAGATCCGGCGAGCATGCCACTTTCTCGTGACGATCGGTGCCTGTGCGACGGCCGGCGGCATCCAGGCCCTGCGGAACTGGTGCCGGATCGACGAGGTCGCCGGGAGCGTCTATGCCTCGCCGGCGTACGTAGAGTCGCTCACGCACAGCACGCCGATCAGCGACCATGTGTCGGTCGACTTCGAACTCCGCGGCTGCCCAATCGACACCGGCCAGCTGGTGGAACTGATCACCGCGGTCGTCGTCGGCCGCCAGCCGCGAGTACCGCGGCACAGCGTCTGTGTCGAATGCAAGGAACGGGGCACCGTCTGCGTGGCGGTCGCGCGAGGCATCGCCTGCCTCGGGCCGGCCACGCAGGCGGGCTGCGGCGCCATCTGCCCAGCCCACGGCCGCGAATGCTTCGGCTGCTACGGCCCGGACGAACAGCCGAATCTCGTGAGCCTGACCGGCTTCTACGAACGCCGCGGCACGCCACGGCCACACCTCGCGCGGCTGGTCCGGTCGTTCAACGCGTGGGCGCCTGACTTCCGGCGGGAGAGCGACCGGCTCGAGTCAGGGCCCGGGGGCGACACGCCGTGAACGCTTCGCGAGAGTTGAGCGTGAAGTCCCTGACACGGGTCGAGGGAGCCGGCGGCCTGCGGGCGAGGATCACTGAAGGCCGCGTCGAACTGGTCGAGTTCAACATCTACGAACCGCCGCGGTTCTTCGAGCGGCTGCTCCGCGGGCGTGAGGTCCGCGAGGTGCCCGACATCGTGGCGCGGATCTGTGGCATCTGCCCGGTCGCCTACCAACTCACCGCCTGCCAGGCTCTTGAGTCGGCGCTCGGCATCGCCGTCGGGCCGGAGATTCGACTGCTGCGACGGCTCCTCGCATGCGGCGAGTGGATCCAGAGCCACGCGCTCCACATCCATCTTCTGCATGCCCCGGACTTCATCGGCTGCGACAGCTGCTTCACCTATCCCGCGGCGTACACGGGCTTGCTCGACCGGGGGCTGCGGATGAAGGCGATCGGCAGCCGGATCATCGAGGTGCTCGGCGGCCGCGCTGTGCATCCGGTCAACGTGGCCGTCGGCGGCTTTCACCGGGCACCCGATGCTGCGGAGGTTCGCAGGCTCATTCCCGACCTCGAGTGGGGCATGCACGCCGCAGTCGAAACGCTCGCGGTGGTCAGCCGCTTCACATTTCCGGATTTCTCGCAGCCGTATGAGTGCGTATCGCTGCGAGCTCCAGACGGCTACCCGATGAACGACGGCCGAATCGTGTCATCGACCGGCACCGGGTCCCCGGTCCTCGACATTCCGATCAACGACTATCGCCGACACTTCGTGGAGCGGCAGGTGCCGCACAGCACCGCGCTGTCGAGCTTCATCGTGCCGGGCGACCGCCCCTATCTCTGTGGCCCGCTCTCTCGGCTCAACCACTGCCTCGCAGACCTGCCCGACGGAGCCCGACGGACCGCCGACACCTGCGGCATCCCGTGGCCGTCGCGCACTATCTTTCATTCGATTGCTGCACGGGCCATCGAGGTGGCGGCCGCCTTCGAGGAGGCCCTCGCCATCGCGCTGGCCTGCCACGCCTCGATCGCTCCCTGCCGGGTCGACTACGTGCCCCGCGCGGGCACGGGCTGCCATGCGACGGAGGCCCCGCGAGGCCTGCTCTTCCATCACTACGAAATAGCAGACGACGGCCTCATCGCGGCGGCGACGATCATTCCCCCCACGAGCCAGAACCAGGCCCGCATCGAGGCCGACCTGCGGGCCTTGCTGCCGGGCCTGCTCTCCCTGCCGGATGACGAGGTGGCGATCAGGTGCGAGCACCTGATCCGCAGCTACGACCCCTGCATCAGTTGCGCGACGCATTTCCTCCGGCTCCACATCGACCGATGACACCCCCAACGCCAGAGTCGGAGTGCTTCCGACGGTTCGGCGCGGTCCATGCCCCGTCGCCGTAATAAGCGTCAGGTCCCTCCGAGTTCACATCCGCGGCGCGAGATACTCCACGCATCCGGCGAGGGTGGTGAGTTTTGCGGCGTCGCGATCGGGGATGTCGATCGTCAGCTCCTTGCAGAGCCGGATCACAAAGTTCTGAAAATCGATCGAGTCGAGGTCGAGTTCCCGGCGCAGGTTTGCGTCGGCGGACAGGGCTGAAAGATCAGCCTCCGGCGCGATCCCGGCCAGGATCCTGCAGACGGCGTCGCGTGCACGTTGCGCCGAGTCGCTGACTGCGTCGCTCATAGTTTCTCCGGTTCCTGCAGCAGCCGGTCGACCGCGTCGAGAAAGAGCCCGCCCCGGTGGCCGTCCGACACACGGTGATCGGCCGCGAGCGTGGCCGTCACCACCGGCCTCGCAAACAGGCCGCCGTCCACCGCCCAGGGCCGCTCGGCGATCTTCCCAAAGCCCACGATCGCCACCTGCGGCGGATAGATCACGCCAAAGACGCTCTCCACCCCCCGATCGCCGAGGCTCGTGACGGTGATCGTGGAATCGGAGAGCTCCGAGCTCTTCATCCGACCCGCGCGGGCCCCCGCCGTGAGATCGCGGAGGCCATCCATCAGGGAGTCGAGGCTACGGGTCGCCGTGTCGTGCAGGGCAAGGATCACGAGTCCGCCCTGCCGCAGCGAGATCGCCACGCCCACGTGCACCGTCTCCCGCAGCACGACCTTGCCCCCTTCCCATACGGCATTGAGCTCCGGCACGTGCCGCAGGGCGACGCCCACCGCCTTCAGCAGGAGCACACCGGGGAGCAGCCGCTTCTCGGGGCTCCGCGTCTCGTTCTCCGCGGCCAGCCAGGAGCTGGCGCGGTGGAGGTCGATCGTCGTGGCGAGATAATAGTGAGGGATCTCGCGTTTCGACCGGGCCATCGCGGCGGCGATCGTCTGTCGCATCCGCTGCAGCCGGTCGGCTGAGATGCCGGGCGGCAAAGGTTCGCCGACGGAAACAGCCGGCGGTGGCGGCGCAGCAGCGGCCACCGGCTTCGTCGCCGCCCGTTCGATGTCTGCAAGCGTGACGGCACCGCCGCGACCGGTTCCAGGAATCATCGCGGGATCGACCTGCCGCTCCCTCGCGAGCCGCCGGGCCGCCGGCGAGATCCGCAGACGGCCGGCCGCCGCCAGCCCGGGGCCGTAGACCGGCAGCACCGGTGCCGCGACACGCACTGACGGCGCAACGCCAGCCGGCGCCAAGACAGCCGGCGTGGGCCGCTCCTCCCCCGTCTCCACGGGCAGGATTGGCCCGGCGTGCCCGGTCGGCTCCGCGGGCCTCGCCACCTCCGCGACACCTGCCCCAGATCCAGAACTTTCGCCGGCCTCGCGAATCGTCGCCATCACGGTGCCGACGCGGACCTTCCGGCCCGGTGGCACCAGGATCTCGTCGAGCACACCGTCGCTGAAGATCTCGACGTCGATCACGCCCTTGTCCGTATCGACCTCGGCGATCGTATCGCCGCGGTGCACCGGGTCGCCGGGCTGCTTGTGCCAGGCGACGAGCGTGCCCGCCTCCATGTCGGCCCCGAGCGTGGGCATGACGAATGGTTTCATGCGGGTGATATCCGGGCTGCTTCTGAAAAGGCCTCGCGGATGGTGGCCACGATCCGTTCGATGCTCGGCAGCGCCGCCTCCTCCAGGTGCTTCGCATAGGGGATCGGCACCTCGGCGGTGCAGATCCGCACGACCGGCGCGTCGAGTTCATAGAACGCGTTCTCCATCACGATCGCGCTGATCTCGGCCGCCAGGCTGCACGTCCGCCAGCCCTCGTCGACGATCGCCGCGCGGTGCGTCTTCGCGACCGACCGCAGGAGCGTCTCCGCATCGAGCGGCCGCAACGACCGGAGGTCGACCACCTCGACATCGATTCCCTCGCGAGCGAGTTCCTCGGCTGCCGCGACCGACTTGGGCAACGAGCCTCCATACGTGACGAGCGTCAGGTCGTTCCCCTCGCGGCGAATCGCAGCCCGCCATGGGTCGAACGATCCGGCGGCCTCCGCAAGTTCACCCTCCGTCGGATAGAGCATAGCGTGCTCGAAGATGATCACGGGATCGGGGTCGGCAATCGCCGCGGCCAGCATATGCCGCGCGTCATCCACGGTGGCGGGCGCGAGCACCTTGATGCCCGGCACGTGGGCATACCAGACCTCCAGACTGTGCGAATGCTGCGCGGCCACCTGCCGGCCGGCCCCCGTGGCCATCCGGATCACCAGCGGCACGCTCACCTGCCCGCCGCTCATGTGCCGGATTGCGGCGGCGTTGTTGACGATCTGATCGAGGGCCAACAGGCTGAAATTCACCGTCATCACCTCGACGATCGGCCGCATCCCGCCGATCGCCGCGCCGATCCCCGCGCCCACGAACGCCGATTCAGACAGCGGCGCATCGCGAATCCGCTCCGGCCCGAACTCCTCGAGGAACCCCTTGCTGCACGCATACGCACCGCCGTAGCGTCCCACGTCTTCCCCCATCAGAAACACTCTCTCGTCGGCGACGAGCGCCGCGTGCATGCCCGACCGAACCGCTTCCCGGTAGGTGATCGTCGTCATGGCGTTGCTCCCGCCGGCGGCGTCAGCACATCCCTGCAGAGATCCTCGACCGGCTCCCAGGGGCCCGCTTCGGCGGCGGCCACCGCAGCCTCCACCTCCGCCGCCGCGTCGGCCTCCAGCCGCCGCAGTTCGTCGTCATCGGCCAGTCCCCAGCCACGGAGCTGCGTCGGAAACGTCGCCAGCGGATCGCGGGCCCGCCACTGTTCGACCTCCTCCTTCGGTCTGTACAGCTCCGGGTCGTACATCGAGTGGGCGCGAAATCGGTAGGTGCGTGCCTCGAGCAGGTAGGGTGCCCGCATGCCGCGGACGAGTTCCACGGCCAGTCGCGTGGCGGCCTCGACGGCCATGACGTCCATGCCGTCGACCACGCTCGATTCCATTCCATACGCATCGGCCTTGCGGTGGAGAATCGGCATCGCCTGATGGCGGACGAGCGCGGTGCCCATGGCGTAGAGGTTGTTCTCGCAGAGAAAGAGCACCGGCAGCTTCCACAGCGCCGCGAGGTTGAGCGATTCGTGAAACTCCCCCTCCGCCACCGCGCCGTCCCCGAAGAAACAGATCGTCACGTGCGGGCGGGCCTGCATGGCGTCGGCCAGCGCCAGACCGACAGCCAGCGGCAGGCCGCCGGCCACGATCGCGTTGCCGCCGTAGATGCCGTGGGCGACGTCGAAGAGGTGCATCGAACCGCCGCGGCCACGGCTGCAGCCGTTCGCCTTGCCGAACATCTCCGCCATCACCGCGGCCGACGGCACACCGCGGGCGAGCGCATGGGCATGTTCGCGGTAGGCTGCCACGATCCTGTCCTCGGCCGCGATGGCGGCAATCGCCCCGACCGCCACCGCCTCCTGCCCGATCGAGAGATGGAGAAATCCCCGGATCTTGCCCTGCATATAAAGCTCCGCCGACCGCTCCTCGAACCGCCGTATCAGGAGCATCCGCCGCAGGAGATCGTGGGCATGGCTGCGGGCGAGTGATGGCGTCGCGATCATGGAGCCCGCTCCGCGGCGGCCGTCTGTGGCGGCTCCGACTCGAGCATCGACAGATCGCCCTCGGGGAGCCCCATCTCGCGGGCCTTGAGCAGCCGTCGCATGATCTTTCCACTGCGGGTCCGCGGCAGCGAGGCGACGAAGTCGAGTTCCTTCGGCGCAATGGCCGCGCCGAGTCGCCGACGGGCATGGCCGAGCAGGTCCCGTCGCAGGCTCTCGTTGCCGGCATACCCGGGCTTGAGCGACACGAACGCCTTGATGATCTCGTAGGCGCTCGGGTCGGGCTTGCCGATGACGCCCGCCTCGGCGACAGCCTCGTGTTCGAGGAGCACGCTCTCCACCTCGAAAGGGCCGACCAGATGGCCCGACGTCTTGATGACATCGTCCTTGCGGCCCACGAACCAGTAGTAGCCGTCGGCATCCCGCCGCGCGAGGTCACCGCTGAGATACCAGCCGGCGGCGAAGCAGGCCCGATACCGCTCGGGCTCCTCCCAGTAGCCGCGAAACATCGACGGCCAGCCGGGACGCAACGCGATCTCTCCCTGCTCCCCGGCCGCCTCGAGCACCCGCACGCTGCCGTCCTCGCGCCGCTCGACGAGCGCCGCCTCGACGCCCGGCAGCGGCTTTCCCATCGAGCCGGGACGGATGTCGACCGCGGCGACGTTGGCGATCATGATCCCGCCGGTTTCTGTCTGCCACCAGTTGTCGTGGAACGGCAGGCCGAAGGCCTCGCGGCCCCAGACGACCGCCTCCGGGTTGAGCGGTTCGCCGACGCTGGCGAGAAATCGCAGCCGGCTCGTATCGTACCGCCTGGCGACATCGGCACCGAGCCGCATCATCATGCGAATCGCCGTGGGCGCCGTGTACCAGACCGTCACTCCCTCCTCCTGCAGGATGCCATACCAGCGTTCGGCGGTGAACTCCCCCTCGTCGACGATGCTGGTGATGCCGCAGGTGAGCGGCGCGATGAGGCCATAGGAGGTGCCCGTCACCCAGCCGGGGTCGGCCGTGCACCAGAAGATGTCGTCGCGGTGGAGGTCGAGGGCCAAAATACCGGTGACATGATGGGCGACGACCGCCTCGTGCACGTGCAACGCGCCCTTCGGCCGACCCGTGGTGCCGCTCGTAAAGTGGAGGAGCGCCGGATCCTCCGCTGCCGTGGGCTGCATCTCGTAGGCCGGCGATGCCTCCTGCATCAGCTTCCGGTAATCGTGCACGCCCGCAGGCAGCGGCCCGGGTTCATCGGGAATCACGATCACATGTTCGATGGCCGCGACCGCGGCCCCGTCTCCATTGCCTTGCCGCAGCCCGGCTACCCGACGCCGATAGAGGCTCTGCGTGGTCACGAGCACCCGTGGCCGGCCGATGGCAATGCGGGCCAGCAGCGGCTCCGGGCCGAATGCCGCAAAAAGTGGCGTGAAGACGGCGCGGGCTTTCAGCGTGCCAAACGCCGCGACGAAGAGTTCGGGAATGCGGCCGGCGAGCACGAACACGCGATCGCCCGGCCGGGTGCCGAGCCGCTCGAGCACGTTGGCGAACCGGTTCGTGAGCTGTGACAGTTCGGCATACGTGATGTCGTGACGCGGCCCCGACAGCGGAAGAAAGCGGATCGCCACATGGTCGTCGCGGCCCGACAAGGCGTGGCGATCGACCGCCTCGTAGGCGATGTTGAGCCCCCGGCCGTCGGGCAGGCCATCCAAGAGCCCACGGGCCCACTCCCAGGAAAACTCCGCGCAGGCCCGCTCGTAGTCGGGCATGTTGGGCGCGACGGGCAAGGCTCCGGTGGAACGCGGCATGGACGGAAGCTCCGTGGGCTGTCCATGCCGGATGTGTTGACGACGTCTCCTGCATTATCCCTCCCCGGTCAACTGGAGCCGCAGAACCGGGCGTTTTCCCCCGTGACCTGGCTCAGCCACACGGGTACATTCATGGTTCCGTGGTTCGAGCATCTTTCTGGGCGGCCTTGGGCGGACCTTCCGATGATCGGCATTCGCACGACACCTGGCCTGGCCATAGGCATCGGTCTCCTGATGACGGTTGCCCTGCCGGCAACCGCTGCACGGCTTCGTGCAGAGGAGGGCAGCGGGTCGAGCGACGCCGCACGCTCCGCCTATGCCACCGCGGCGGCGCTGCAGAACCGCGAGGCCTGGGATCTCGCCGCCGACGAATGGGAGTCGCTCCTCACGGCCCACCCCGCGGATCCGCTGGCAGTGAAGGGCCGCTACTATCTGGGCATCTGCCAGCTCAAGAACGGCCAGCGGGACAAGGCCGCCGAAACATTCCGGCAGGTGATCGCCAGCAAGGCCGATGCCGCCACCGTGACGCTGGCCCGCTGGGAACTGGGCCGCAGCGCCTTCGACGCCGCCCAGGCAAAGCCGTCAGCGGAGGCGTTTGCCGCGGCGTCCCGCAGCCTCCAGGATTTCGTTGAGAAGAGTCCGGGGCAGCCACAGACGGCCGACGCCCTCTTCTTTCTGGGCGAGTCACTCTGGCAGGCAGGCAAGCGTGACGACGCCCTCGCCGCCTGGCAGCGATTCGTCCGCGAGCACGACAAGGCTCCGCGGATGCCGGAGGTGCTCTATGCCCTCGGCGTCGGTCAGGCCGAGACCGGCAAACGCGACGAAGCGATGGCCACGCTGACACGTTTCGCGGAAGCCTTTCCCACGCATGCTCTGGCCGCCGACGTGGCGATCTGGCGGGCCGATTTGGCCGTAGCCGGAGCCAACACCGCCGACGCCGAGAAGATTCTCGCCACCGTGATCGACGGCAAGGGCAACCGAGCCGCCGATGCGATCGAACGCCTGGCGACGGCGCGGTGGAACAGGAAGGACTGGCCTGCGGCAGCGGAGTCATTCAGCCGCCTCGCCGAGCGCTACCCCGACTCTCCGCGGGCGGCCCGGGCCCGCCTCTCAGCCGGCATCGCGTTTGCGGAGGCCGGCAAACGGGACGAGGCCCGCACGTGGCTCGGCCAGCTCGCCGCGGCCGACGCGCCGGAAGCTGCCGAGGCAGCCCATCGGCTCGCCCTCATCGAGATAGACGCGAAACAGCCCGCCCGCGCCGTGCAGATCGCCGAGCAGGCGCTGGCGAAACTCGCTGCGGGCGGCCGCAAGCCCGAGACCGAGACGCGGCGACTGATGGCCAAGCTCGCGCTCGATCGGGCCGATGCCCTCTGGGAGATGCCGGATGGCAAAGGCCGGAACGATGCCGCCGCGGCGTATGCCCAGATCGTGACAGACTATCCCGACGAGCCGGCCGCGAAGACGGCGGGCTCGATGGCGGCGCTAGCGCTGCTCGAGGTGGGCAAGCCGGAGGAGGCCCTTGCACAGGCCGACCGCTTCTTGAAGGCCTATGCCGGGCAGGAGAAAACAGACGCCAGCGTGACCGACGTGAAGGCGATCCGCGCCGAGGCGATTCTGGCAAGGGGCGATGCCGCTGCGGCGGCTGCGGCCTACCAGGCCCTCATCGGCTCCGCAGCGGGGCCGCCCCCGGTCGCACCGGAACGGCTCGCCCGCTGGCGGCTGCGGCAGGGAGTCGCGTTCGTCGCGGCGAAGCAATGGCAGGCGGCGCATGAAGCGCTGGCAGCCGCAGCATCGGGACTGACCGACGATGCGGCGGCCGAAGCGGCCCTGCTCGACGCCACGGCACTGGTCGAACTCAAGAAGCCCGCCGAGGCAGCGAAGGTGCTCATCACGCTTGACCGCGGTCATCCCAAGTGGCCCCGTCGCGACGAGGCCCTGCTACTTTTGGTGCGGGCGCAGCGGGAGACGGGAGACAAGGCCGGTGCGATCGCCGCGGCGGAGCGGCTCGTGGCCGAGTTTCCCACTGCGAAGCATGCCGACGTGGCGTGGTATCGGCTCGGGCAGGCGAGGCAGGATGCGGGCCGGCACGAAGAGGCGATCCAGGCCTTCGGCAAGGCACGTGAACTCAAGCCCAAGGGTCCCCGTGCGGCCTGGTGTCTGCTCTCCAGCGGCTGGTGCCACGAGGCCAAGGGACGGCTCGACGCGGCTGTCAAAGCGTGGACCGAACTGCTCGACGGGTATCCCGACTCCACCGCCGCCGTGCCAGCGTTGCTTGCCCGGGCAGACGCCCGGCAACGGAAGGCCGATTTCCAGGGAGGTCTGGCCGATGCCCGGGCCGTGCTCGATCGCAAGGTGGCAGGAAAATCACTCGATGCCGACGCCGTCCCCGAAGCCCTGCTCCTGGAGGGGCTCTGCCTGTCCGGACTGAAGCAGTATGCGGAGGCCGCCGCGGCGTTCAAGAAACGGCTGGACGCCCAGCCGGATGGTCCTGCGACCGACCGCGCCATGTTCGAGATGGGGGCCGCCCAGTCGCTGGCGGGCCGGGGCGATGACGCGGCGTCGACGTTCACCGCCTTCGTGAAGCGATTTCCTGAGTCGGCCTATGCGGCCGATGGCTGGTTCGAGCTGGGCGAGCAAGCCTGGAACACCGGTCGGCACGCAGAGGCCGCCTCCGCGTATCGCGCGGCAGTGGACCGCGCCGAGGCTGATGCCAAGGCCGGCAAGGCCAACGCAGCGCTCGCCGAACAGGCCCGCCACAAGCTGGCGTGGACGTTCGTCGCGCGTGGCGACCATGCGGCGGCGGCACAGGCTTTCGCCGATCAGTTGGTCCACCATCCGGGCGGCCCGCTCACGGCCGATGCCCAGGCGATGCGAGGCGAGTCGCTCCTCAAGGCGGGCAGGCTGGCAGAGGCATCGACCGCCTTCCAGGCGGCGCTCGCCGATCCAAAGCGGCTGCCTTCGCCGGATCTCCGCGGGCTCGCGTTCGTGCGGGGAGCAGAGGCCTTGGCGAGCCAGGAGAAGTGGGCCGAGAGCCTGGCCCTCGCCGACCGCTTCATCGCCGCGGAGCCGACGTCGCCGCAGGCCCCGCAGGCACGGTATGCGGCGGCCTGGGCGAGGCAGAACCTCGGCCGTCTCGACGAATCCCTGGCCGGCTACCGCGCCGTGGCCGACGCCGCCCGCACGGAGATTGCCGCCCGCGCCCGGCTCATGGAGGGCGAGGTGCTCTTCGAGCAGGGAAACCACAAGGAAGCGATCAAGTCCTTCTTCAAGGTGGCCTACGGCTTCGGTGAGAAGCAGGCTCCGCCGGCGTTTCATCCCTGGCAGGCACAGGCCACCTTCGAGGCCGCCCGTTGCTTCGAAGTGCTGGAGCAGCCGGACAAAGCACGTGGCCTCTACGCCGAACTCGTCGAGCGATACCCCGACTCACCGCAGGCCCCCGCCGCAAAGAAACGGCTCGACGCGCTCGTGGGGCCGTCGAAGTGACACCGATCCCCTGGAAACCGCCCTCGATGACACGGGCGGAACATGAACCATGAACACCCTCGCCCGCGTGCAGACGCTCTGGGAACTGTTCCTCGCCGGCGGCTTCCTGATGTGGCCGATCGTGGCGATGTCGCTGGTGGTGCTCACCTTCGGCATCGAGCGGCTCATCGCCCTGCGGCGGAGCCGCTTCGTGCCGCGTGCATTCGCCGCCGGCCTCCTGCGATTGGCTGCCGATGGTCCATTCGATCCGCGCAAGGTCTACCGGCTCTGCCAGCAGCATCCTTCGGTCGCCGCCGACGTGGTCCGCGCGATGCTCGAGCGGCTCGGCCGGCCCCTGCCCGAAATCGAACATGCGGTCGACGTCACCAAGGAACGCGATGCCTCGGCAATGTACGCCAATATCCGGCCGATCAGCCTCGCGGTGACGGTCACGCCCCTGCTCGGACTCCTCGGCACCGTGCAGGGGATGATCCTCGCCTTCTACACCACGGCGAACCTCGAAGCGGGGGCCAACCGGGCGGCGGAACTCGCTCAGGGCATCTACGTCGCGCTGATCACGACATTCGCGGGCCTGTGCGTGGCGATCCCCGCGGCGATCATCGCGCACTTCCTCGAGGGGCGGATCCTCGCCGGTTTCCGCCGCGTCGACGGGGTCGTGGCGGGCATGCTTCCGCAGTTGGAGCGGTATGAAAACAAGGGCCGCGTGACGCCGGCGCAGTTGGCGGCCGACACCCCCACGGCGGGGAAAACATGAGCGTGCGAATCAACAAGGGTCGTCTCACTGGCGGGCTCGAACTGACGCCCATGATCGACGTCGTCTTTCTGCTGATGATCTTCTTCCTCGTCGCGAGCAAGCTCGACGAGGCCGACCGCTTCATCGATGTCGTCCTGCCCAAGGCCAGCGCCGCCAAGCCGCTCACGAGCCGCCCCCGGGAATTTCTCGTCAACATCGATCGCGACGGCCACTACTTCGTGGGCGCACGTCCGGTGGCGCTTGTCGATCTGCAGTCGCTCTTGAAGCAGGCAGCCGTGGACAATCCGAAACGGCAGACGGTGATCGTGCGGGCCGACGAGAACGTGGCGCACAAGTTCGTGGTGGCCGCGATGAATGCCTGCGTGGAGGCAGGGATCGAGGACTACCAGGTGCAGTCGGCGGAAGAGCAACAACCGTAACCGGCCGGTGCGGCCCATCGACTTTTCAATATCATGGCAGCCATATCCCATCAGCGTGCCCGCGCATCAGAACGTGCGGCGTATGGCCGTCGCCTGGCGCTGGCGGCCATCGCCAGCGGCCTCGTGCATCTCCTCGTCTGGGGCGGCCTGACGGCGACCCGACTGACCCTGCTCGGCAGCAAGCCGCAGGATGCCACTGCGACGAAGCCGGCATTGAAGCCGAAGCTGGTTGCCGATTTTCCGCTGCAGGTGCCGAAGTCGCCATCGGTGAAGCCGGACCACGAGCGGCCGCTCGACATGCAGGTGATGCCACGGCCGCCGCAGGACGTGCCACGTCCGGAGAGCGTCCGCCGTACGCCGCCAGCCGCGGCCCCGACACCGGAGCAGCCACTGCCGATCGTCGTCACCCCGCCCACGCTCGCACGGCCGAAGGCACCACGCGAAGTCGCCGCCGATCGTGCGGTCGAGAAGGCCGCCGCCCCCGAGCGGCAGCGACTGGCCGCAGCTGCCGCTCCGGCCGACGCCACTGCCGACCGGCTTGCGGCCGCACCGGGGCAGGACACCGCGGCGTCCATGCCCAAACCTTCCGCCGCGGCGCCGCGGCCGGCTGAGCGGGACTCTGCCGCCGTCGCCCGTCGTCGCCCGCGGGAAGTTGCAATGGCATCCCCTGCACTGCCGGTCACATCGCCCTTGTCCTCACGATTGCCTGCGGCTGTCGGCGACGATTCCGCGCCGCCACAGCCGCCCGCCCCTGCCCCCACGGCCCGTCGTGAAATCGCCAGCCTCGGCGATCCCTCCGCGGCACCGGTGCAGCCGATCACCGCACCGGCCGGCGCAGCCAGCACGGATGCAGCGGCCACGCCGGCACCGCGGCCGCAGTCATCGATCGCCGGACTGACGGCTGGGCAGCCGCGTGCCGACCGCGGCACGTGGGCTCCACTGCGAAGCCAGACGACGGCCGGCGACGCGCCGGCCGATGGCGTCGGCGACATGTCCGCGACCAGCCAGGCGGTCGCGACGTCAACGGCCGCAGCGGGCCGCACCGCGGCACTGACGGTCGAGCGGCAGGGGGCGGGCCGCTCGTCCGGCAACGCGGGCGAGACCATGTCATCCCCTGCCAGCGGCAGCGGCTCAGGCAGTGCGATGGCACCGTCGCCGCTCGCACGGTCGTCACCCATCGGCGGAAGTGCCTCGGCAGCGGGCTCGCCTGCGGGGTCGGATTCAACCGTGGCCGCCATTGCTCTCCCGGCCGCGGCGGAAGCGGGCATCGGGCCAGCGGCCGCAGGAGGCGCCGACGGCGGCACACCGTCACCACAAGCATTGTCGCGGCTGGGAGGCAGGACATCCGCCGCAACATACGGCCTCGCGGCGTCGGGAGCGGCCGAGTCCCGCGCCGACGGCGACACGCTCGATGGCGAGGAGTTGTCGAGCGTCGCGGAAGCCGGCGCGGTCGTGGGTAGCCTGACAACCAGATCGCGAGGTGACGACGCCGCAGCCGCGATCGCTCCCCAGCCGCTCGACCGCGTGGCGGCCGTGACCCTGCCGATCGAGGGACGCGTCCGCGAGATTGCGATCCCCTTTGCCAGACGGTCTCGTGCCAACCGCGACGCCCGCGGCCGCGAACAGCCGGCGAGCGAACTGGCCATCCGCGAGAAGACCCGCGTGGCGGCTGACGCGATGGTCGATCGCGGTCTCGAATTTCTTGCGCGGGCACAGCAGCCTGACGGTCGGTGGCGGCTGGGAGCCTTCCCCGGAAGCACCGCGACCGACACGCCCAAGCTCTCCTGTGACACAGCCGCCACCGGACTGGCGATCCTGAGTTTTTTGGGTGCCGGCCACGACCACTTCGGCGGCCGGTACCGCGACACGGTCCGCCGCGGCCTGGAGTTCCTGCTGTCGGTGCAGAAGGACGACGGTGACCTCTACGTGCCGGCGGACAAACTCTCCGACAGCTGCGCCTGGCTCTATAGCCACGGCATCGCCTCGATGGCTCTTTGTGAGGCGGTCGGCATGACGGGCGACCCGCTCGTGAAGCCTGCGGCCGCCCGGGCCTGCGGGTTCATCGCCGCCAGCCAGCATCCCTCGCGCGGGGGCTGGCGATACACGCCCCGCTCCGACGCTGACCTTTCCGTGAGCGGCTGGATGCTCGTGGCGATGCGGTCGGGCCGGCTGGCAGGCGTCGACGTCGAGCCGCGTGCGTTCGACGGCGTGAAGACCCTGCTGGATGCCTCCGCGATCGCCGGCGATCCGGCCAAATATCACTACAACCCCCGCAACCCGCAGCAGCGACCGTCGCAGTTATCCGCAGGGTGCATGACCGCCGTCGGCACGCTGATGCGTCTGCACACGGGCTGGACGGCCACCGACCCACGCGTGCAGCAATCAGCTCGGGCGTTGGCGGCGATCCGGCCGACCTACGGCACTGCGAGGGAGAAGAACCGGGACTGCTATCTCTGGTACTACGCCTCGCAGGTACTCGTGCACACCGGTGGCGACGAGTGGACCGACTGGTACGACCAACTCGCCGACACGCTCGAGCAGACGCAGGAACGGCAAGGCCCGGGGGCCGGGAGCTGGGATCCGCTCGGCACCGTCCCCGATCGCTGGGGCCAGTACGGCGGCCGCATCTATGTCACGGCCTTGCATCTGCTTGCGCTCGAGGTGCCCGATCGTCGGCTGCCGACCTATGGCACCCCGGAAGACGCCATAGACCACTGAGGACAACTCACCGGAATTTTCCCGTGGCGGCAGGTTTTCAACGTGCCCATGCTCAGCTGAATTTCCCCCGTGGCGGCACGTTTTTAACGTGCCCATCCCCAACCAACTGGATGATCCGTCTCACAGCCCAGACGCGCCCGTCGTCTCTTTCTGCCGCTGCTCCTTCTTCGCCGGAAACTCGATCACGACGAGTTCCTTCGCATCGGGGTCGTAGGAGTATTCCTGGTAGTAAGGCAGCATCGGCAGCATGATGCCGTCAGGCTTGCCCGGCTCGATGATCCGATCCATGAACTCCTTGTAGTCCTTCGGCTTCCGATCGTTCTCCGCCTGGAAGAAGTTCATCTTCTGGTCGACGGCGATGATCGACAGTTTGCCGACGCTCGTCCGATAGGCGTCGGCGGCGACCTCCGGGCCCTGGCTCTTGATCGACATCTCCGCCCGCACGCCCCCCTGCTTGAGCGCCTCCGACAATTCCAGCACGTTTTGCGTGGTCTTTTTCAGAGTCTGACGGGTCTGGATCGGTGCGGGTGCGGGCGCTGCCGCCGCCGGCGGCGTCTCAGGCTTCTTCTCGCCGGAGCCGCTGAGTCCGATCAGCACCAGTACGCCAGCGATCAGCGCCAGCAACACGATCCAGACGTTCTTCATGGCCCTTCTCCCCTGTTCGTTTCGTTGATGCGACCGCCCCAGGCGACCGCCGCCCGTCAGCTGCGATACTCATACTTGTACTTGCCGGGCATCGGCACCGGATACCGTCCCTCGCTGTCGGCCACCAGGGGCGCGGGCGACCCGTCGGTCAGGCTATCCACGCCGGCGGTGAGGTCGTCGGGGCAGTTGAGCATCTCGTCGTAGGTCACCGGCTTGCCGGTGTGCGCCGCAAACCGGCCCATCGCCGTCACCAGGCTCGCCTCGGCGCCCCGCACCGCCTCGTTGTATGGTTCGTCGGCAATGATAGCCGCCACGAGATGCTCCCACTCCCGACGATAGGGATTCGGCTCGGGCTGCTGCGCCGCCCAGGCAACGTTGTCCTTGTCCACCCGCTGGTTCTTGAAGATCGCACAACGGGCCGGCGAATGGCCGCTGGTCGAAATGGCAAACGCCGCCTTGGAGCCCTGCCCCCAGAGGCCGAATTTGCTGTCGCAGCCCTTCATCACCTGGCAGGTGTAGAAGAACTTGGCCCCGTCGTCGAACGTGTATTCGATGCCGTAGTTGTCGAAGTTTTGGTCGTCGATCTTGGCACGCAGTTGCCGAGCGCCGATCGCCACGGCCTTCACGGGCCACGCCCCCTTCATCCAGCAGACCTCGTCGATGTGATGCACGCAGTAGTCGCTGAAAATACCGCCCGAGGCCCAGAGGAAGTTGTGAAATCGCTTGATCTGCCAGAGCAACTCGCTCATTCCCTGTGGACCGGGCGCGAGGTCAAGATTGTGGGGCGGATTGTGCTCGCGATAGCCGTGGAAGGAGATCAGTTCACCGGCCTCGCCATTTTTCAGACGGTCGAGGAGCTCCTGACGACGGTCGCAGTGGCGGCACATCAGCCCCACGCCCACCTTGAGATTCTTCTCCGTGGCCTTCGCAGCCAGTTCGATGATCCGCTTGGTGGTCGGGCCGTCGACCGACACCGGCTTCTCCATGAACGTGTGCACGCCCTTCTCGATGGCGTAAGCAAAGTGCGGCGCCCGAAAGGCCGGCGGCGTGGCGAACAGGGCGATGTCACCAGGACGCAAACAGTCGATGGCCTGCCTGTAGCCGTCGAAACCGATGAACGTCCGCTCCTCGGGCACGTCGATGCGTTCCTTGAACTGTTCGCCAAGCGACCGCTTCACGATGTCGACCCGGTCGCGAAACACGTCGGCCATCGCCACCACCTTGATCGGTGCCCCTGGCACGGAGAGCGCGTCGACCGCCGCGCCACCGCCGCGGCCGCCGCAGCCGACAAGCGCCACGCGGATCTCATCGGTGCCGGCGGCATGCACGTGTGGAATCGCCCGACCGGAAAGGAGCGTGCCCGACAGCGTGGCCGCGCCCGCTACCGCCACCGCAGCGTGGCTGGTGGCCCCCAAAAACTCCCGACGGCTGGTGGAGCGGAGGATGCGGGATGCTCCGTGTGGCTGGACTGGCTGCATGACGATTGTGTTCCTTGCTTGCTGATGCGATCACAGGGCACGTCGATGCCGTCCCGGGCCCCGGCTCGACGCTGAATCACCCTCGTTTCCCAGTGTGACTTTGTCTCACCGACCTGTCAAAAGACGGGCGCCGATCGCCAGGCCCCGGAGGGGCTTCGGGCGATCGGCGCCTTCGCTGCACGCAGGGGAAGTCGCCCCGGTCGGTCTGCTAAGGCCGTCCTTCCAACATTTTCTGGAGCGGTGCCCGCGACGGATCGGATTCGATCTTCTTGATGAGGGCGAGGCCCGTCAGCAGGATCTCCCGCTGGCTCTGCTGCAGCGGCGTCAACTGCTTGTCGGCCCCGGAGGCGGCGAGCTGTTCGATGTAGCTGCCCAGGCTGTCGGCCCCGACCGAATACTCGCCGTAGAGTTCATCGACGGCCTTCTTGAGCGTCTCTCGCATGGCCGGCGCCGCCGAGTCGATCAGGGCGTCGAACTGCTTCTCATCCGTCAGGTCGATGCCGTCCTCACGGGCCTTGACGATCGCCCCCTCGAGCGTCTTGCTGACCACGTCATAGGCCTGCGATTCGAGCGACAACAGCTGCTTGTCGACGAAGGTCGAAGCGTAGTTGTGTGCCTCCCGGGCCAGTTGCGGGGGCGCTGCGAGCACCGCTTTTTCCGCCTGGTCGAGCACGGCCGGCGCCTGGGCTTCGAGCGTGTCGCCAAACCGCGATGCCTCGACATTGAGCTGCGGCTCGACCTGGGCCGCGGCCAGCTCCACGACCGTGCGGGCGTCGGCGAACTCGGCGATTTTCGAATAGAGATACCAGAGATAACCCGAAGCTGCGAGCAGCAGTCCACCCATGACGACGGCGGTCGTGAGCAGCCGTCGCCGGCCCTGGGCCACCGTCTCCTCCATGCGGCTGTGCAGGTTCATGATCTTCGATTCGAGCACAGGCGAAACATTGTAAGCATCGGACATGGGGGTTGCTCCTGGAGAGGCCGAAGGCCTCGGACGTGGATGGGTTGGGGGTTGATGCAAATGTTGGATGCAGGCCGGTGTTATTTCGCGGCCACGTCATCAGCGGCCACGGACTGGTCGATCATCATCAGCACGTGGTGGATGAACTGCCGCTGCAGCTTCTCCTCGGACTGCTTGGCGACCTCGTCGACGGGGAGCTTCGCCAGCAACTTCTCAATGCGAATCCTCTCCTTCGCGACCTTGGCCTCGAGCTCGTCGGCAATGCCGCCGCCCTCGATAAGCAGCGAGTTGCGGAGCTTTTCCTCGATCGAGTCGAGCTTCTGCTCCGTCAGCTTCGGCAACTGACGCTTGAGGTCCTGCGTCACCTTGTCGGTGACCCGCTGCATGCCGGCCTCGGACTTCTTGAGCAGACTGGCCTGCAACTGCTCGGAGAACTGCTCCGTCTCCTTGAGCAGCATGCTTTCCAACTGCGGGCGCACCTTCTCGAACCGCGCCATGGCCTGCTCGCCGTAGGCGGGCGCCGCCTTCATGGCGGAATCCATGAACTTCTGACTCAGCGGCGGCCAGACCTCGTCGACCTTCGCCATGAACGCATTCTGCAACTGCGTGGCGTTGAGCTGCCGCTGCAGCGTGCTGTAGAGCCGGAGGCCGAAGAGGCCCATCAGGCCCATGAGAAGGACTGAACCACCGAGAACGAGCAGCCGTATTTGCCGCTGCGCGGTGGCCAGTTCGTCGAGCCGATGCTCGAGGCCGTCGATCACCTGCTCCAGATTGTTGCGGCCGCGCGAGGCCGATTCGTAGCCTGATTTCATGGCGAAGGTTCCTGGATGGGCCGGGCAGCCGAACGGAGGCGTGCGACCGGTGCGTGCGAAAAGATAGAAAACGAGTGTGAGCGGATGATGGGAGGCACGTTCCGAAGGAAATCCCGCGACCAGACGCGCACGAGAACGCTTCGTCGAGGGCATTCGACCCGCCCCCCCAATCATCAAGACGGCGACATGGTGCCGAGTTTTTCCGTCCTCGTCAACCGCCCCCCTCGTCCGAGCGGCAACGCCCGTGGCGGCACGTTTTCAACGTGCCATTCCCCGTGGCGGCAAGTTTTCAACTTGCCTAAGTACACGCCGCTGCTCCAAACACTGCCGAGCCGAATACAGCTCGCGGTGGCGTTTTCAGCGCAGCCCCAGCGCATCGAGTTGCCCGCGGATGCGTTCAGCCAGCTTCCTACGGTCTGCGACCTGAGCCTCGGTCGCCGGCTGCCGCGACACGCCCATCCTGAACCCGCGGACTTCGGCACCGACGCGAAAGCCCTCCGGGAAGTCGACCGCCTGGATCATCGGATCGAAGATATCGGTGAGTTGCCGCTGCAGCGGCAGCGCCGCATCGATGTCGCCTGCCCGCACGGTGTCATACACCCGCCGCGTCAGTTCCGGCACGACGCCGCTTGCGGCATGGGTGCCGCCATCGCAGCCGACCGCCAGCATCGGCACGAGCGCCGGATCCCATCCGGTGAGAAACGAGAAATCTGGCCGTATCGGCCTCACGGCGGCGATCAGCCGGCCCATGTGGGAGATGTCGCCGCTGGAATCCTTGATGCCGATGATCCGCGGACACTCTTCCGCCAGCCGCCGCACGGTCGGCACGTCGATCGGCGACGCGAGCATCGGGATGTTGTAGAGCGTCACGTCGATCGGACTGTGCCGGCCAATCTCCCGGAAGTAGGCATGGACGCTCTCCGGCGACAGCCGGTAGTAGAACGGCGACACGACCGCCACGGCGCGGGCTCCCGCCTCCAGGCAGTGCTCACAGGCCCGGATCGTCTCGGACACGTTCGCCTCGGCGGCACCGGCCACCACGGGCACACGGCCCCCCGCCGCCGCGCAGACGACCTGCACGATCCGTCGCCGCTCCTCGACGGTGAACCGCAGGAACTCGCCCGTCGATCCGTTGGGATAGAGCCCGTGCACGCCCTGCTCGACGAGCCACGACACATAGCGTGCCAGCTCGTCCTCGTTGATGCGGCCACGGTCATCGAGCGGCACCATGTGGGGCGTGAGAATCCCTTGGATCACGGCGGTTGATGTCGTCATGGAATCGATGCTTCTTCTGCGAGTGTGTGCTTGCCTGCCTGTATCTGCCCGTCTGCTGGATCACGTGGCCGCTTCACCTGACCACCCGGGCACCGCCGCCTGCGATCTGCTTCTCGACCTCCTTGCGGGTGGCCATGGAGGTGTCTCCAGGCGTGGTCGAAGCGAGCGCCCCGTGTGCAGCCCCATACTCCACCGCCTTCTGCGGGTCGTTGAACTCGAGGAACCCGAACGCCAGGCCACTGGCGAAGCTGTCGCCGCCACCCACCCGGTCGAGAATTTCCAGTTCCGGATACTGGCGGCTGTCGTAAAACTTCCCGTCGTGCCAGCAGATCGCGCTCCAGTCGTTCTTCGTGGCCGTGATCACGCGGCGGAGCGTCGTCGCCGCCACCTTGAAGTTGGGAAACGTCTTGACGGCCGTCTCGATCATCTTTCGGAAGGCGTCGGTCTCGATCGTGCTGATAGCGTGATCGACACCCTGCACCTCGAAGCCGAGCGACGCCGTGAAATCCTCCTCGTTGCCGATCATCACGTCGACGTGCTTCGCGATCTCGCGATTCACCTCCTGGGCCTTGGCCAGCCCTCCGATGCTCTTCCAGAGGCTGGGCCGGTAGTTCAGGTCGTAGGAGACGACCGTGCCGTGCTTCTTGGCCGCCTGCACCGCTTCGATCGTCAGGGCGGCGGTGGTCGCAGACAACGCCGCGAAGATGCCGCCGGTGTGAAACCCGCGGACACCGAGCCTGCCGAAGAGGGGATCCCAATCGACGTCGCCCGGCTTCATCTGGCTGGCCGCCGAGTTGCCCCGGTCGGGCACGCCCACCGCGCCGCGGATGCCGAAGCCGCGCTCCGTGAAGTTCAGGCCATTGCGAACCGAGCGGCCGATGCCGTCGTCCGGCTTCCACTGGATGAAGTCGGTGCAGACGCCCCCCTGCATGATGAAGTCTTCGATCAGATGGCCCACCTCGTTGTCGACGAAAGCGGTCACCACGGCGGTCTTCAGGCCGAAGCACTTCCGCAGGCCGCGGGCCACGTTGTATTCGCCGCCGCCCTCCCACACCTGGAACTGCCGGGCGGTGCGGATGCGGCCTTCGCCGGGGTCAAGTCGGAGCATGATCTCACCGAGCGACACCTGGTCGAACGCACACGAATCCTTCGGCTTGATGGGCAGTGCCATGCGAATCTCCTTTGGTCTAAGAAAGCGGCCGGCCGGTCACGGCCAGCCGGCCTACGCGGTCTTGAGTGTGTCGATATTGAAGGGGGCGACGCCGGCCTCGACGGCGATCTCGTTAAGCGCCTCAACCTCGGCCTTTGAAAAGAGCAGTCCGCCGGCCGCGTCACTGCGGGCCGCGGCCTGGGCCTCGATCTGGCCGGGCAGCATGCACTGCTCGTTGCCGTGGCCGAGGATGTCGGCGAGCACGGCCTTCACGTTGGCCTGCTGGCTGCGGCCGCCGGCGAACGCGCCGCCCGAAATCGCCTCGGGGTGGATCACCTGGAAGAAGAAGCCGCAGGTCTGCTTCTCGCCCGCCACGCGGGCCCGACAGCGGAGCGTCGGCCGCGAGCCGCCGATGAACCCCGCCACGATCTCGTTGATCAGCGACAGCCCGTAGCCCTTGTGGTCGCCAAAAGGGATCAACGACACGGCCTTGTCGGGATCGGTCGTGGGCCTGCCGTCCTTGTCCACGGCGGCATTCGGGGGGAGAGGCTTTCCCTCGCGTTTCAGCTGCTGCACGCGGCCCATCGCGATCACGCTCGTCGCCCAGTCGATCACGATCGGAAACCCGACCGCGTCACTCGTGGGAAAGCCCCACGAATGCGGGTTGGTGCCGAGCGTGGGGAACACGCCACGAAACGGCACCACCTCGGCCAGCGCCGCGGTGCAGTTGGTGTAGGCGATGTAGCCCTTCTTCGCGGCCTCCATCACGTAGCCACCGCCCCACAGATAATGGAAGGCGTTGTCGACCGACACCGTGCCCGTGCCGTGCTTGTCGGCCAGCCGCATGCAGGTGTCGATCGCCTCCCAGGCGACCGCCTGCCCGAGCTTCTTCCCGGCATCCCAGACCTCGGCCGCGTCAAACCGGGTGGGCAGCTTCCTGATCGCCGCCTTCGGCACGCAGCCGCCCGCCTTGGAGCCGAAGAGATCGTCGAGGTGGATCGCCTTGATGGCGTTGTGCGTGCGGATGCCGTGGCGGGTCGCCGCGGTGGCCAGCCGGGCCGCGTGATCGGCCTCGACGGCATCAAACCCACGGTGCTGGTAGGCGGTGCGGACGAGCGACTCGTGCGCGGCGACCGGGATGACGCAGAACGTTTCCGACATGGGTGCTCAGTGATCCTTTCCTGTGGACCAGGGTGTTCAGACGAACTTCTTCACGGCCACGGCGGGATTGACCTGCGCGAGCGGCGGCTCGCCGTGCATCGCCCGGATCAGGTTCGTGACGGCGGCCATCGCCTGCCGCTGCACGCTTTCATGGGTCCGCGAGCCGACATGCGGCGTGACGACGCAGTTGGGCAGTTTCGTGAGCGGATGGTCCGCCCGGGGCGGCTCCTCGTCGAGCACGTCGGTGCCGTAGCCGCGGACGCGGCCCGACTGGAGCGCGGCGGCGATGTCGGCGGTGTTGACGATCTCGCCGCGGGCGCAGTTCAGGATGATCACACCCGGTTTCATCTTTGCAATCGTCTCCGCGCGAACGAGGTCGCGGGTCTCGGGCGTGAGGTTCGTATGCAGCGAGATGTAGTCGGACCCGGCAAAGAGGTCGTCGAGCGTCGCCGCCCGCTCAACACCGTGTTCGGCGGCGAACTTCTCGTCCCAGTAGATGTCGTAACCGACCGGCCGCATGCCGAAGGCCTTCGCGCGGATGGCCACTTCCTTGCCGATCCGTCCCATGCCCACGATGCCGATCGTCTTCTCGAGGAGTTCGTGGCCCGTCTGTCGCTTCCAGCCGCCGGATCGCGTAGAGTCGGTGTGAAACAGCAGGTTTTTCTCGAGGGCGAGCAGCAGCAGGAACGCGTGCTCCGCCACGGTGGTGTGGTTGACGCCGGGCGTGAAGAGCAGCGGGATGCCCAACTCGGTGCAGGCCGGCACGTCGATCTTGTCGACGCCGATGCCGTATTTGCTCAGCACCTTGAGCCGCGGGGAGGCCTTCGCGAGCACGGCGCGGGTGATCACGTCATCGCCGCAGATGTAGCCATCAACGTCGCCCACGAGCGAGAGCGTGTCGGCCTCGGAGAGCGGTCCGCGGGCGGTGACGATCTCCCAGCCCGTGGCGGCGAGCGCCGCATGGTGCTCGCCCGGCGTGTCCTGAAACGATGTCGTCGTGAGCAGAATGCGTGGTGTCATGGTGGGTGCCGTCGATGCGGTCGAACGTGGGCCTCGCGGATATGCGACCGACCGTGAAAAATATCGCAATCGACGCAGCAGCGACAGCCCGTTGGCACGCGTTCTGAAAAAGACGATACTCCGGTCGCAAAAACCGACCGTCGCGAGGCTCGCGAGCCGGTCATTCCCCTCACTGGCGGGCCCACAGTCCGCGGAAGGATTCCAGACGTCATGCCCAAGCCGATCAGGATTCTCGTCGTGGGCTGCGGCCACATGGGCACGTCCCACGCCAAGGCCTACCACGCATTGCCTGAGTTCGAGATCGTCGGCATTGTCGCGCGGGGAGAATCGTCGCGTCGCCAGCTGCTCACGGCCGTGGGCGCCGAATATCCGCAGTTCGCGGATTACGAGGAGGCTCTCGCCGCCACGAAGCCCGACGCCGTCTCGATCAACACCTATCCCGACACCCACGCCGCCTACGCGAAGCGGGCGTTTGCGGCAGGCTGCCACGTGTTTCTCGAGAAGCCGGTGGCGGTGACGGTGGCCGAGGCGGAGGAGGTGGTCGCGGCGGCGAAGGCGGCCGGCAAGAAACTGGTCGTGGGCTACATCCTGCGGGTGCACCCCACCTGGGCGAAGTTCGTGGAGACGGCCCGCACGCTCGGCAAGCCGCTCGTGATGCGGATGAACCTCAACCAGCAGTCGTCGGGCGACATGTGGAAGACGCACAAGTCGCTGATGAACTCGATGTCGCCGATCGTCGACTGCGGCGTGCACTACGTCGACATCATGTGTCTGATGACGCGGTCCCGCCCCGTCCGCGTGAGCGCGATCGGCGCCCGGCTGTCGGAGGAACTCAAGCCCGGCATGTACAACTACGGCCAGCTGCAGGTGACCTTCGCAGACGGCTCCGTCGGCTGGTACGAGGCGGGCTGGGGGCCGATGATGAGCGACGTCGCCTACTTCGTGAAGGATGTCGTCGGCCCGAAGGGCTGCGTGAGCATCGCCGGCGTGAAGGATGGCGACACCGCCAGCGACGACGTCGAGGGGCACACGAAGGCCTCGCTCTTGCGGCTCCACCACGGCGAACTCAAGCCCGACGGTTCATTCGCGAAGGCCGATAAATCGATCGACTGCGCCGGCGAGCCCGACCACGACGGCCTCTGCCTGCTCGAGCAGAAGGTGTTTCTCGACGCGATCCAAAACGACCGCGACCTCTCCGACCACATGGCCGACGCGGTCAACAGCCTCCGCATCGTGCTGGCCGCCGACGAGGCCTTCCGCACCGGCCGCACGGTCGAGTTCCCGGCGTGACGCCGTTTAGTTTGTAGTCACATTTTTCTGGCACCGTTTTCACTTCTCAATCGCGGTCACGCCGCGCCGGTGGCCAAATCATCCAGTGACACGCCAAGAGCAGCCGCCAGCCGGGCAGCTACCGATAACGTCGGTTCGCGTTCATCCTGCTCGAGCTGGGAAAGATAGCCCTGCGAGATGCCGGCCACCGCCGCCAGTTGCACCTGTGTCTGTTGACGGGCTTCTCGTGCGCTGCGGATTTTTTGCCCCAGCGTCGAAACGCCCGCTCGCGTGGCCGCGGCTTTTCGCCGTGCTGCCAGGCGGCCGCGGATGCTTGCTTCGATCTCCGGCTTCTCGAGATCGATGTGCCTCCGTAAGGCGTCGTACTTCGCGGCCTCGACCGCCGTCAGTCGTCGTTCACGGGTGATGCGTTTCATCATCGATGGCACCGTTTCGTGGCATCACAAACAACTCGATCAATCAATTTCATACGCCGTCACAGGGTACACAGAATCGTCGCCAATCTCTTCAAAGACAACTGCGATCAACCGCCCCGTGGAAGTTTCTCCGAAGGCGATCAGCAGACCTGAGGATCTGCTCCGCTCGATGCCATCTGGATCTTCCAGCACCTCCTCGACTTCTTCCTTGGAGACATCGTGCTCTGCGATGTGCTGCACGTTGCCGCGAGGATCGTCGTCCAAATCCCAGCAGGCCTGCCAGACTCCCATCGATCACCCCACCGGCACCATCGATTATAACCATGGCAATACACTGGGCAACAGCACGATTTGCTGGCCGCAGACCCACAGAGCATATACGCCCGTATACTCTTCTGTCAAAAGACAGGGATTGAAAAGGGGACACAGCCACTCCTGTTCGGCACGGCGGATGCAGGGCTTTCAAACGCGGCAACAAGATTGCATCTTGTTGGGCTTGGGGCCGCATTCGGCAAGTTAAAACCTTGCCGCCAGGAGGGGAGGGTTGCGGCTTTCTCGGCAAGACGGGCGAGACCGAAGGAGTTCGACCCGTGGCCACGAGTTTTTAACTTGTGGAATACGCGAGGGGGACACGGACAAGTTAAAAACTTGCCGCCACGGGCCGCCAGCACATCCCACGCCGAACAGGATTGTGGCCGTCACCTTTTTTACCTCGCGGTGCTGGCAGCTTGATCTGGCCGCTTGATAAGAAGGCTTGCCGAGGCCTAGGCTTATCGTCATGGAACACATCGTCAACCTGCACATTGAAAAACTTTCAGAAGGCTTCTATCTGGGCACGAGCGACGATATCCAGGGCCTGGTTGCCCAAGGGCCGGACGATCCAAGAGGCGATGGAGATCGCTCGAGACGTCGCCAAGAAACTCCTCGAACAGAAATCGTCGGCTGACGATGCAGCCGAGGATCGCTTGCCCGAAGCGCTCGATCGGTTCGATTATCCGCTTGTCGTAGCGACGTGATGGGACGGCTTGCTGGCTACCGTTACCGCGAGATCGTGAAACCGCTCAAAGAGCGTGGCCTGAGGTACCACCGGCAAGCGGCCGGCTCGCATGAGATTTGGTTCAACGAACTGGTTCGCCGGTACACGACCATCCCCAACCATCCGGGAGACATGCCAGAGGGCACGTGTGAAAGAACAGCCAGGACGGTCAGCGGCATGCCTGCAAGCCATCGCGCGAAAAACGCCGTGGCCCCATGCGTTCCTCAGCGAACGAACTGGATGCCGGGGCAGTTGGCGAAGTGCCAGTCGAAGGCTCCCGTGCGGGAGTCGGGCAGCGCCGTTCCCAGATAGGCGAGTGACAGCGTGCGGAACCAGGTGGGGAACATGCCGCTGCCATCCACGGGAGCGGTGAGTAACGGATGGCCGTATGAGAACTTTTCGCCGCGAATCCACGTGAAGCCGCCATCTGCGTTCTGCTGCGCCCAGACATGGTCTTCGGCGCGGGCGAGCGCCTGCCGGATCGCGTCGGCCTGCCGGCTCTCGGGCAGCAGCCGCGTGAGCGGGTCGATGGAATCGATGTCCTCGCACGCGCTGCTGCGCCGGCCATGCACGCCCTGGCCGAAGCCGCCGGCGTCCCTGCCGCCCTGGGTGCGGAGGATCTGCGTGACGGCCGCCTCAGGATGCGGTATCGGCTCCTTGTCGTAGAAGTAGAGCAACCAGTAGTGATAGGCGGCCTGCACGGCCCGGGAGAGCCCGACGCCTTTCGTGAGATCGTAGGTGCCCCAGAGGCCGCTGCGGTCGTCGAGATGATGATGCGTGAGCCAGTCGAGGATTCGACGCACGGCGTCGGCGGCACGCGGCTCCTTCTGAAAGTCACGGGCGTATTGCAGCAGCGTGCCGACATTGAGCACCTCGTTGCCCACCATGTCGGCATTCCGCCAATCACGCGATTCAAGCCACTTCACGAGTGTCGCCGGAGCATAAAACGGCTCCAGATCCGCCAGCGGTTTCGCCGCCACCGTCCCGAGGCAGGTGAGCGCCGTCACGACATGACAGCTCAGGTGGCGTCTGCCGCACCACTCGGGGTCGTTCGCATACCAGCCCTGCCCGAAGATGCGGGGGTCGCGAAAGAGGCCGTCGTCATCCTGGTGCGACTGGAGGTAGGCGATCCACTCATCTCGCTCGGCCGTGGAGAGCGTGTGGAGGTCGCGGTAGAGGCTGCGGGTCATCGCCGCGTAGGTGGAGCTGTAGAGCGTGGGCTCCGGCATGTCCGCCGCGTAGCGGTAGCGGCCGAAGGCCGTGGTCGTGAACCGCATCGTCTCGATATATCGAAGGGTCGCGGCGCGGCGTTCCTGTATGAAACCCGATTCAGCCGCATGGAGGCGGAAGACGGGCGACAGGCCCACCACGGCGGCGGCACGGATGAAGTCACGACGGGGGGATGTGTTCATTTACGGAAGCCGATCGGAAAGAAATGGCAGCGGAGGTCTGCGGTACTGCCGTGTTTGGTGAGGTGTCGGTCGCGGTGGTGTGCGGCGCAGGGGAGCCTACCCTTTGGCCGCATCACACCGAAAGGACGAAACCGGGCGGCAGCCCTGTTCGCGGCCACAAAACCTTGACAGGGGGGGGGGGGGGGGGGGACCAACCCCCCCGGGTTTTTGGCGCGGCGGCGGGAGCCCCACAGGCCCCGCAAATTGGGGTTAATATTAACCGGGGGTCTTT
>CAZOMJ010000046.1:0-33746 GCA_964581055.1 uncultured Candidatus Kuenenia sp.
CGGAACAATGGGAGTTTTCATCGGCCTGGCGAGGAAGGAACGTGCCGCCACGGGGAAGAGGAGGTGAAGTTGGCCCGGCGCGTTGAGCATGATCGAAGGAACCGACCCTGTGGCCGC
This sequence comes from uncultured Candidatus Kuenenia sp., assembly GCA_964581055.1. GTDB lineage: Bacteria > Planctomycetota > Planctomycetia > Pirellulales > UBA1268 > CAMCQY01. The sequence continues at coordinate 118 of CAZOMJ010000046.1, forward strand.
AATTTTTTAACTTGCGAAATCCGGCCCAAAGCAAAGGCAAGTTGAAAACTTGCCACCACGAGGCGGGCCCAAAGCAAAGGCAAGTTGAAAACTTGCCACCACGAGGCGGACCCAAAGCAAAGGCAAGTTAAAAACTTGCCGCCACGGGGCGGGAGCGACGCAAAGGCAAGTTGAAAACTTGCCGCCACGGGGCGGGAGCGAAACAAAGGCAAGTTGAAAACGTGCCGCCACGCGACTACTTCTGCGGGCCCAGAAGCCAGGCCAGCAGGCCCTTCTGCACGTGCATACGGTTGGCCGCCTCCTCCACCACCACGCTCTGCGGCCCGTCGATCACCCCGTCGGTCACCTCCTCGCCTCGCCGCGCCGGCAGGCAGTGCATGAAGAGGGCGTCGGGGCAGTGCTTCATCAGCTGCTCGTTCACCTGATAGGGACGCAGGTCGGCCAGCCGCTGCTGCCGCTCCTTCTCCTGCCCCATGCTCGTCCAGACGTCGGTGTAGACGACGGCAGCTCCCGTCACGGCCGCCACCGGATCGGTCGTCTCTTCGATCTCCGCCTCCGGCAGGATCGCCTTCAGATGACGGCGGAACGAGTCGTCGAACTGATACGCCTTCGGCGACGCCAGCACGAACCGCATCCCGAGCAGCCCACAGAGAACCGCCAAAGATCGGGCCATGTTGTTGCCGTCGCCGACGAAGGCGAGCGTGTGCCCAGCCACCCGGCCCACGTGCCGCCTGAGCGTGTAGATATCGGCCAAGGCCTGGCACGGATGACAGTAGTCGGACAGCCCGTTGATCACCGGCACACTCGACGCCGCCGCCAACTGCTCGATCGAGGCATGGGCTTTCGAACGGCAGACGATCACGTCGACATACTCGCTGAGCACGCGGCCGAAATCGGCGATGCTTTCCCGCGACGTCGAGAACCCCGCGTCGTCACCCAGGAAGAGGCTCGCACCGCCCAGGTGCACCATCGCCGCCTCGAAACTCACCCGCGTCCGCAGACTCGGCTTTTCGAAGACGAGCGCCATCACCCGGCCCGGCAGGAGGGCGTCGCGGCGGCCCGCGTCGTACTTCTCCTCGAGATCGCGCGAGACCGCGAACACGGCCTCGATCTCGTGGGCGGTCAAATCCTCGGGAACCATCAGGTGTCTCATGAGACTGACGATAGTTACAGGGTGCGGGAATGCGAAGAAGCGGGTTTCACGGCGGCGAAACCCACGCTTTTCAGGAATGCGAGGCGACCTCGAGAATGGCCTGCGACAACCGGTCGCAGCCCTCGTGCACCTCGGCGGCCGTCAGCGTCATCGCCGGCAGCAGACGGATCACGCGGCCCTGCGTGCAGTTGACGAGCAGGTTTTTCTCCAGGCACGACTGCACGACGGCCGTGCCGTCGATCGACAACTCGATCCCGATCATCATGCCGAATACCCGCACGTCGCGGATCACGTCACAACGCGACTTGAGATCCTCCAGCCGCTCGCGAAAGATCTCGGCCGTGCGCTCCACATGATCGAGCAGATGCTCCCGTTCGATCATCTCGATGGCTGCGATGCCTGCGGCGGCAGCGACGGGATTGCCCCCGAACGTGGCCGCGTGCATCCCGGGACGGAGGTGCTTCGCCAGTTCGACCGTGGTGAGCATGGCCCCCCCCGCGATCCCGGCACAGAGGCTCTTGGCCAGCGTCATCACGTCGGGCGTGACCCCGAAATGCTGGTAGCCAAACCACCTGCCCGTGCGACCGCAGCCGCACTGCACCTCGTCGAACACGAGAAGCAGATCACGCTCGTCGGCGATCCGCCGCAGCCCCTGAAGGAAGCCCGCGGGCGCTGGCACGACGCCGCCCTCGCCCAGGATCGGCTCCACGAGGATGCCGCCGGTGTGCTCGTCGATCAACTTCTCGACCGCCTCGAGATCGCCGTGCGGGGCGTATTGAAATCCCGCCACCATCGGCCCGAGGCCTTCGTGGTATTTCGGCTGCGCGGTCGCGGAGACACTCCCCATCGTCCGACCGTGGAAGCCACCCTTGAAGGTGACGATCTTGTATCGCTTGCCGTCGGTGCGAAGCCGCACGAGCTTGATCGCCGCCTCGTTGGCCTCGGTGCCCGAGTTGCAGAAGAAGGCCTGGCCGCCGAACGACCGCTCCGAAAGAAGCTTCGCCCATTCACCCTGGGGCTCGGTGTACCAGGTGTTGGGCACGTGGATCAGCTTCGCCACCTGCTCCTGCACAGCCCGTACGACAGGCTCCGGGCAATGGCCGAGCAGGTTGCAGCCCCAGCCCGGAAACAGGTCGAGGTATTCCCTGCCCTCCGCATCCCACACGTTCGAACCGACACCGCGGACGAGGCAGACCGGATACCGCTTGTAGTTGGGCACCACGTAGCGGCTGAAGACATCGACGACAGCCTGCGTTTTTTCACCCAGCGAAGCGGGGGAGACGTCGATCGTGGCCATGATGTGGCTCCAGGATTGGCGATTGGCGGAAGAGGCAGAACTGTCGCGGAAACGAACGGCTACCGGCCGGTGGCCGCCACGGCCGGGGCGGCACGGGCGGAGAGGTTGACGGCGTCGTCGCGGACCAGTTCCGTGCCGACGCCGCTGGTGGTGTAGATCTCGAGCAGGAGCGAATGCCTGAGGCGGCCATCGATGATGTGGATCTTCTTCACGCCCTGCTCGAGCGTGGTGAGGCAACCCTCGATCTTCGGGATCATGCCCGAGGCGATCGTGCCGTCGTGGATCAGGCGGCGGGCCTCGGTGGCCGTGAGCGAATGGATGAGGCTCTCCGGATCGTTGACATCCCGCAGCACGCCGGGGATGTCGCTGAGCACGACCAGCTTCTCGGCGCCGATCGCCGCGGCCACCGCGGTGGCGGCCGTGTCGGCGTTGACGTTGAGCTTCTCACCTTCGGCCGTGATCGCCATCGACGGGATCACCGGAACCTGGCCGGCGTAGGTGAGGTTGTCGATCGTGAGCCGGTCGACACGCGTCACCTCGCCCACGTGGCCGAGGTCGAGCGGTTGGCCATCCGGGCCCTCGAGCATCAGCTTCTCGCCGAAGAGCACGTTGGTCGAAAGGAAGTTGAGCGACATCGCGCGACCGCCGTACTCTTCGATCTTCGCCGTGAGTTCGTGGTTGAGTTCGGTCGCGAGCACCTTCTCGACGATGTCGAGCGTGGCCTGATCGGTGTAGCGTCGGCCCTGCACGAAGCGCGGCTCGATGCCCGCTTGATCCATCGCGCGGCTGATCGCCTTGCCGCCGCCATGCACCACCACGACCCGCATGCCAAGCGTCGACATGAAGACGATGTCGAGCAGCAGATGACGGAGCGAATCGGGGTGCTCGACGACGCTGCCACCAAGCTTGATGACGGTGGTGGTGTCGCGGAACTTGCGAATCCACCCCAGGGCTTCGATCAGCGTGTCGGCCTTCTGGATGGCCTTTTGCTGCACTTTGGAAATGACGGGGCTGCTAGGCACGGGCGGGCCGATCCTTGGTGAGAGTGGGGCAGACGGCAAACCCCCAATCCTACCAAGCCAGCCGGAACAGGAAACGGCCATTTTTCTGCCGGGAAACAGCCGCGGATCCACCCTGTCAGGCCGCGTCGTGAGGGCGAGCTCCCGCCGGGACGACCTCCTTGTAGGTGCCGGATTGCACGACCCGCCCCTTGTCGAGACGGTAGAGCGTGTCGCAGTCGGCGACGGTCGTGAGCCGGTGGGCGACGATGATCAGGGTCTTCGTGCCGTGGAGGGCGTTGACGGCGGCCATCACCCCCTTCTCCGTCTCGGTGTCGAGGGCGCTGGTCGCCTCGTCGAGCACGAGCACCTTCGGGTCGTGATAGAGCGCCCTTGCGATGCCGATCCGCTGACGTTGGCCGCCCGACAGCCTGACGCCCCGTTCGCCCACGAAGGTATTGCCGCCGGCCGGCAGGCTGTCCACGAACGCGTCGAGCTGGGCCGCTTTCAAGGCCCGTCGGACGGCTACGTCGTCGATGTCCTGCTCCCGCACGCCAAAGGCGACGTTCCTGCGAATCGAATCGTCGCAGAGATAGATCGATTGCGAGACGTAGCCGATCGTGTCCTGCCAGCCACGGAGGTTGCCCTGGATGTCGTGGCCGTCGACGGTCACGCGTCCGCCTACCGGTGGCAACAGCCCGAGAATGACGTCGATGAGCGTGCTTTTTCCGGCACCGCTTCCTCCCACGAAGCCCACCGACGCCCCGTGGGGGATGCGGAGGCTGACCGCATGGAGAACGTTCTCGCTGCTGGACGGATAGCAAAAATGGACATCATCCAGAACGATGCACTCGCGAAACGGCATCGGCACCGTAGGCCGGTCGGAAGCGGTCGAGTCCCCGAGATTCAGCTCTTTGGCGAGGCCGGCGAGCATGGCATCGGCGTGACGCAGCCGCTGGATCGCGGATGTCATGTGATTGACCGAGGGGAGCATGCGGAACGCCACCGTGGCGAACAGCCCCAGCATTGGAAGCAACCGTTCGGAGGGCGTGCCCTGCCACACCATGACGGCGGTGAGAAGCAGGAGCGCCGCGACGGCCAGGAGCTCGAACCAGAGCCGTGGCACCTGATGAACCAGCGACTGCAACGCCGCCATCTGGGCCTGCCCTTCGGCATGGTGGCGGAACTGCGCCAGGAACTCCTGCTCGCAGCCGCGAATCTTCACATCCTTCGCGCCGCCGAGCCCCTGCTGCACGTGCTTGATCACCATTTTCGCATGGTGCCTCTGGGCGTTGGCCCAGCGGAGCGAGCGGGGACGCGCGATCGTCTGGAACAGCCACGCGGCAGCCCCAAGCATGCCGGCCACGACGACCGCGCCCGTGGGCTCGAACCAGAGCAGCAATCCGACCAATCCGCTCAGCACGAGCGCCTCGGAGACGGTCATGAGGAAGAGACCGCAGATATGGGAGAACTCCTGCGCCTCGTTGATGGTCCGCATCAATTCGGCCGAGTTCCGCTGCAGATGAAACGTCCAGGGCTGCGACAGGTAGAGAGAAAACAGCCTTCGGCTCGTGCTGGCCTGAGTCGCGGAAACAAACCGCGACTGCCAGTAGGCCACGAAGAGCAGAAAGGCCGACTTGACGGCGTAGACGCCGAGGAGCAGCAGGAGCACCAGCAGGATGAGTTGGTTGGCCGAGGGATTGCCCAGCCATTCAACCCAGCTAGCCGCCCCGGGGGATGGTTGGCCGGCCCCCTGTGTCATGAATGCCAGCGCGGGAACGACCAGGCCAATGCTGAACGTCTCGAGCACAGTGCCCAAGAGCACCAGGGCGAAGAGCACGACACCTGCGCGACGCTGTCTGGGCAGCAGGATTGACCAGATTTTCCGGGCGGTGCTCATGACCATCCCAGCGTAATCGAAAATTGTGTTGCTGCCGCTTTTTGGAGCATTTTCGGCTGAAAGCGGCTGAATTCCCCGGCCGCTGACCCCGACGCGGCAGGCCCGGAGGGCCGGGGCGGCCCGGAGGGCCGCGGCCGGCGTGCGATCAGAAAGCCACCATGAACTGCGTCTGGATGGCCGTGCCGGTGGCGCCTGCCCGGTAGGGATAGAGGATGTTCTGTGCCGGGTTGCGGTTCATATAGAGAGCCTCGAGCGTGAACCGGCCCTGGCGGGACCGGTTCACATACCAGTTGAAGCCGCCGCCATATTCCTGGCCCGTGCCATAGGGGCCGGTCACGGCGCTCGAGCGGGCATAGACCTCGTAGGTTCGCGGCACGAAACACCACGACAGGTAGCCGAGGCCGCCGTGGTCGAAGATGCTCGACCGATCGAAGGTTCCCGTGCCTTGAAAGCCGTTGAGCGTGCGGAAGTAGTATTCGAAGTTGGCGGCCCAGCCGCGGTATTTCCAGCCGGCATCGACGGTGGCGAGGTAGTAGCGGAACTGTTCGACGCGGGAACCCGGGCCGAGGGCCTCCGGCAGCGCCAGCGCAGTGCCGTCGGAGAGGCGGACGATCGTGTTTTCCGGGTTGAGCCCGAGAACGCCCAACGCATATGTGCGTGCGTAAACGCCGCTGGTGCCCAGCCGAATGGCGGCTTCCTCGTGGTGCTCCATGTCGCCATAACCGAGGCCGAAGGGCGAGAGCGGCTCCCACCAGGTGTTGCCGGCCCACGCCATGGATGTGCCGCGGCGGAGAACGCCCGACGTGCCGCCGTCGATCGCGTTCCAGACGCCCGCCTGGTAATGGACGGTTTTGTCAAACAGCGATCCGATCGCCGCGGCGCCCGGGCTGAAGCCGGGCCGGAAGAAAGTGTTGGCCATGCTGCGGTCGACGCCGATGTTCACGGACGATGGATCGAGCCACTCGCGAGATCCCGGCACCGGCGTCACGCCGGCCCCCACCGTGGCCGCCTCGCTGAATTTCCAGCCAGCCATGCCGATCGGCACGACGCCAGACCGCACGCCGGTGTCGGAGGTGCCAAAGAAGGAAAAGTTGTAGATCAGCCGTTCGTCGACCGCGTGGCCCGAAAAGGTGATCAGAAAGCGGTTGAGGTTGATCGTGTTGATGTTGTTAATCGGTCGCACGATGCCCCTGGAATCGGTCCACGTGGTCGCACCACGGGCGAACTCGAGCCAGCGGAGCTGCAGGAAGCCGCCGAGCGCCACCGCAAACGGAAAGTCGCCGCGGCGGGGGTCGTCCTTGTAGAGCAGCAAGCCGCGGGGAGGTGCAAAGTCGGTGGCGGGGATGTATCGCGGGCGGGGAATGCCGGCGAGGCGGGCCTCGACGGCCCGGTCGATCTCCTCGCGGACTGCCTCGGGGTCGAGCGCCGTGTCGGCCCCGGACAATGCATCGGGCTCCGGCACTATCTCGATGGCAGACTCCTCCAGCGGCTCCGGGGCATCGAGATCATCCGGAGCGGCTGGAGCATCGCCCCCGATGACCTCCGCGGCGGCGGGCAGTTCCGTGTCGGGCTCGAGGATCAGGGGCTGGCCAGCCGCGACGCTTCCATCTGCACCAAGGACCCACGCGCACACCAGCCAGCACAGCCACCGCTGACTGCCGCGAGACCATGAGGCTGTTCGTGGCGGCTGGGGCATGCAGGGTTTGGTTCTGATGAGTCGGGCGGAATCTTCCATCATCAGAATCGGGTCTTTTCATGACGGTTATGCAGGTTTTTCCGGTCGGGTAATTTGGGAAGAAAGGGGCATGCAGGGCAGATTTCAAGGATTGTGTCGATTGTGCCGATTGTAGGAATGGCACGCCTGGTGACCGAGCCGATTGTCGGCCCGCACCGTTCCTGGGGCGGCCATGTCTGACCGGATCAACCGGAGGACGCATTCAAGGGGAAACCCCCGTGATCCGTCTTCGTCACAGCCACGTCATCGCCCAGGCAGGCAGCCTGCCTGGGCTGCTGTTGGCGTGTGCGTTGGGCGCTCTGGTCACCGGCACCGCTGCCGCCGCCGAACTCTTCGAGGGGCGGAATGCCCCCTTGGAGCTTCCGTCCGGATCAGGCGGTGGAACGGAAGAGGCAGCGGGATCCGTCGCTGAACTGCCTGCACCGCGAGAGATGCCCACAGACATCGCGGCCGAACTGGAGCGGTTACAGAAGCAGATCGACGAACTGCAGGCCGCTAAGAACGCCGCTCAGGGGGCTGATAAAGCATCGCCGAAGGCCGCCGACAAAGAGAAGGCTGGCGAGAAGGCCGAGAAGCCGGTGGCCGACCGTCTTTCCACCGTCGAGAAAAGTCTTGGCAAACTCGTCGACGCGAACGCCAAGAAAAAGAAGGAAGACGCCAAGAAACCGTCGTTGATCATCAGCGGGCAGGTGCAGGCCGACCAGATCTACTTTGGCCAGGATGCCATCAGCCGCGCGAGCGTGGGCGATCTCCAGGATGGCGCCCAGTTTCGCCGGCTCCGCATCGGCGCCCGCGGCACCAGTTTCGAGGTGCTCGAATACTCGCTCGGCGTCGACTTCGCGCTGGCCAACCAGCCGAGCTACCTCGACAACTACCTCGAGTGGAAGGAGCTGCCCTTGCTGCAAAACGTGAGGGCCGGTCACTACTTCGAGCCCTTCTCGCTCGAACGCGTGACGCAGAACCGCAACAACACGTTCATGGAGCGTTCGCTCGTCGACACGTTCGCCCCCGCGCGAAACATGGGGGTGATGACCTACGGCAACACCGAGAACGAACTGGCGACCTGGGCCATCGGCACGTTTCGTACCAACAGCGACAACACCGGCAACGACTCATTCGACAGCGGCCAGGCGCTAACGATGCGGGGCACGTGGCTGCCCTGGTGGGACGAGGAGAGCGACGGCCGCTTTTACATGCACCTGGGCGCGGCCTACAGCTACCGCAAGGCCTTTCAGAATCAGGTCCGCTTCCGCAACACTCCGGAAATCCGCAAGCAGCAGCCGGCCAGCAATTTTGGGCCGGTGGGGCCGCCAAGCCCCAGTAATTACATCAACGGCGTGCCGGGACCGTTTGCCCCGATCTTCGTCGACACCGGCAACATCAAGGCTGACCACTTCCAACTCTTTGACCCCGAGTTTGCCCTGATCATGGGGCCCCTCTCGCTGCAGTCGGAGTATGCCTTCGCCGTCGTGGACCAGATCGGCGGCCCGCCGCTCTTTTTCAACGGCTACATGGCCCAGGTGAGCTACTTCCTCACCGGCGAGCACCGCCCCTACGACCGCAAGCAGGGCATCCACAAGCGGCTCGAACCGTTCGAGGACTTCTTCCGCGTGCGGACGAAATCGCAGGGCGTGCAGGCGGGGCTCGGGGCCTGGGAGATCGCGGCGCGATTTTCCAACATCGTGCTCAACGACAACAACATCAAGGGGAACAACCTCACCGACTTCACCGTCGGCCTCAACTGGTATCTCAACCCCTACACGCGTTGGAAGTTCAACTACATCCGCGCTTTTCTCCAGGACGAGCGCAAGGGAAACAGCCTCACCGATGCCTACGGCATGCGAATCGACTTCGACTTCTGAGGGCACCATGCGGTTTCACATCATCGTCACGGCGTCGATCCTGAGCCTGATCCTGATCTTGTTCTCTGCAGGCGATCTCGCCGTCGCGGCCGACAAGGGCAAGGAGACGGAAAAGGAAAAGCCCCCCGCGTGCATGCACTGCGGTGCCACGTGCGGCCTCGAGGCGATTTGCGTGTGTGAGTGCGGCACGAAGAAGAAACCGAAGACCGAATACGAGGCGAAGTGCGACCCGATCTGCGTGCCCCGCTGCAGCGGTTTGCCGTGGCCCTTCTCCCGCTGCCGCCACGGCGGCGGGTGCACCGATTGCAAGTCCGACGCCTGCCGGGCCTGGGTGCGACACCGCAAGACGCTCGTCAAGGAGACGAACGACGAGGAGGTCTCCGCGATCGAGCGGAAGGTGAAGTACATCTGCTGCCGGTGCGCAGCCACCGGCAAGACCGGCTGCTGCGGCGGTGAGCCGGTCGAGCATGGTGGCTGGTGGCCGCAGTGGCTGCGATGGCTGCCAGACTGCGGAGCCCCGTGAACACGCCGCTGGGCCAGATAGTGACTGTCACCTTTTTCCGGAGGCTGCAGGCGGCCGGAGGGGGAATCACGCCCCGAACGGGTCGAGGACTTTGACGTTCGCCTTGCGGAAATCGGTGACGTTGCGGGTGACGACAGTCAGGCGGTGAGCCAAGGCGGTGGCGGCAATCAGACTGTCCTTGACCGGCATGGCCGTTCCAGCCGACCGCATTTCAGCAAGGAGCCTTGCCCACCGGAGGCCGGTCTCGGCTGTCCAGTCGAGGCAGGTGATTCGGCCAACGCCGCTCTCGAACCACTGTTCCAGCCGCTTGCGCCGCCCGCTTGACGGCAGAAGTTCGATCCCGAATCGCAGCTCACCGAGGATGATCGGGTCGATGGCGATCTCGCGTTCATGGCGACGGAGCCAATCGACAACCTTTGCATCAGGCCGCGGCCTCGTGGGCTCGCTGAGGACATTCGCATCAACGAGAAATTTCACGGCGACTCACAAGTCGTTGGTCGATTCCGAGTTCACTCCCACGAAGAAGCCCTTCTCCGGGCACGAAAGCAGCCAGTCCGCGAGTCCCTCATTGGGAGATGATTCGCAGCGACGCAGTCGATACTCGCCACGGTCAATCCGCTCGATCGCAAACTCCTGTCCGGGTTTGATGTCATCCTGCTGCCGGACGGCCGCCGGCAGAACGATCTGACCTTTGCTAGAGACACGCGTAATCATTCAGGTAAGATATCGTCTTACGGCAGTGCGTTCAAGCCAAGGAGAGCAAGGCCAACGGCACCTCTGCCAGCGTTTGACCGGTGACTGTCAATGTCGAGCTGCGGCTTCAGCGGCGCTGCGTGCCACGGCCGCACACAAGAGGACGCAAATACGCCAAAAAAAGTTGCGTATGCGTCAGGATCTCGTGTGGTGGTGTACAACGGACGCCTCCCATGAAGCCGTCCCGCAGTCTCGCCGTGCAGCCCCTCGTCGCCGTGCTCGTGCCGGCGAGCACCGGCTGGGGCCGCAGCATCATCAAGGGGGTCGCGGACTTCGCCAATCGACACGGCCCCTGGCACCTGCATGTGGCCCCCGAGGGGGAGCAAAAGACGCTGCCGCACGGCTGGAAGGGTGATGGCATCATCGCGCGGGTCTCAACACCGGCGGTCGCGAGATCGCTGCTGGGCATCGGCTGTCCGGTGGTGAACGTCTCTGGAATCACGCTCGATGGAGTCAGCCAGCGGATGCCCCGTGTGTTCAACGACCTGCAGGCGACTGGCGAGATGGCGGCCCGCCATTTTCTTGATCGTGGATTCAACACCTTCGCCTACGTGGGACCACCGAAGCTGGCCTACGTGCGCGAGCACCAAGAGGCCTTTGCAGCCGCACTCGATCAGGCCGGCCACCCGTGCCATGCGCTCGGACTGAACCCCGGCCTGGAAACGGCGGGCCGGCCGAGCCGACTGATCGAATGGCTCAGATCGCTCCCCAAGCCGGTGGGCGTGCTGACCTGGGCCAACGTCCAGGGCAGGGCGGTGATCGATGCCTGCCGCAGGGCCGGGCTGCTCGTCCCCGAAGACGTGTCGGTACTCAGCGGCGTGGATGACCCGCTCCTCTGCGAATGCTGCATGCCGCACTTGTCAGCCATCACGGTTGCCGCCGAGCAGATCGGCGAGCAGGCTGCCGACTTGCTGCAGTTGCTGATGGAACGAAAGCCGCTTCCACCGACTCCGATCCGGGTGTCGCCGCTTGGCATCGTCACCCGTCAGAGCACCGACACGCTCGCCATCAACGATCCATTGCTCGTGCAGGCGATCGGCTTCATCCGCGAGCATGCGACCGAGCCAATCCGCGTGGATGACGTGCTGCGGGTGGTGCCGCTGTCGCGCCGCAGCCTCGAGCGGGCGTTTCAGGGACTGCTGGGCCGGTCACCGGCCCAGGAGATCCGCCGGGTACGGCTCGAGCGGGCGAAGCACCTGCTGGCGACGACCGACCTGCCTATCCCAAAAGTCGCGAGAGCCAGCGGCTTTGGCACGGGTGAATACCTCGCCACGCTCTTCCGGCAGGTGACCGGCGTGGCGCCGCTCAAGTACCGGGCCGCCACGCGGGCAAAGGCATGAGCACGGGCCGCGCCGGCGAGCAGCAGGCGTCTCAGAGGAACGCCACGTTCGAAGGAGCGATCCATGGTCGGCCGTCTCCTGTCGTCAGCGTGAAAAGGGCGCCGTCGTCCGCTGCACGCCGTCTTCGTCGATGAGCTTGGGGCGCAGGTCGAACAGGTTCAGACTCTCTTCCCGCAGGGCTTCGACCCGGGGCCACCCGGACGCCTTCAGCCGGACCGTGCGGCCGGGCCGGATACCTTCGAGCATTTCATGGATGTGAAACCTGACCGTCGTGCCGCTCGAGCCGGGGGCCGGGATCGATGCCGTGTCTACATCCCGAAACGTGACCGCCACGCCGCCGTTGAGCGTGTCGTAGGTTCGCAGCGTCGGCTCCGCCACGATCACCGCACCTCCGGTCTTGGGCTTGAAGGATTCCCGCGCCTCGTCCGACATCGCGGCATGGAGCACGGCGATCACCACGCCCGAAGCATTATCCCCGTATTCGATCGCTTCGATGCGGGCCGGCACGCCGCGGACCCGTTCGTGCTCGGTAAACCTGCGGGCCTGCCGGGCCGCAGCCAGCCGGCGGCTCTCGGCATCGACCCACACGTCGACGAGCCGACCCGGCCCGGCGATCGTGGCCCTCGTGCGGTTCACGAGCACCCGTTGCCCCACGGCGAGGGCGGAGGCGTCGTGCAGTTCGCGGCCGCTCCAGACGCGGGTCGCCGAATCGAAGTCGAAGACCTGCCGGCCGGCCAGCATCGATGGTGCCCGAATCATCGCCGCGGCCGCCTCGGCTGGGGTCGGCAGCCGCTCGCCGGCCTCGGCCTCGCGCCGCACGGCGATGAGCTTGCGACCCACCCGGTCGATCTCGAGGATCTCCCAGATGATGTTCTGGCGTGCGTCGCAGGTGAAGTCGTCCTCGAGACGGATCGCCCGGCACCATGGGGAGTCAGGGGAACGCTCGTTCGGCTCGTTCTTCACTCCCTGTTCGAATTCGCTCCCGGCGAGTCGCACCTTGAACCAGCCGCGCGGACCGAGATGAAACCAGCCGTGGAGATGCGTGCCCAGCGGAATGTCCTCCAGGTTCGCCCGGGCCCCGTGGAGAAACACCTCTCCGTAAGGCAGGAGTGCGAAGTGGTGGGGAAGATCGTATGCGTACTTGTCCTGCGCATCGGTGCGGTCGTCGCGAAGCATGCCCATCCGGTTGACGTGGTCGACCATCGTGATTTCGCCCGCAATCGCACGGGCCGATCCCGCGGGCGGGTAGGCCTCGAACGTCGCGATCGGCGTGCCGTCGGGCGCGGCCTGCACCGCCGCCGGCACGGCCTTCTCGTCGGCATGTACCAACGCCTGGCCGAACGCGGCCCAAGAGATCACCAGCAGCAGTTCGCGGCGGACGGCACGCATCTCAGGCCTCGACCTCCGATACCGTGCCGATGCTGTCGGCAAACCGCTCGGACTCCACGCCCATCCGGTGGGCCATGGTCAGGAGCAGGTTGCTCAGCCGTCCCTTCTCGTTGACCGGCCTGGAACAGATTTTATAGTGCTGGCCGGCGTTCGAAAGGTCGTAGCCCTCGAAGTGGCCCGCGTTGTAATCGACGTGTCTGCCGTGGTTGAGGCCCAGCCGCCGGCCACCCGCCAGGATCGTCGGCACGTTGGCATTGCCGTGGCTGTGGCCGTAGGCCATGCCGCTGCCGTAGAGCAGCATGGTCGTGTCGAGCAGCGTGCCATCGCCGTCGGGAACGGCGGCCAGCCGGTCGAGCAGGTAGGCGAACTGCTCGACATTGAACGTGTCGCTCTCGGTCAGCCGCCGCAGTTGCTCGGGATCGCCATTGTGGTGTGAAAGCGAGTGGCGGGTCTGGTTGATCTGGATCTCGGGGATCGGCAGCCCCTTGCCCTCGTCGCCGGTGCTGAAGGTGATCACCCTCGTCATGTCGGTCTGGAGGGCGAGCACCATGAGGTCGTACATCGTGCGGAAATACTCCCCCACCTGCTGCTGCGAAACCTCACGGGTGAGCCGGCGTGATGTGGCTGCGTCGACGTTCGGCCGCGGCACGTCGAGCCACCGCTCGGCCCGCTCGGTGCGAATTTCCACCTCCCTGACGCTCGACAGGTATTGATCGAGTCGGGAGCGGTCGGCCGAACCGATCGACCGTTCGAGCGCCCGTGCCTCGTTGAGCACCGCATCGAGCACGCTACCGGTCTTGTGCAGATCCCGCCGCTCCTTCCCCGCGCCTCCCTCCGCCACTTGGAAGAGACGCCGAAACACCTCGGCCGGTTTCGTCTCGGCAGGCAGGGGTATGCCGTCGGCGTTGCGTGAAAGCGACTGTCCCGTGTCGCTCAGCACGAGCGACGCGAACCGCGTGTGCGGTGCGGTACGCTCGGCCATCAGTTGGTCGACGGAGACGGAGTTCCTCTCACTCGGCCCGAGCTTCGCTCCCGTCAGCCAGATCGACTGGCAGCCGTGGTGGTGACCGAGAGCGTGGGGATGGTGCAGGCCGCTGATCGGTGTGATCCGCTCGCGGTGGCGTTCAAGCGGCTTGAGCGAGGTGCTGAAGGTGTAGCCTTTGCCAGGCTGGAGAATCTGGTAGTCGAGCGTGTTGACGCCGTTGGGCAGATAGACGAATACGCTGCGAGCCACCGACGGGACGGCCGCGGCGGCCGCGGTGCGGTTGGCGGCCATGCAGTCGAGCAGCGGAAGGGCGACCGTGGCCCCGGCGCCCCGCAGGACGTGGCGACGGCTGATTTTCCAGGCTCCCGGAACGCGTCGTGACATCGCTCTGATCCTCTCGTGCTCGTGGTACTGCGCGGAACGTGGCTGCGGCTCACCGCCGCCGAAACAGGTCGGACATGACGATCGCCTCGACCATCGATCGCAGGCGGTAGCCGTCGGCCTTGCAGGACGCGGCGATCCCGGCGATCGCATCGCGATCGTCGACGGTCATGGCGCGCCGCAGGGCGTAGGTCGCCAGTTTCTCGACGAGCGCCGTGGCGAAACGGTCGATATCCTCGACCAGGCGGGCCTTGAACGCTTCCGGCCCGTCGTAGGGACGGCCGTCGGGCATCGCGCCCGTCGCGTCGACCGGCGGGTGCGCGCCGGTGCCCGTCTGGACGAGTTCGGTCGTCCGCCAGCGGCCGATCGCGTCGTAGTTGTCGAACGCGAAGCCGAGCGGGTCGATGCTCCGGTGACAGGCGGCACACTGGGCATGCGCGGTGTGGGCGGCGAGCTTCATGCGGATGGTGGCACGGGGCTCGTTCACGGGGTTGGGCTCGATCGGATTGACGTTCGCCGGCGGAGGATTGGGCGTCTTGCCCAGAATCGTCTCGGAGACCCATATGCCGCGGTGCACAGGCCGGTGACGCGTGCCGTCCGAAGTGAGCGACAACACAGCCGCCTGCATGAGGATGCCGCCGCGGTGATCATCGGGGCGGAGACCGACCCGCTCGAAACCCGACTGCTTCGGCAAGGCGAGCCCGTAGAACCGGGCGAGTCGCGGGTTCACCATCGTCCAGTCGGCATCGAGCAGCTCGCGAATCGGAAGATTCGTACGGAACACCTCGCGGAAGAAACCGACCGACTCGCCCACCATGCTCGTTTCCAGCCAGGCGTCGTAGTCGGGGTAGAGCTTCTTGTCGGGCGGAAACATGCCGACCTTGTCGAGCTGCATCCATTGCCGGGTAAACGACTCGGTGAAACGATCGATCTTCGGATCGGCGAGCAGCCGGGAAAGTTCACTCGCCAGCACCTCCGGCCGGTCGAGTTCACCCGACTCGGCCACCCGGAGCAGCCGCTCGTCTGGCAGCGAGTTCCAGAGGAAAAAGGAGAGCCGTGAGGCAAGCTCGAGCGGCGTTACCCGTGCCCGCGGCGCGCCCGGGCCGCCCTCGGAAAGGTACGTGAACGATTGCGACGAGAGGATGCCCACGAGCGCGGTTTTCCAGGCCGACCGAATCGATTCGCCGGCGGCGCGTTCCGTTTCGAAGATCGCGACGTAACGGTCGATTTCCCCGGCCTCGACCGGCCGCCGCCACGCCCGCCGGGCGACCTTCCGCAGGCTTTCGGCCACCGCGGCCTTGTCCGCGGTGGCAGCGATCTCGAATCCCTGCCGCAGAGCGGCATCGTCCGGACGTTCGATCGGCCCCTCCCACTCGATCGAATCGAAGATGAGGATGGGGAAGAGCGGAGTCCCCTGCTCGTCGGTGATCTTGCGCTGCATAGGACCCCGTGATCGCGGATCATGGAGCCGTGTGAACACGTGGGTATGGGTGGACCGGCCCGATGAAGGATTGTTCGACGGGCCATTGACGTCGTTGTTGATCTCGACGTCGATCTTGCCGCCGAGATACGTCTCGAACTCGAGCGTCACCGGATCATCCTCGGGAGCGATCACGTCCTGCTCGAAGAGCACCCGGTCGAGCTGCTTGCAATACAGGACGACATGCGGCGGCCGGCCGTCGCGTGGAGACAGGCCACTGAGTTTGAGTCGCGCCCGGTAGATCCCGACCGGCATCTCGAAGGAGCCGTTCGCGGGCCCGGCGTTGCCGAGACGATGGTCGGGCCAGATCAGCGTCCGAACCTCCGGGAGCAGCCCCTTCTCTTCGAGGAGCTTTCGCTTGGAGCGATTGGGCCAGTCGATCTCGAGCGCATCCTTGCGGTAGGTCTTCGCGGGCGTCGATGTGTCGGGAAATCCGCGATCGACCACCGCCCTCGCGGCGAGGAGATATTTTTCGACGTGCGACGGCGCGAGCGTCAGTTCCGAACCGAGTCGCCGAAAACCGTGCCATTCCGGATCGGGTGTCATCTCTCCCGGGGCGGCGGCATCGTACTGAACGCCAAGGAGATCCCGGACGACGTTCGAATACTCTTCACGGCTCAGTCGGTAGAAGGCCACCGGCGGCCGGTCAGCCATCCGTTGCCGCTCGCCTTCCTTGATCCGCTCCGCCAGCCAATCGACGACACCGCCGATCTCCTCGGCCGTGGGCTGTGGCCGGTCCTCGGGCGGCATCTCGCCCGAACCGATTCGGCCCATCACCTCGGCCCACCGCTCCGCGCTGTGGACCGAGCCAAAGTCGGCCTCGAGCGTGTCGAGGCGAAAGCCCCCCTCCTGCGTCGAGGAGTCGTGGCAGGCAAGGCAGTGACGTTCAAAAAAAGGGGCCACGGCGTCAGGAAACGGCCGGGCCGCCGCGGTGGCGACCGTCGCGCTCGCACAACAGACCAGCCATGTCGCCAGCCCGGCCATGATCGCCCGCTCGGCCGAAACGACGGTGACTCTGTGGGTGCAACTCGACATGCTGCGGGCCCTCCTTTGTCGGTGGCAAAGCTCTTCAAACGACGACCGAGATCTGCCGACATACGCATAAATCGGTGGCTGGATCGGAGCATCCACGCTCGAACGGCAATCCGCTGCGGCCACATGCAAAGTGTACCACTCGGCTCTCGCTGATCTGTGCCATATTGCGGCTTTTTTCTTTGCAGTTGCGCCGAACCATGCCCCGTGGGCGGTTAGAATCTTCCCATGCCTTCCCAAGCGTTTTCCTCGTCTTTCATTCGCACGACGGCGTCGATGCTCGCCTTGGCGATTTGTGTGTCGCGGGCCGTCGCGATCGATCCCCATGTCGAAGCCTTGATCCGCACCGTCGAAGGGGCCGGGGGCCGCATCGCGAGAACGGCCGACGGCCAAAGCCTGACGCTCGTCGATCTGGCCGTGCCGGGCGCCGGTCCCCACGACAAGCGCGAGACCGATCCCTACGACGCCGCTTTTTTCGGGCAACTCGGCCAGATCGAAACGCTCGAGTCGCTGAATGTCGTCGGCACGAAGTGCACCGACGGATGGATGCCGCATCTCGCCGGGCTGAAGAATCTCAAGAGTCTGCGACTCATCAACAACGGGCTGCTGACGGATGCCGGCATGGAGCAACTCGCCGGCCTGAAAAACCTGGAGAACTTCGCTTTCGTCGGGACCAGAATCACGGGCATCGCCTATGCGAGGTTCGACGGCTTCACGAAGCTTGTTCGCGTCAGCCATCGAGGCAGCAGCATCGACGACCCCGGCCTGCAGGCGCTCTGCGACCATCTGCCGAACCTGGAGCAGCTCAGCCTCGCCCATGCGAGATTTACCGACGCCGGCGCGATCCACTTGGCAAAACTTGCCAGGCTCAAGGGCCTGGAGATCGGGAGCCGCAATGCGACGCCCGCCTGCCTCGCCGCGCTCGAGCAACTCCCGCTCGAATACCTTCAGCTTGGAGATGGGCTCGACAGCGCGGCGGGGATCGCCGCATGCCGTAAGCTGCCGACGCTCAAAAGGCTCACGCTCACGAACTGCGCGAAACTCGACGACGACGGCCTACTGCTGCTGGCGACCCTGAGGCAACTCCAACTCCTCGAACTCGACGGCCTCGACGTGCCCGACGAGCGAATCGAACGGCTGACGTGCCTGGCATTCCTGAAGGATCTCCGGCTGACCTGCCGCGACCGCCCATACTCGACGACGACCCAGGCACGGATCAAGGCCCTGCTGCCGACCGTGCATGTCAGGTTCAGGTAGCGCGGCGGCTGACGGAAGGAGACGTTGGGGCGATCATCGAAACGCCGGGGTCGGTGTCGCAGGACGAAAGGATTTCGCCGCATTCACGCCATGGCGTGAATGGCTGTCGAGTCTTACTCTTAGGCTTGCTGGTTCAGAAGGGGATTCTCGAACCGAGCCATTCTCCTTCTCCTCGATTGCTAGTCCGTGAGGTGCGCATGATGAACTGTCCGTGTTGTGCTTCCCGCGCGTGTCGCGACTCCAAGCGGGCGTTCACCATGGTGGAACTGCTCGTGGTGATCGTGATCATCGGCACGCTCTTGGGCTTGATTTTGCCCGCCGTGCAGGCGGCCCGCGAAGGCGCCCGACGCAGCACGTGCAGCAACAACATGAAGCAACTGGCGCAGGCATGCCACAACTATCTCTCCGCCAACGAGCGGTTTCCGCCCGGCGCGATCACGGATCGCCTGGACGGCACGTCGGACGCGACCTGCTTCACCGACCGCATCGACGGTACGGCGGCGACGAACAACGATGCCAAGGCGTCCTGGAGCGTTCTCATCCTGCCGTTTCTCGAGGATCGAGCCCGCTACGACGGCTACGGCAACGTGAGCGCGGCCTTTTTCTGCCTTTATCAAGACGCGACCACGTCCCGTCGGGCTGTGCAGTTTCAACCGAATGCAGCCTTCAAGTGCCCGTCCGATGGGGCGGCGGGAACGAGTTGCCACACGAACTATTTCGCCTGCCAGGGCGGTGGTACGAGTAGCGATCGCAAATGCACCGCGACCCGGGGCATCCTCTACGACAATGGCGTGATGTTCAACAACTCTCGAATGCGGTCGAAGGACCTGCTCGACGGAACGACCTACGTTGTTCTTCTTGGTGAGACAAGGTATTGCGGGCAGAACACCGTGGGCGGCGTGGGGACTACCTACGCGGCCTGGGACTCCACCTACCGTGCGGCTCTGTCGAGTTCGGGGGCGTTCAACGTCTGTGCCACCGAGGGCGGGATCAATTCGAGCAACCTGAGGGGGGCCCTGCATCGCTACGCGAACCAGTCGCTCTGGAGCCCGGGCACCACCACGTTTGGCAGCGAACATGCGTCGCGGGGGGCGACGTTCGCGATGGCGGATGGCTCCGTTTCGTTCTTGCTCGAAACGATCGACATCAGCGTCTACCGCAACCTCGGTAAACGGGCCAGTGGTGAGCAGAAGCAAGGGGTGCGATGATGCTCAGGTGGGGTTGCCGAGCGATCCAGGCTATCGACCGACGCGTTGCGTGCGGGGCAATCGCCCTGGTTGCGATCATCGGCTGCGGGCCAGGCACCAAAGGCCCGGTCCGGTACGGCGTGGAAGGCATGGTCACGTTTCGTGGTGATCCGGTGCCGACGGGGCGGATCGTTTTCGAGCCGGACCCTGCCGCGGGAAATCGTGGGCCGGTCGGCATGGCCGACATCGAGGCGGGCCGCTACGCGACCGACCGTCGTTTCGGGGCGGTCGGAGGTCCTCATCTCGTGGTGATCGAGGGATTCGAGTCGCCCGGGCCGCAGGGCCTCCGCCCCGACGAGTCACCGAAGCCACTCTTCCGTGAATACCGCACGAAGGTCGATCTGCCGCGTCATGCGTCGACACAGAACTTCGAGGTCGTCAGTCCATGACACTCGAGGTCCGCCAGGCGGCGACGAAGGATTCTGCCGTGCGGCGGACGTCTGTCGTCGTCATGCCGGGCTTGTAGAGGGCCGACCCCAGGCCGAAGCCCGCCGCACCAACCGCTCGGTAGGCATGCATCGATTCGGGCGTGATGCCTCCGACCGGCACCAGTGGCATGCCCTTGGGCAGCACCGCCCGCCACGCCTTCACGATCGCCGGCGGAAGTTGCTCCGCGGGGAAGAGTTTCAGAAAATCGGCTCCCGCTTCGATCGCCGCAAAGGCCTCCGTGGGCGTGGCGACTCCCGGGCCGGCGAGCATGCCGGCCGCCCGCGTCGCGGCGATGACCGTTCCGTTCATGTTTGGTGAGACCACCAGGCTTGCTGCCGCCCCCGCCACCCGTGCGACATCGTCGCACGAGAGCACGGTGCCGCCACCGACCGTCGCGCGATCGCCCAGATCGGCGGCCAGCCGACGGATGCTCTCGATCGGCTCGGGGGAGTTGAGCGGCACCTCGATGAGGCGGAATCCCGTCTCCACGAGGGTGCGGCCGACGCGCACGACCTCGTCCGGCGTCACGCCGCGCAAAATGGCGATCAGCGGGAGTTCGGCGAAGTGCCGCTGCGCGAGGTCACGATCGGGCATGGGAAACGCTCATGTTCGTCGCGGGGAGGGGAATGCCGCCAGGCTGGCGGCCTGGCCGATCCGCCACAGGCCCATCGGGCCGGTCTCGTTCAACGCCTTCACAGTATCGATGCCAAAGGTCGCCAGAGCCAGCCGATAACGTTCGCACAGGGTCGGGTCGCCGAGAAGTACGATGGCGGGCCAGGCGGCATCGGTCAGCCCGACGGTCGCGCTGCGGATTTCCTCCCCGATCAGCAGGCCGGAGAGATAGTCGAGAGTCTGTGTGGCCGTGATGTCGCCCGTGAGAAACAGGCTGCGTGTCGTGAACAGTCGCGATGCGACGCCCGCGGCGCCGCTGTCGCGGGCCGTCTTTATGCCGCGTGTGAACGCCAGTTCGTCGAACCCGGGAGCCCCGTCACGTACGCGAGCTTCCTTCGCGGGCCTGCCGACGATCGAGTGGTCGCGGAGCATCGCGAAGAGTTCGCCGGTGAGATAGGTCGTGAACCGCACCACGCGGCCCCGTTCGACGGCGGCCCACTTGCAGTGCGTGCCCGGCAGCACGAGCAGCGATCGTTCGGCCAGTGCCGGCTGCATTGCCAGCACCCCCACGATCTGCATCTCCTCGCCTCGCATCACGTCGGGCAGTGGCCCACCCTGCATCAGGCCGGGCACGAGATGGATCGTGCCGCAGCCCGAATCAAACGCCACGAGCCCGCTCGCAATCGAGGACGGGTCGGCCGGACAGGCGACATACGGCACCTCCCGCCAGCCGTTGCGGCTCCCGACCATTCCCGCCGCCAGCACCGGCAGCGCAGGCCAGCGGTCGAGCCACTCGCCCGCGATACCGCGGAAGGCGGCGGCATAGCCTCCCTCGGGAAGATGCTGGATGCCCCAGCCCTCGGCGCGCCGGTCGATGAGCTCGCCATGTGGGCCGAGCAGATAGGCCCGCAGCGACGACGTGCCCCAGTCGAGCCCGATCAGGGCGGGGTGCGGTGATGTGTTCATGCGAACCCTTCGAGTGTCAGGTGACCAGGGTACGAAAGCGATCGTTCCACTCGATGCCGAGCCCCGGTCCGACGGGCACGTGGTAGTGCGGGCCCGCGCGTACGATCGGCTCGGTAAGAAACGAATTCGCGGTCGACAGCACGGTTGGATTGAACTCACACAGTGGGGAGTTTTCAAGCGCGGCCGCGACATGCACCGCCGCCGCGATCTGCGGCCCCATCGCGATGCTCACGTGCGGGATGATCTCGCCCGCGAAGGCCCGCGCGATCGCGATCGTGCCCGTGATGCCGCACCGCCCCAGGTCGGGCTGGAGCACCTTCGCGATCCCGAAGAAGGGCTCCATCTCACGGAGCGTGCGGTAGCTCTCGCCCACGGCGATCGGCGTCGTGATCGCCGCGGCCAGTTCCGCGTGGGCCGCGATCTCCTCGGGGTAGAGCGGGCATTCAAGCCAGCGGGCGTGGCGGGCGTCGAGTTCGCAGGCCATGTCGATCGCAGCGGCAGGGGGCAGGTGCCAGAGAGCGTCGACCGCAAACCCCATCCCCGCGGGCAGCGAGTCCGCGACGGCCAGGAGCTCGCGCCACTCCGACTCGTAATAGAGCTTCACGAGTGAAAGCCCCTCGTCGGCGAAGCGGGCGGCGTATGCTGCCCGTTCGGCGGACGTCGCCCCCGACGTACCGCTCAAGTAGGCCGGCACCGCCCGCTTCGGCTCGGCCGCAAGCAGGCTGCAGACCGGCTTGTCGGCGATCTTCCCCGCCAGATCCCAGAGGGCGATGTCGATGCCGCTCATGGCATCGAGCATGAAGCCGCCGGTCTGGCCGCGGACCCGCATCGTGGCGTACATGCGGTCCCAGAGTGCTTTGATGCGACTGGATGATCCGTCGAATGCTTCGCCGACAATCGCGGGCCGCAGCAGTTTCTCCACGATCGTGCAGGCCACTTCCGGCGCCAGCGGTGCCTGTGCCTCCCCCCAGCCGACGAGGCCGTTCGATAGTTCGAGACGGACCAGCGCTGTCTCGAACTCGGTCGAATACAGCACCGGATAGGCGGTCGACCAGCGGTAGCGGCCCTCGCCGGCGAGCGTTGTGGGTGAGCCAGCGGTGCCTTGCGCCGCCAGGAAATCCCTCGGCAGCCGCACGGGAATGGCCATGACCGATTCAATCCGCATCGGGAGCCTCCTCGACCACCAGCGGCCGCGTGACCAGCCGCCGCGTGAGCACGTAGGACACGGGGTGAAGCACCGCCATGACCACGAAGATCCAATCGTAGCCAAACCATGCCACAACATAGCCGGTGGCCCACGTGAAGAGCGTGCCACCGAGGCCGGTGCCGAAGGCCAGCAGGCCCGACACGGTGCCGACCACTGGCTTGGGAAAAACGTCGTTGGTGAGCGTGTTCTGGTTGGTCTTCCATGCCATGTGGGAAAACGTCACGGCACAGATCAGGCCGAGGGTGACCCAACGGGACGAGACCTGATTGATGGCCAGCGAGAGCGGCATGACCAGCGCGGCGGGAAGCATGACAGCCAGCCGGGCTGGGATCGGGGAGCGGCCTCGCGCGATCAGCCGGCCACTCGCCCAGCCGCCGAATATCGCCCCCAGGTCGGCGGCGAGGTATGGCAACCAGGCAAGCAGTCCCATTTCAGCCATCGTGAAGCCGCGGTGCTCGACGAGATACTTGGGCAGCCAGAACAGATAAAACCACCAGACGGGGTCGGAGAGAAACCGGCCGGTCAGGAGGCCCCACGTCTGAGGATGCGAGAGCACCTCGCGCCACGGCATGGTCCTTTTCGACACCACAGCAGGCGTGTCGGCGAGGACGATCCGCCGTTCCTCGTCGGTGATGCGAGGGTGCCGCTCGGGCGGGTGGTAGAAAAGCAGCCAGAAGACGAGCCACACGAATCCCAGCGCCCCCGTGACGAGAAAGGCGGGCTGCCATCCGTAGCGGGCGTTGAGCCAGGTGATCGCCGGCGGCGCGATGATGGCCCCGATCGCGGCACCACTCTGGATGATCCCATGCACGAGCGCCCGCTCCCGGGCGGGATACCACTCGCTGACCACCTTGAAGGCGGCCATGAAGTTGCCCGACTCCCCCATGCCGAGCAGGAACCGCAGCGCTCCGAGCGACCAGGCGCCGCGGGCGAAGGCATGGGCCATGTTGGCCAACGACCACCAGATCATGAACAGGCTCAGCGAGTTTCGCGTGCCCCAGCGGTCGACGAGATACCCCGAGCCGACGTACATCACGGTGTAGGCCGCGAGAAACGCGGTGAGGATGTTCGCATACTCGATATCGGAGATGCCGAGTTCCCGGCCGAGCACGGGCGCGAGCACGGAGAGCGTCTGCCGATCAACGTAGTTGATGACCGTGGACAGAAAGAGCAGCCCGGCGATCCACCAGCGAAGATGGGCGATCTTCATCGGGCGGTCGTCCTCAGGAAACCGTGGCCATCGCAGCCAGCTCACCATCGGCCAGCCGCCGTAGATGGGCGAGTTCCGTCAGACTCTCGTGATCGAGTGCTGCCGTCGGGTGCCGAACGTGCGCCGAAGCGATCACGCCAGCCGCCACGAGGTTGTGCTTCTGGGCCGAGACGCCGAGACCGGGCTGCAACTGGAATCGCAGGAGCGGCAGGATCCGCGAGAACACACCCCATGCCGCGTCGAGGCGGCCCGCATTGAGACGCTCCCAGATCTCGACAAGATCGCGGGTGCGGTCGCTGCCAGGCATCTGGCCGCGGGCCCCGCGCTGCCACTCCTCGATGAAGAACTGGCAGTTCAGACCGCCGAACAGGATGAGCGATTCGCCGGCGAGCTTTGCCACGGTCGATACCTTCGACGGCGTGGGCGGTGCCTCGATCTTCACATATTCGACCCGCTCGATCTCCTTACCCATGCGGGCCAGCAATGCCGGTGGCATTGTGACCTGAGTCATGAGCGGCGCGTCCTGCACCATGATCGGGATGGTGACAGCGTTCGAAATCGCCTGGAAGTAGTGCATCAGGCCATCGCCGTCGGTCTTCAGATAATAAGGAGGCAGCACCATCAGGCAGTCGGCACCAAGCCCCTCCAATTCCTTGCTCAGTTCGACGGCGGCGTCTGTGCCGGTATGGCCGCTGGACGCCACCAGGGGCACGCGACCATTTACCCGCCTGGCGATCCGGCGCATGAGCTCGATCCGTTCGGCGGAGGAGAGCGTGTAGCCCTCGCTGGCATTGCCGAAGAGGCCGAGCCCATGGGCGCCCTGGTCCAGCAGATGATCGATGAGCCGGTCCTGGCTGGCGTAGTCGACGGAGCCGTCCGGCTGGAACGGCGTGTTGGCGATCGGATAGACGCCGGTCAGGGAAGCAGCCACGGGTATTCACCGACACGAGGAAAATGGCCTGCGGCGGCACGAACGCCGGCAGGGATGTCAACTCCTTACTGTAAGGCACATCGATCGGCCTCCCTACGCCGCGATTGCGGCAAATTCCTGTCAAAATCCGCCGCGTCCCGGTCGCCCGTGGACCTCGGCAGAGGCCCGTTGCGGGCCCCGCCTTGCTGGGGGAATCCGGCTCAAGAGCCGCTTGACGCCCCGGTCGGCCCTGCTACTCTGTATTTGTTTTCCAAATGATGCACGGCGGCATCATTTGATTTCGTGATCTGGCTGAACCAAGGAGGGCTGGAGAATCGCTTTTTTGGCTGATGAATCCCGGCTGCCGGGCGGAAATCAATGAACCTCAAGTCCCTGAAAATCTTCTGCGACATCGTGTCTCGCCGTAGTTTTTCACGTGCGGCGGAGGACAACGGCATTTCCCAGTCGGGAGCCAGCCAGGTGGTGGGACAACTGGAAGCCCGGCTGGGAGTGCAACTCATCGAGCGGTCAAAGCGGCCGCTCGTGCCCACCCGCGAGGGGCAGGTCTTCTTCGACGGCTGCCGCAAGATCATCGCCCGGTACGACGCGCTCGAGGACGAGGTGCGGTCGCTCCACGAACAGGTGGCCGGCCAGGTGCGGGTGGCCGCGATCTATTCCGTCGGCCTCCACCATATGAGCCGCTACCTGCAGGAATTCATGAGCCAGCACCCCAAGGCGAACGTTCGCCTGGAATACCTCCACCCGGAGCGGGTGCTGGAGGCGGTGGAGGGCGGCGAGGCCGACATCGGCGTCGTCAGCTATCCCCGGAGCACACGAACCGTCCATGCGGAACCGTGGCGGGAGGAGCCGATGGTGCTCGTCTGCGCGCCGGGCCATCCATTCGCGGGCCACGACACGATCCCGCTCGCCGCCCTCGATGGGCGGGCGATGGTCAACTTCGATCCCGACCTCGTCATTCGCCACGAGATAGACCGCGTGCTGGCGGCCCGTGGCGTGGAACCGAATGTCGTGATGGAGTTCGACAATATCGAGACCATCAAGCGGGCGATCGAGATCGACGCGGGCGTGGCACTCCTGCCGGAGCCGACCGTGCTTCGCGAGGTGGCGGCCGGCACGCTGGCCAGCGTTCGGATCTCCGACGAGGAACTCGTGCGGCCCCTCGGGATCATCCACGCCCGTGGCAAACCGCTCGCCCCCACCGTGCGGCGGTTCATCGAACTGCTCCGAGGCCATGCCCATGACATTCACCTGCCGCTTGCCGATGGGGCGACGGCCGATGCGGAACACGCCGCCGCACACGCATGACACGGAGTCCCACCTTTTTCAGTCCCCGGTTCCCTTCCTGACGGTTGTCTGCAACGTATCCCGGCTCCCACAGCTTCCCTTCACTCGAGTATCGCAATGACGCGTTCCCACGGTCTTCCCCCCGCCCAGGGCCTCTACGATCCCGCCAACGAGCATGACGCCTGCGGCGTGGGGTTCGTCGTCAATCTCCACGGGCGGAAGAGCCACAAGATCGTCCGCCAGGGACTCGAGGTGCTGGAAAATCTGACGCATCGCGGCGCCTGCGGCTGCGACCCGCTCACGGGTGACGGCGCGGGCATCCTCCTCCAGATGCCACAGGAGTTCTTCGCGGCGGCGACGCCGCAGGCCGGAATCACGCTGCCGGCCCCGGGCGACTGGGCCGTGGGCAACGTCTTCCTGCCTCCCTCCGATGGCGACCGCGAGGCGGCGGAGATGTTTTTCGAGAAACTCTGCCGGGAGGAAGGCCTCGAATTCCTCGGCTGGCGGAGCGTGCCCACCGACAACCGCTTCATCGGCGGCACCGCCCGCGAGGTGGAGCCGGTCGTGCGGCAGGCCTTCGTGGGCCGCGGCAAGAAAACGGCCCGCGACCACTTTGAGTGGAAGCTGTTCGTGCTGCGGAAGCGTTTTGGGATCGAACTGGGCAAGCTCGGCCTCACCGAGCAGACGTTCGTCTACGTCTGCTCCCTTTCGGCGAGGACGATCGTCTACAAGGGTCTGCTGCTGGCCGACCAGGTCGACAAGTATTACCCCGATCTCTCCGACCCGAAGATGACCAGCGCGCTGGCACTCGTGCACCAGCGATACAGCACCAACACGTTTCCGACCTGGGATCTCGCCCATCCCTTCCGCTTCATCGCGCACAACGGCGAGATCAACACCGTCCGCGGCAACATCAACTGGATGCACGCGCGGGAGAGCATGCTCGCCCATCCCGTGTATGGGCCGGATCTCGACAAGATCAAGCCCGTGATCCGCGAGGGGGGCAGCGACTCCGCCACCTTCGACAACGTGCTGGAACTGCTCGTGCTCGCCGGCCGGCCGATCGAAGAGGCGGTGAGCATGCTCATTCCCGAGCCGTGGAGCGGCCACGAGAGCATGGCGGACGACCTCAAGGCCTACTACGAATTCCAGGCCTGCCTCATGGAGCCGTGGGACGGGCCGGCTGCCCTCGCCTTCACCGACGGTACACGGATCGGCGCCACGCTCGACCGCAACGGTCTGCGGCCGGGCCGCTGGTGGCAGATGAAGGACGGGCTCGTCGTGATGGCGAGCGAGGCGGGCGTGCTGCAACTGCCGGCGGGCGATGTGGTCCGCAAGGGGCGTCTGCGTCCGGGCCGGATGTTCCTCGTCGACACCAAGGAAGGGCGGATCGTCGAGGACGACGAGATCAAGCGGAAGCTCGCCACCGCGAAGCCGTGGCGGGAATGGATCGCGGCCCAGCAGGTGCGGCTCGACCAGATCGCCGATCCGGCGACCGTGGCAGACGTGACGAAGTCGCGGGCCGTGCTGCCGGAGGAACTGTTGCAGACCGCCAACGGCAACAGCACGAACGGCATGCCGCATGCGATCGATCCGTGGCGTGCGGCGGGCGTGGCGGGCGAGCCGTCGAGCCTGCTCGAACTGCAGCGTGCCCACGGCTACACGCTCGAGGATCTGAAGGTGATCGTCGCACCGATGGCCACCGACGGCGCCGAGCCGATCGGCTCGATGGGCAACGACACCCCGCTGGCCGTGCTCTCCGACCGGCCGCAGTTGCTCGCCAACTACTTCAAGCAGCTCTTCGCGCAGGTCACCAACCCGCCGCTCGACGCCATCCGCGAGGAGATCATCACGTCGATGATCACGACGATCGGCAGCGAGGGAAATCTGCTCGACTCGAAGGCGGAGCAATGCCGGCTCCTGCGGCTGGAAACGCCGGTCATCACCAACGCCGAATGCGCGCGGATCAAGGCGATGAACCAGCCCGGGCTCGTCGCGACGACCATCTCGATGCTCTTTCCTGCCGCGGAAGGCGTGGCCGGGATGCGGAAACGCCTCGACGCGATCCGCGACGAAGCCTCCCGCGCCGTCGCGGGCGGCGCGACGATCGTCGTGCTCTCCGACCGCGGCGTCTGCCGGGAGAAGGCCGCCGTGCCGGCCTTGCTCGCCACAGGCGGCGTGCACCACCACCTGGTCCGCGAGGGATCGCGGACGCGGTGCGGCATCGTCGTCGAGACGGGCGAGGCCCGGGAAGTGCAGCACTTCGCCCTGCTCACGGGCTACGGTGCCGGCGCCGTCAATCCCTACCTGGCCTTCGCCACGATCGACCAGATGCAGGCGGAGCGGATGATCTCGGCCGACTATCCGCGCGAGAAGCTCCACAAAAACTTCGTCAAGGCGGCCTCCAAGGGTCTGCTCAAGGTGATGAGCAAGATGGGCATCTCCACGCAGCAGAGCTACCGCGGCGCACAGATCTTCGAGGCGGTCGGCCTCGAGCAGGGGCTCGTCGACGAGTTCTTCACGCGGACGCCCAGCCGGATCGGCGGCATCGGCCTCGAGGGCGTGGCCGAGGAATCGTTCAAGCGGCACGAGCATGCCTGGCCGAAGACGAGCGTCCCGCAGACGCTCGAACTCGACGTCGGCGGCCGTTACCAGTGGCGGCGGAAGGGGGAGTCGCACATGCTCGCACCCGACGTCGTCTCGACGCTCCAGCGATCCACCCAGATCAACAGCCGCGAGGAGTTCAGGAAGTATCAGCGGCTGATCGACGAGCAGCAGACGAAACTGCTCACGCTCCGCGGCCTGCTCGATTTCAAGTGGGCTGAACCGTCTGCTGGCGGGCAGGGGGCGATCCCGCTCGATGAAGTGGAGCCAGCCAAGGAGATCGTCAAGCGGTTCGCCACCGGCGCCATGTCGTATGGGTCGATCTCGAAGGAGGCCCACGAGACGCTCGCCATCGCCATGAACCGGCTCGGCGGCCGCAGCAACACCGGCGAGGGTGGCGAAGACCCGGTGCGGTATCAGCTCGAGCCATCGGGCGACAGCAAGAACTCCTCCATCAAGCAGGTGGCCAGCGGCCGCTTCGGCGTGACGAGCCTCTATCTCGTCAACGCGAAGGAGTTGCAGATCAAGATGGCGCAGGGCGCGAAGCCCGGCGAGGGCGGCCAGCTTCCCGGCCATAAGGTCGACCGCGAGATCGCGCGGATTCGCCACAGCACGCCGGGCGTGGGCCTGATCTCCCCGCCACCCCACCACGACATCTACTCGATCGAGGACCTTGCGCAGCTCATCCACGACCTCAAGAACGCCAACCACCACGCGCGGATCAGCGTGAAGCTCGTGGCGGAGGTGGGCGTGGGCACGGTCGCCGCGGGCGTGTCGAAGGGCAAGGCCGACGTGGTGCTCATCTCCGGCCACGACGGCGGCACCGGCGCGAGCCCGCAGACCTCGATCATGCATTGCGGGCTGCCCTGGGAGCTCGGCCTCGCCGAGGCGCACCAGGTGCTCGTGATGAACGACCTCCGTGGGCGGATCGTCGTGCAGACCGACGGCATGATCCGCACGGCCAAGGACGTGGTGATCGCCACCATGCTCGGGGCCGAGGAATACGGCATCGCCACGGCGTCGCTCGTCGTGATCGGCTGCATCATGATGCGGAAGTGCCATCTCAACACCTGCCCCGTGGGGGTCGCCACCCAGGATCCGGAGCTCCGCAAGAAGTTCACCGGCCAGCCTGAGCACGTCGTCAACTTCTTCTTCATGCTCGCGGAGGAGGTCCGTGAACTGATGGCCAAGCTCGGCTTCCGCACCATCGACGAGATGGTCGGCCGGGTGGACCGGCTCGACACGAGGGCCGCGATCGCCCACTGGAAGGCCAAGGGACTCGATTTCTCCACGATCCTTCACAAGCCCGAGGTGCCGAAGAACGTGAAGACGCACCACGAGTCGTCGCAGGATCACGGCATCGAGCAGTCGCTCGACATGACCACCTTGCTCGACCTCTGCAAGCCGGCCCTGGAGCAGCGCACGCCCGTGAAGCTCGCTCTGCCAATCCGCAACATCAACCGGACCGTCGGCACGATCCTCTCCAGCGAGGTGACACGGCGGCACGGCGCGGGTGGCCTGCCCGATGGCACGATCCAGATCACCTTCACCGGCACGGCCGGGCAGAGCGTGATGGCGTTTGGTGTGCCGGGCGTGACCGTGACGGTCGAGGGCGACGTCAACGACTACTGCGGCAAGGGGCTCTCGGGCGGCCGCGTCATCGTGCGGCCCGCCCGCGACGCCGGATTCAAGGCGGAGGACAACGTGATCGCCGGCAACGTGGTGGGCTACGGCGCCACCAGCGGCGAAATCTACATCCGCGGCATCTGTGGCGAGCGGTTCTGCGTCCGCAACAGCGGTGCCGAAGCCGTCGTCGAGGGCACGGGCGACCATGGCTGCGAATACATGACGGGCGGCCGGGCCGTGATCCTCGGCGAGACGGGCCGCAACTTCGCAGCGGGCATGAGCGGCGGCATCGCGTATGTCTGGGACACAACCGGCACGTTCCGCCAGAAGGTCAACACGGAAATGGTGGAACTGGAACCGCTCGATGCGGGCGACCTCGACTACGTGAAGGCGCGGATCGAGAAGCACGTCGAATACACCGACTCGAGCCGCGGCCGCGCGATCCTCGACGGCTGGAAGACGGAGCAGTCACGCTTCGTGAAGGTGATGCCGATCGACTACAAGCGGGCCCTGGCGGAACTCCGCAAGCTCGCCGAACAGGAACAGCAAGAAGCACGTCAGCAGGAGGAAAAGGTCCATGGGTGAGCCACGCGGATTCATGAAGTACGAGCGGAAGGTGAGCGGCTACGCGCCGGTCGCCGACAGGCTCAAGAACTACAACGAGTTTCTCACGGTCCTTCCGCAGGAGGAACTCGCGAAGCAGGGCGCCCGCTGCATGGACTGCGGCGTTCCCTTCTGCCATACCGGCTGCCCGCTGGGAAACATCATTCCCGACTTCAACGACCTCGTGTACCGCCAGCAATGGCACGAGGCCAGCCAAAGGCTGCATGCCACGAACAATTTTCCCGAGTTCACCGGCCGCGTCTGCCCCGCACCCTGCGAGGCCGCCTGCGTGCTCGGCATCAATGAAGACCCGGTCGCGATCAAGCAGATCGAGATGACCATCGCGGATCGCGCCTTCGACGAGGGCTGGGTCGTGCCCGAGCCGCCCGCGGTTCGGACCGGCAAGCGGGTGGCGGTCGTCGGCAGCGGGCCGGCGGGGCTGGCCGCGGCGCAGCAGCTCAACCGCGCCGGGCACCTGGTGACGGTGTTCGAACGGGCCGACCGCCCGGGTGGCCTGCTGATGTACGGCATCCCCGACTTCAAGCTCGAGAAGTGGCGGGTCTGGCGGCGGGTCGAGCAGATGCGTGAGGAGGGTGTCGAGTTCCGCTGCGGCGTGAACGTCGGGACTGACATCAGCACGCAGACACTCACCGAAGAGTATGACGCCATCCTGCTGACCGGCGGGGCGACGCTCGGCCGCGACCTGCCGATCCCGGGCCGTGACCTCAAGGGCGTGCACTACGCGATGGAGTTCCTGCCGCAGCAGAACAAGCGGAACGCCGGCGACGAGGTGCAGGGGCAGATCGTGGCCGAGGGCAAGGACGTGGTCGTGATCGGCGGCGGCGACACCGGCTCCGACTGCGACGGCACGAGCAACCGGCAGGGCGCCAAGAGCCTGACGCAGTTCGAACTGCTGCCGCAGCCGCCCGACCTCGGGAAGTATCCGCGCCGCAGCCAACGGCCGGCGAGCACGCCCTGGCCGAACTGGCCCGTGATCATGCGGACGAGTTCCTCGCACGAAGAGGGCTGCCGCCGCGAGTGGAGCATCCTGTCGAAGGAGTTTCTCGGCGACGACAAGGGTCACGTGCGGGCGGTGAAGACCGTGCGGATCGAGTGGTATACGGACGAAGCCTCGGGCCAGCAGAAGTTTCGCGAGGTGCCGGGCAGCGAGCAGGAATGGCCCTGCCAGTTGGCGCTCTTGGCCATGGGCTTCATGGGGCCGGAGAAGCAGGGGCCGATCGCGGACCTCGGGCTCGAACTCGATCCACGTGGCAACATCAAGACCGGCAGCGACTATAAGACCAGCCGGGACGGCGTGTTTGCCGCGGGCGACATGCGTCGCGGCCAGTCGCTCGTCGTGTGGGCGATCCATGAGGGCCGCGAGGCGGCACGGTCGGTCGACCTCTGGCTGATGGGCCAGACGAACCTGCCGAGCCTGTCGGCGGGCGAGTTCGCCGTGCACGCGTGAGGTGCTGGAGGGGTGGCCGGGAGGGCTGAGAGCCCGCTTTCATTTCGAGGTGAGCGGAAAGTCGTAAACGCCGTCTTTCCGCACGTCGATTTCAAGCGGGTCATTGTGATACTTTGGCGGGCAGATATTCGGCGTTCCGTCTTGTGGGGCAAGCCCCTCCCGACTTCCTGAGACCGCGAACCTCACGGTCTTGGGCCCTGGTGACACCCACGTCTGGTATCGCCCATTGATGATCACTGCCCCCCCCGGAACGTCGCCTGATTTCACGACGCCGAATTGGATCGCGCCGTCTTGTACCGGCGTTCCGTCAAGCGTCACCGCACCGGAAATCCGGCAGTTGCGCGGCCCTGTTTGCCCACAGCCCGTGCAGACGAAGGCCACCAGCATCACGGCGGCCACCGCGGCCATACGCTGAGCCAATCGCTTCCCAGAGCCCCGAAGAGGATTCGTTTTCATCGACTTCTCTCTAGTTGCCAAACGGTGTTGAGACTGCCTGGCCGTCGTACCGGCAAGCGAGCTTTTGCCAGACGCCCATTTTCTTAAAGTCGAGTGCGGTATTCCACGCGGTTGGAGCCCCGCCCGCCACCCAGCTCTCAACCGAATTGTCGACGAAGCCAACCGAACCGTCCATCATGCCAACCAGCACGCCGCCCATATGTCGGCTCCGTGCGGCTGCAGCCCTCCCCGTCGTACTCGTCGTAGTGCAGGGAGTCCATTGCAGCCAGTCGGCGTCGCTACTGGTTGCGCAGTACAGAAGAACGTCGATCGCACCCGAGTTCGGCTCAGTCCGCGTATTGAACACGGCCCCGAACCCAAGTTCGCCATCCCATATGCGGCCGCGGTTATCAGGCGCGGATGATGACGCTGTTTTACTCACCAGAGTCTCAGCGATCACCATTGTTTTCGACAGTCCATCGGAGACGTTTTTCATCCGCATCTGCGAGTCTTGATAGAAAATTCCATCGCAAACAGCGCCCGACCAGATTTGGTCGAGCGCCATGGCGCCAACGTTCCCGCTATAGTTCGCGTAAATCCCGCGAGGCTTCACAAACGGAGCGGTCGGATCCGACGGACACAATGCGACGGGAATCGACCACGAGGAAGAGGGAGCGTTCCAGATGATAATGTCGGTAAAATTTATTTTGTTATAGACGTCGGCAGCCTCGACATACGGCAGCAAATAGAGGAACCACGTGGCCCTGTTGCTGCCTCCGAGACTCGCACCAGGAAACGATCCTTTCGTTGTCCGCGCCGACGGAAGACACCCTCGGGCGTCGTGAAAGTTCTGAAGTCCCAGCGCTATTTGCTTCACGTTGTTGGTACAGCTGGATCGCCGGGCGCTTTCGCGGGCCGCCTG
>CAZOMJ010000047.1:0-3484 GCA_964581055.1 uncultured Candidatus Kuenenia sp.
GTGAACTTTACGACTCACGAGCGATTCACCACCATCCACGAGCATCCTGTAGCAAAGTCCGCCGGCGACGAGCATGCCGCAGCCGGCGAACCAATGCGGGTAACCCGAGCTCTGCCCCTTATTTTCATTTCAATGACACACGACCTTGTTTGCGATTTCCAGGCCCGCGGCCTGATCCACCAGTCGACTGACGTGAGCCGGCTCCGCGAATGGCTCGCCACTCCCGGCCGCCGCGTCTACGCCGGCTTCGACCCGACGGCCGACAGCCTCCACGTCGGGCATCTGGTGGCGCTCGTGCTGCTGCGACGCGTGGCCCACGCCGGCCATGAGCCCGTGGCACTCATCGGCGGCGCGACGGGAATGATCGGCGACCCAAGCGGCCGGAGCGAGGAACGCAACCTTCTGTCGCCCGACGAACTGGCGGCCAACATCGCCGGGGTCGAACAACAGATTCGAGCCATCCTCAGCGACGCAGGCCATGAAGCCCGCGGAGTTGCGTCCGTCACCCCGCACCATGTCGTCAACAACGCAGACTGGATGCGGGGCGTCGGCTATCTCGAATTTCTCCGTGATGTCGGTAAGCATGTGCCGCTCTCGCAGATGCTCGGCAAGGACTCGGTGAAGAGCCGGCTGGAGCGTGACGGCGGCCTCTCCTACACCGAGTTCAGCTACATGCTGCTGCAGGCCTGGGACTTCGTGCATCTCTCCGACGCGCTCGACTGCCGCGTGCAGATCGGCGGCAGCGATCAGTGGGGCAACATCACCGCCGGCATCGAACTCGGCCGCCGACTCCGCTCCCGCGAACTGCACGGCATCACCTGCCCGCTGCTGACGAAGTCCGACGGCACGAAGATGGGAAAGACGGCCTCCGGCGCGATCTGGCTCGATCCACGTCGCACAAGTCCCTATCGCTTCTATCAATACTGGATCAACCTCGACGACGACGACGCGGGCCGCTGCCTGGCCCGGCTCACTCCCCTGTCGCTCGACGAACTCTCCGACCTCGATGTAAAGCGGGCCGCCCAGCCCGCCGCCCGCGATTCGCAGAAGCGTCTGGCCGAGGAACTCACCCGGCTCGTACACGGCGACGCGGGACTCTCGGCCGCCAAGCAGGCCACGGAGATCTTCTTCGGCGCCGAAATTGGCCAGCTCGATGACGGCCAACTCGCCGAGATTTTTGCCGACGTGCCCAGCCGTGAGTTTCCCCGCTCGGCGCTCGACGGCGAGGGCCTGCAACTGGTCGAAGCGTTCGCCGACACGGGCCTGGCCCAGAGCCGTGGAGCCGCCCGCCGCACGATCGAACAGGGCGGAGCCTACGTCAACAACCGAAGAATCTCCGACGTCGCCTATCGGCTCACCGCGAAGGATCTGGCTGGCGTCGCCACGCTCGTGCTGCGGTCGGGGAAAAAGTCCTACGCGATCGCCCGCTTCCAGTGACGGCGTGCTTTCCCCCGTGGCGGCACCTTTTCAACTTGCCTCTCCCGGCAGCTCAGAGCCGATGACCAGTGATAGGCAAACGACGGACTGTTCTTCAGGAATGAAAGCCATTCCGCCTAAACGCTCCAGTTCGCCGGCCCGCTGAGATTCGCCGTTGACGCGATACGACGGGGAGCCTAGTTGTCCTCACCTCTTAGGTGCCGTGGCCCCCGAACCGGAGCCGACTTTTCATGCGAACTCGCATCTCGGCGGTGATTTTTCTCCTGGCGTTCGCCCTCTCCGCCCTGCCGGGCACATGGGCCCGCGCCGACGAGCCCGTCGGCGGCGCCGAGGTGATCTCGCTCGAAGACCAGCTCAAGACCGGCCTCAAGGCCCGCCGGCCCGAGGAGACGGAGTTCATCGATGAGGTGGCCCGGCTCGTCAAAGCCGGGAAGCTGCCCCGCAAGCTGGTCGACTCCACCTTCATGTGGGCCGTACGACGCCGGACGAACTACCCCTTCCCGGCCTTCGAGCGGGCCCTGCGGCTGCAGGCTGATCAGTTGGGCGTGGACCTGTAGCGGATGTGGCAGGCAGGATCTGCTGCACTCCCGGTGTCCCCCGGCTTCCGCAGGGGGCTTTTATTCCAACGGTCCACAGCCGCCATCTGTCCGACGCGGCGGCGGGGCTGGTTCTCTGGGATTTCGCCGGGTATCGCTGGCCCTGGGTGCCGCGAAGGAATCGCCGCCGTTCCCATGCATAGCATTGGAACGGATACGGGATGGACACGCAGGAATCCGCGTGTTCGCGACTTCGTTCATGGACGACTGCCTGTTCCGTTCGCATCACCGTTGACGGTCACTGCGATCGGCAACCGGAGATGTGCGCACCATGAATCGGCTCCAGCGACTGCGACGATTGGTCTACGCGGGACGGCTCGACGTTGAAGTGTTGGAGCCCCGGCACCTTCTCGCCGGCCGTACTCGCCCAGCCGATCGAGCAGATCATCTGGCAGGGGCAGCCCACCGACGTGCGGGAAGGGTATTGGAACGGCAAGTTCGAATCGGCCACTCCCTATGGATCGGTGGCCATTCCGCCGGCGCTCGTGCCGGTGACCTGGACGACCACTTCGCTGGGCGAGGGTTTCTTTTCACTCGTGGCGCCCGGCGCCGACCCGCAGTTGGTCGTCGACTGGGCCAGCCAGACGCCCGGGGTGTTGGCGATCGAGCCCGACTTCATCATCGACGCTCCGCCCTCAACCCCGGCGGTAGCCCCGCCGCCCGGCACCGAGCCCTCGGCGGTTCCCAATGATCCCGGCTATCCGCTGCAGTGGGCGCCGCCGATCATGCAGGCCCCGACCGCCTGGAACATCACCACGGGTGCCCGGATCGTCGTGGTGGCGGTGCTCGATTCAGGCATCGACCTTTCGCACCCCGACCTGATCACCAACACCTGGAAAAATCCGCGGGAGCTGGCCACCAACGGCATCGACGACGAGAAGAACGGCTTCGTCGACGATGTCTATGGATGGAACTTCCTCACCAACACGAACAACGTGCAGGACGGCTACGGCCACGGCACCCACGTCTCCGGCATCATCGGCGCGGTCGGCAACAACGGCGTGGGCATCACCGGCCTCGGTTGGACCGTGGCACTGATGCCGCTGAAGATCCTGGGGGACAATGGCGTCGGCACCGTTTCCGCCGCGCTCGCCGCGATGAGCTACGTGACGATGATGCGGCGAGACTTCGAGACCAACATCGTGGTCGCGAACAACTCCTGGGGGGCGTCCACCGGGGCGTCCATCGTGATGCGGGACGCCATCACCGCCATGGGCGCCGTGGGCATCACGTTCGTGGCGGCCGCCGGCAACAACGCCTCCAACAACGATGTCATCCCCCGCTATCCCAGCAGCTACGACGTTCCCAACGTGATCGCCGTCGCCTCGAGCGATCAGGCCGACAGTCTCTCCATTTTTTCCAACTACGGTCCCACCACGGTCGACCTCGCTGCTCCGGGCAGCCTGATCTACTCGACACTCTCCGGCGGCACCTACGGCTACCTCTCGGGC